>JALYVZ010000257.1 GCA_030852965.1 Actinomycetota bacterium | reverse complement strand
CACCCGGTGCACCTCTTCCAGCGCGCCGGCCACCGGATCGGCCCGATCGGACCGGCGGGCCGAACCGGGCCTTGCCGAGGCGGCCGGGCCAGTGCCCCTTGCCAGCAACCCGGGCAGTCCCGCGAGCTGGCCGACCTCACGCAGGCACAGCTCGCAGTGCTCCAGGTGCGCAACGTAGTCGGCCCGGTCGGTCGGGCTCAGCGACCCGAGCAGGTAGGCGCCGGCCTCGGGCTGGCGGGGACAGCCGGGCCCGGGTTCGGTGTTCGCGCTCATGGCGTCACGCCCATCTCCAGCAGGGTGGCCCGCAGCGCACGCAGCGCGTAGTGCGTGCGGGACTTGACGGTGCCTGGCGGTATCCCCAACCGCTCGGCGGCCTCGGCGACCGACCGTCCCTGGAAGTAGCACTCCTGGATGACCTCCTGGTGCATCTGGCCGAGCTGGCTCACTGCCTCCGCGACCAGCCACGATTGCAGCACATCGTCGACGCCGTCGGCCACCCCGGTCTCCGGGGGGCGGTCGGTGATCGTCTCGGGGCGCACCGAACGGGACCGCCACTCGTCGATCAACACATTGCGCAGGGTACGCAGTAGCCACCCCCGGGTACTGCCGCGGCGCGGGTCCAGCGCCTCGGGATGCCGCCAGGCTCGCACCAGCACCTCCTGGACGGCGTCCTGGGCTCGGCCCAGGTCGCCGCCGGTCATCGAGAGCGCGCACGCCTCGAGCGCCGCGCCGTGTTCGGCGTGGAGAACCCGGATCAGCCGATCGGTCAACTTGGCGGTGTCGACCAACTGCCCTCCCCGGACCTTCCACCACTACACACGGACGTGACCAAGCGGCGGTTCAGTATCCGGTCGCGATTGGCTGGGTACAAGGAGAAATGCGGCCTACCCCAGCTCGACCTCCACGCGGTCCGCCCGAGCCACACCCTCTGCCGCGCGGCGACGTCCGCAACTGTGTCACTCGAAATGTACTTAGCAAGTCGAACGTAATAGTTGCGCCGCCGAACACGCCGCGACCCCGGCACCCCGGAATACCAGTGTGCCGGGGTCGGCAGAGCTCGGTGGAACGGGGCTCAGGCGGGCGGGGCCACCCAGGACATCAGGGAGCGCAGCTTCGCGCCGACCTCCTCGATCGGGTGATCGGCGCCTTCCTTCTGCAACCGGGTGAAGTTCGGCCGGCCGGCGTCGTCCTCGGCCACCCACTCCTTGGCGAAGCTGCCGTCCTGGATCTCGGTCAGAATCTTGCGCATCTCGTCCTTGACACCCGCGGTGATGATCCGCGGCCCCCGGGTCAGGTCGCCGTACTCGGCGGTGTCGGAGATCGAGTAGCGCTCGCCGGAGATGCCGCCCTCGTACATCAGGTCGACGATCAGCTTGAGCTCGTGCAGACACTCGAAGTAGGCGATCTCCGGGGCGTACCCCGCCTCGGTGAGCACCTCGAACCCGGTCTGCACCAGCGCCGCCGCGCCACCACAGAGCACGCTCTGCTCACCGAACAGGTCGGTCTCGGTCTCCTCCTTGAAGGTGGTCTCGATGACCCCGGCCCTGGCGCCGCCGATGCCGGCCGCGTAGGACAACGCCAGCGCCTTGGCGCCCCCACTGGGGTCCTGTTCGACGGCGATCAGGCAGGGCACGCCCTTGCCGTCGACGAACTGGCGCCGCACCAGGTGGCCCGGCCCCTTGGGCGCGACCATCGCGACGTCGACGTCCGACGGCGGGGTGATCAGGCCGTAGCGGATGTTGAACCCGTGCCCGAAGAAGATCGCATCCCCGGACTTTAGGGTGGGGGCGATGTCCTGGGCGTAGATGTGCCGCTGCGCGGTGTCCGGGGCCAGGATCATGATCAGGTCTGCTTCGGCGGACGCCTCGGCCGCGGTGAGCACCCGCAGGCCCTCGTCGGCGGCTTTCTGGCGCGACTTCGAGCCCTCCGGGAGCCCGACCCGGACGTCGACGCCCGAGTCACGCAGGCTCAGCGCATGCGCGTGGCCCTGGCTGCCGTAGCCGATCACGGCCACCTTGCGTCCTTGAATGACCGCCAGATCGGCGTCGTCGTCGTAGTAAATGTTCGCAGGCATAGCTTGCTCGGATTCCCTTCTTCGCTGATGATGACTTGCGCGCGCACGCCGAGAGGTACCTCAGTCCGGTCCGGACGGCTGGAGAACCGGACTGGAGTTCCTCTCGGCGCCCGCGGGAGTGCGGGTGTACGGGTCAGCGCACGGCGGTGGCGGTGATCGACCGGGGTCCCCGGCCGACCGCGACCATGCCGGACTTGACCATCTCGCGGATACCGTACGACTCGAGCATGCGAAGCAGTGCGGCCAGCTTGTCGGAGGTGCCGGTGGCCTCCACGGTAACCGCCTCGGGGGACACGTCGACCACTTTGGCCCGGAACAGCTGCACGGTCTCCAGCACCTGGCTGCGCACGGTCGCGTCGGCCCGCACCTTCACCAGCAGCAGCTCGCGCTGCACCGACACCGCCGGCTCCAGCTCGACGATCTTGAGCACGTTGACCAGCTTGTTCAGCTGCTTGGTGACCTGTTCCAGCGGCAGGTCCTCGACCGCCACCACGATGGTCATCCGGGAGACCTCGGCCACCTCGGTGGGCCCGACCGCGAGCGAGTCGATGTTGAACCCGCGCCGGCTGAACAGCCCGGCAATTCGGGCCAGCACGCCTGGCTTGTTCTCCACCAGGACCGAGAGGGTGTGTCGGTTCACGACTCCTCCCGGGCGGCCAGCGCGTCCTCGGTGTCGACGAGAGACCCGGTGAGCGCGTCGTCGTCGTCGAACAGCGGGCGGATGCCCCGGGCCGCCATCACCTCGTCGTTGCTCTTCCCGGCGGCCACCATCGGCCACACCTGGGCGTCCGCCCCGACCACGAAGTCGATCACAACGGGCTGGTCGTTGACGGCCATCGCCTGGTTGATCACCTCGTCCACCTGCTCGCGGGTCTCACAGCGCAGCCCGACACAGCCCATCGCCTGGGCGAGCAGCTTGAAGTCCGGGATGCGCCGCCCCTTCGCCCCCGACCCGTGGGTGCCCAGGTCGGTGTTGGAGTAGCGCTCGGCGTAGAACAGGTTCTGCCACTGCCGGACCATGCCCAGGTTGCCGTTGTTGATGATGGCGACCTTGATTGGGATGTTCTCGATGGCGCAGGTGGCCAGCTCCTGGTTGGTCATCTGGAAGCAGCCGTCACCGTCGATGCACCAGACGCACGTGTCGGGCAGGCCCAGCTTGGCGCCCATCGCCGCCGGCACCGCGTAGCCCATGGTGCCCAGCCCGCCCGAGTTCAGCCAGGACCGCGGCTTCTCGTAGCGGATGAACTGCGCGGCCCACATCTGGTGCTGGCCGACGCCCGCCGCGTAGATCGCGTCCGGCCCGGCAATCTGGCCGATCCGCTCGATCACGTACTCCGGGGACAGCGAGCCGTCGACCGGCCAGTCGTAGCCGAGCGGGAACGTGTCGCGCAGGTGGTCGAGCTGCCGCCACCAGGCCGAGAGGTCAGCCGGCCCGGATTCCACCTGCTCCAGGCGCACCGCGTCGATCAGCTCCGCGATGACTTCCTTGCAGTCCCCCACGATCGGCACGTCGGCCCGGCGGTTCTTCGAGATCTCCGCCGGGTCGATGTCGGCATGCACGATCGCGGCGTCCGGGGCGAACGTGGACAGCTGCCCGGTGACCCGGTCGTCGAAGCGCGCGCCCAGGGTGATCAGCAGGTCCGAGCGCTGCATCGCGGCCACCGCCGACACCGTGCCGTGCATGCCGGGCATGCCGACGTGCTGCGGGTGACTGTCCGGGAAGGCACCTCGGGCCATCAGCGTGGTGACGACAGGCGCGCCGGTCAGCTCGGCCAGCACGGCCAACTCCTGGTGCGCCGCGGCCTTGATCACCCCGCCGCCGACGTAGAGGACCGGGCGGCGGGCCGCGGCGATCAACCGAGCGGCCTCCCGGATCTGTTTGCCGTGCGGGCGGGTGGTCGGGTGGTAGCCGGGCAGCTTCATCTCCGGCGGCCAGCTGAACGTGGTCTGCGCCTGCAGCGCGTCTTTGGCGATGTCGACCAGGACCGGGCCGGGACGCCCGGTGGCGGCCAGGTGGAACGCCTCGGCGATCGCCCTCGGGATCTCCGCCGGGTCGGTGATCAGCATGTTGTGCTTGGTGATCGGCATCGTGATGCCGCAGATGTCGGCCTCCTGGAAGCCATCGCTGCCGATCAGCGGGCTGGGCACCTGGCCGGTGATCGCGACGATCGGGACGGAGTCCAGGTGGGCGTCGGCCAGCGGGGTGACCAGGTTGGTCGCGCCAGGGCCGCTGGTCGCCATGCACACCCCGACCTTTCCGGTGGCCTGCGCGTATCCGGTGGCCGCGTGACCGGCGCCCTGCTCGTGGCGGACCAGGATGTGCCGGACCGAGGTGGAGTCGAGAAGCGGGTCGTAGGCGGGCAGGATCGCACCACCGGGGATGCCGAACACGGCCTCGCACCCCACGGACTCCAGGGAGCGCACCAGGGACTGCGCCCCGGTCATGGACACCGGCTCTGCAGCGGGTCGGACGGGGCGACTGGGCGGCGGAGCGGGCTTCGGCGGTCCGGCTTGGCCGCTGAACGGGGCCGGCCGGGGTTTGGCGGTGGTCATCGTCAGCTCTTGCCTCGTTGTTATCGGGTACTCGGGTGCTGGGGCTCTCGGGTGCTGGGGCACGAAAAAACCCTCGCCGCCGGACTGTGGCGGAGCGAGGGTTGCGCGTCGACGAAGAAGCTACTCAGGCGCCGACGCGCCCACGAAGTACGTTGTCGACCAGGAACAGCACGCCTTCGACGTTAGCTGGCCGTCCCGAGACGGTCAACTCAGTCAGAATGTGTTCCCAGATCGTGGTACTCCCGGCGGCGACACGACCCGGGGCCACTTAGGACAGGTATGACCTGTTCTGGCCTACGATCTCGGGCATGAGCGTACCGACACGGGACGAGATGCGGGCCTGGTCGGCCGCGCTGACTCTCGGACCGCTCGACCCGGCCGATCCGAAGGAGACCCGGTACGTCGAGCTGGCCGAAGCCGGCCGCGCGGCGGTCGACGAGATGCACGCCACCATCGAGCTGGCGCTGGACACCACCACCCAGTTGCTGTCTGGTCCGTCCGGCTCGGGCAAGACCACCGAGCTGTACCGGCTCAAGGGCGCCCTGCGGGACGCCGGCTACCACGCCGCGATCTTCGACGTCGGCGAGTACGTCAACGAGTCGTCCCCGATCGACGTCACCGAGTTCCTCATCGCGCTGGCCCTCGGCGCGCACGACAAGCTGGCTCCCGAAGCCGGCGCACCGTCGCGGCGCACCGTCGCGGCCCGGCTTCGCGGTTCGGCTGCGCAAGCTGCTTCGCCGGCTCAAGGTGTCGCTGGACGTTCCCGGGCTGTCTGCCACGGCGTCGGCCGAGGGCTTGGAGGTGGTGGCGCGCCGGCTGCCGGTGGAGCAGATGTTCGCCGGCCCCGAGCAGCTCGACCAGGTGGTCCAGGCGTCCGGCGGGCACCTGCGGGATCTGTTCACACTGCTCCGGCAGGTGGTGAACCTCACCATGCGCAGCTCGCTGTCGCTGCCCCTGTCCGACGGCCAGATCGAAGAGGCCATCGGCTACGTGGCCCACGACTTCCTGACCATGACACAGGAGCAGGAAGCGTTCCTGCGGCAGGTGGCCGCCGGGGACGGGACGGTACGACCGAAGACCGCGGAGATCGCCCTGATGGCGCGGCTGTTGCAGAGCCACATGCTGCTCGGCCACCTCAACGGGCAGGACTGGTACGAGGTCCACCCACTGGCGAGGCGCGCACTCGGCCTGCCATGAGCATCGGCCGGGACGCAGCCATGCCGCTGCCCCGCGAGGTGGAGGCGGTGTGGGACCGGCTGCGGGTCGAGTTCGCGCTACACGACGACTTCTGGCTGGCTTTTCTGTTCGGCACCGAGCCCCCCTGTCGTCGCCGAGTTGCTGAGCCGCAGCCGGGATCTGGCGCGGTCACGGGTGCGCCGGGGGG
>JALYVZ010000256.1 GCA_030852965.1 Actinomycetota bacterium | reverse complement strand
GGTGAACGGGCCGCTGCCGGCCCGGCCGGTCGAGCTGCCACTGGATGGCCTGGAGCCCTGCGGACTGCTCACGTCGCCGCAGCTCGCGTCGCTCGGCATCCCGGACCAGGGGGCGCGCGCACCCAACAGTGACCTGCTCGGCAGCGCCAGCTGCCTGTGGGCCGGCTCCTCGCAGCCGCCGCACGGATCGCCGCAGGTCACGGCGGTGACCAAGCAGGGCGTCGACTACTTCCGCACGCCCTCCGACCAGGTCGTCGACATCGCTGGGATGCCCGCACTGCAGGCCACCAGCGAGGACCTCGACCCCGCTGTGCACTGCCTGGTGTTGGTCGACGTGGCCGCCGGGCAGACCCTGTGGGTGCAGTACAGCCCGGAAGGTCCGACGTCGAACGGCAGCACCCACGAGATCGCCTGCGACCGTGCGCGAGATGCCGCGCGAGCCATGGTCGCGACCCTCAGAGAGCAACTGCACAGATAACGCGTCACCCACCTGAACGTGAATTGATCCCCAAATTGGAGGGTGGTTCGCGACTCTGTGTGATGTTGAGTCACATCGTATTCACCCAATCAATACCTCCAGGCAACAATTGGTTGACACATTCCCTCCGGGGCGCCCGCCGCCCAAGCATTGCCACCGCCCACCGCGAGCCCGTGTCGCGGTCCGTCCTTGCAGTGGAGGGACATCCATTGAGCGCTCCGAGTCCGAATCGCCGCCACTTCCGGGGCCGCCCGGCGACCGCGGCGGCCGCCGTCCTGTGCCTGGCCCTGGCCACCGCGCTGTCCGCCTGCGGTGCCAAGGTCGACTCCGGCGGGGGCGCCGCGACCGCCGCGAAGTCCTGTGCCGACACCTCAGGCGACAAGGTCAAGATCGGGTTCCTGAACTCCCGCTCGGGCACGATGGCGATCAGTGAGAACACCGTCTACGACTCGCTCAGCCTGGCCGCCCAGCAGATCAACAACGCCGGTGGCGTGCTGGGCAAGCAGCTGAGCATCGTGGCCGAGGACGGCGCCTCCGAGCCCACCGTGTTCGCCGAGAAAGCCCAGAAGCTGATCAGCAGCGACTGCGTCGCGGCGGTGTTCGGCGGCTGGACCTCGTCCTCGCGCAAGGCCATGCTGCCGGTCTTCGAGCGCAACGACGCGCTGCTCTACTACCCGGTGCAGTACGAGGGCCTGGAGTCGTCCAAGAACATCTTCTACACCGGCGCGACCACCAACCAGCAGATCGTCCCGGGCCTGGACTACTTCAAGGAGAAGGGCGTCAAGAGCCTGTTCCTGGTGGGCAGCGACTATGTGTTCCCACAGACCGCGAACAAGGAGATCAAGGCCTATGCCAAGGCAAACGGCATGGAGATCAAGGGTGAGGAGTACGCCCCGCTGGGCTCCACCTCCTTCGCCACCATCGTCTCCAAGGTGCGTGACGCGGGCGCCGGCGCGGTGTTCAACACCCTCAACGGTGACTCCAACGTGGCGTTCTTCAAGGAGTACCGCAACCTCGGGCTGACCCCGGCCGCGATGCCGGTGCTCAGCGTGTCCATCGCCGAGGAGGAGGTCGGCGGCATCGGCGTCGACAACATCGTCGGCCAGCCGGTGGCCTGGAACTACTACCAGACCATCGACTCACCGGTGAACAAGAAGTTCGTCGCCGACTTCAAGATGCTCAAGGGCGCGAACCGGGTCACCTCCGATCCGATGGAGGCCGCGTACACCGCACTGTTCCTGTGGAAGAACACCGTGGAGAAGGCCAAGTCCTTCGACGTGGAGGCGATCAAGGCGGCCTGCGGCGGCGTCAGCTTCGACGCGCCGGAGGGCAAGGTCACGATCAACGGCGACAACCACCACATCGCCAAGACCGCCCTGATCGGCAAGATCGCCCCGGACGGCCTCATCTACACCGACTGGTCGAGCGGCAAACCCATCGAGCCCGACCCCTACCTCAAGTCCTACCCCTGGGCCGCCGGCCTGACGGGGTAGCCCGTCCCAGCCAGCCCCGAGCGAACGGCACCCTCGCACGCTCTATTCGCACGAATGTGCCGCTCGCTCGGGGGAGCCCCGTTCAACTCTCGGGAGGCATCCCAGTGCAGACCGTCGTGACGCAGTTGTTCAACGGGTTGAGTGGGGGCTCGATCCTGTTGCTCGCCGCGCTGGGGTTGGCGCTGACGTTCGGGCAGATGGGCGTCATCAACCTGGCGCACGGCGAGTTCATCATGGCCGGCGCGTACACCGCCTTCAGCGTGCAGAAGGTGCTCTCCGGGAACGGCGGAGCCGGACTGTCGCTGCTGGTGTCCATCCCGGTGGCCTTCGGGGTCGCCGGGCTGCTGGGCATCGTGCTGGAGGCCACCCTGCTGCGCCGGATGTACCACCGGCCACTGGACACCCTGCTGGTCACGTTCGGGGTGTCGCTGATCCTGCAACAGCTGGCCCGCAACATCTTCGGCACCGCCGGGGTGGACGTGGCGGCGCCGGCCTGGCTGAGCGGCCCGGTTGAGCTGCTCGGGTTCTCCTTCCCGCGCACCCGCCTGTTCATCCTGGCGTTGGCCGTGGTGGCGTTCGCGGGCCTGGCCGCCGGGCTGAAACTGACCCCGCTGGGTCGCCGCATCCGGGCCACCGTGCAGAGCCGCCCGCTCGCCGAGTCGTCCGGCATCTCCACCAGGGCCACCGACCGGGTCACCTTCTTCATCGGCTCCGGGCTGGCCGGGGTGGCCGGGGTGGCACTGACCCTGGTCGGCTCCATCTCCCCGAACCTGGGCACCTCCTACATCATCGACGCGTTCCTGGTGGTCGTGGTCGGCGGCATCGGCGAGATCCGGGGCGCGGTGATCGCGGCCTTCGTGCTGGGTGTCCTGGGGTCGTTCGTCGAGTACACCACCACGTCGTCCATCGCCAAGGTCATCGTGCTGGTGCTGATCGTGGCGTTCCTGCAGCTCCGCCCGCAGGGCATCTACGCGCTGCGCACCAGGAGCCTGGCATGAGGAGGATGGCAGCCAGCGGAACCGGCGGAACGGGAACGGCACGAGCCCTTCGCACCGGCCGTGGGGCGGTGCTGGGTGGGTTCGCGGTCGCGGCGGTGGTGCTGTTCGTGTTCGCCCCGCTGGCGCTCACCGACTTCCGGCTGAGCCTGCTGGGCAAGTACCTCTGCTACGCCATGGTGGCGGTCGGCATCGGGCTGGCCTGGGGTCGGGGCGGCATGCTCACCCTGGGCCAGGGCGTGTTCTTCGGGCTCGGCGCGTACCTGATGGCCTTCCATCTCAAGCTGGCCGACGCCGGCGACGGCAAGGTCCCCGACTTCATGGCGCTGATCTCCTCCGAGGGCGTGCCGTGGTGGTGGGAGCCGTTCCGCTCGCCGATCGTGACCATCCTGGCGATCCTGTTCCTGCCGGCCACGCTGGCCGGGCTGCTCGGCCTGGCCACCTTCCGCCGCAAGGTCCGGGGCGCCTACTTCGCGATTCTCTCGCAGGCACTGGCGGCCGCGTTCGCCATTCTGTTGATCGGCAACCCGAAGCAGACCGGCGGCTCCACCGGGCTGAACAACTTTCGGGGCTTCTTCGGGTTCGCCCTGAACGACGACGCCAACCGGCAGATGCTGTTCTTCATCGCCTCCGGCGCGCTGCTGGTCATGGTTGCGGTGGCCCGCCAGCTGATGGTCAGCCGCTACGGCGAGCTGCTGGTGGCCTGCCGGGACGCCGAGGAACGGGTGCGGTTCCTCGGCTACGACCCGGCCAACATCAAGACCGTCGCGTTCATGGTGGCCGCCGGGATGGCCGGCGTGGCGGGTGCGATGTTCGTGCCGATCGTCGGCATCGTCTCGCCGAACGACGTGGGCATCGTGCCGTCCATCGGGCTGCTGATCGGGGTGGCCATCGGCGGGCGCACCACGTTGCTCGGCCCGGTGCTCGGCGCGGTCGGGGTGGCGTGGGCCGGCAGCACGCTGTCCGAACAGTTCCCCTCGGCCTGGACCTACCTGCAGGGTCTGTTGTTCATGCTGGTCATCGCGTTCCTGCCGGACGGGCTGGCCTCGCTGGGCGGGCTCGCGCGGGCCCGCGGCCGCACGCCGGCCGCTCCCGTTGCGCCCATCGAACCGGCCACCGAAGCGGCCGAACCCGACTCCGAACCGGCCACCTCGTCCGGCGGCAACCGATGAACCCCGGCCTGAACACCGAAGCCGACAGCGAGGGAGCATCGCATGCAGCCCTGGCGAGCGAGGAGCGGACCGAGCGCGGAGGTGAGCATGAATAAGGACTACCTGGAGCTGGAAGATCTGACGGTCAGCTTCGACGGCTTCCTCGCCGTGGACGGGGTGAGCCTGTCGGTGCTGCCCGGCGAGCTGCGGTTCCTGATCGGACCCAACGGCGCGGGCAAGACCACCGTGCTGGACGCGGTGTCCGGGCTGGTCGGGTGCACCGGGTCGGCCCGCTACGCCGGTCACGAGCTGGTCGGGCGCAAGGTGCATCGGATCAACCGGCTCGGCGTCGGGCGCACGTTCCAGACCGCGACCGTGTTCGAGGGGCTGTCCGTGCTGCAGAACCTGGACATCGCGGCCGGCTCCGGCCGCACACCGCTGACCCTGCTGCGCCGGCGCTCCAGCGTTCCGCGAGAGGTGGCCGAGACGTTGGACACCATCGGGCTGACCGAGCTGGCCGACCAACCGGCCGGGGTGCTGGCGCACGGGCAGAAGCAGTGGCTGGAGATCGGCATGCTGCTGGTGCAGAACGCCCGGCTGCTCATGCTCGACGAACCGGTGGCCGGGATGAGCCACGAGGAGAAGGACGAGACCGGCCGGCTGCTGCAACGGCTGGCCGCCGACCGCACCGTGGTGGTCGTCGAGCACGACATGGACTTCATGCGCTCGTTTGCCACCTCGGTCACCGTGCTGCACACCGGCAAGGTGCTCGCCGAGGGCAGCGTCACCGAGGTCCAGGCCGACCGACGCGTGCAGGAGGTCTACCTGGGGCCGGGGTACAGCCGTGAGGAGGCCGAAGCCGTGTTCTCAGGCGCGGCCGGCGCGGACCTCGCGTCCCCGGCCGGCGCGGACTTCGCGTCCCCGGCCGGCGTGGACGGGGGCAGGTGACATGTTGCTGATGGAGGACGTGCACGTCGGCTACCGGCGCACCGAGGTGATCCACGGGGTGACCGTCGACGTGCCGGACGACGCCGTGGTCGCGGTGCTGGGCCACAACGGCGCCGGCAAGACCACCCTACTCCGCGCCGCCGTCGGGCTGCTGCCGGTGAGCTCCGGAAGGGTGCTGCTCGACGGCGAGGACGTCACCGCACTGCCCACGCACAAACGGGTACGCCGGGGGCTGGGCTACGTGCCACAGGGCCAGCAGTCCTTCGGCCAGATGACCGCCGAGGAGAACCTGCGGGTGGTGGCGGACGGGCGTCGACGGGGCAGCGAGCTGATCGCCGAGGCGCTGGACCTGTTCCCGGCTCTGCGCGCGGTGCTGACCCGCCGGGCCGGGCTGCTCTCCGGCGGCCAACGACAGCAGCTCGCGATCGCCAGGGCGCTGATCATCGAACCTCGGATGCTGGTGCTCGACGAACCCACCGAGGGCATCCAGCCGTCCGTGGTCACCGAGATCGAGAACGCCATCCTGACGCTCACCCGGCGCGGCGGGCTCTCGGTGCTGCTGGTCGAGCAGCACATCGGGTTCGCGCTGGACGCCGCGGGTGGTTACTACGTGCTCGCGGCCGGCCGGGTCAGCGACTCCGGCTCCGGCGGGGCCGCCGCCGTCACCGGGGTCCGCGCCGCGATGAGCATCTGAGCTGCTTTCGGGGGAGTCTGCCCGCGTCTCGGTCGTTCATGTTCGGTCGTTTATGTTTCGGTCGTTCATGTTTCGGTCGTGTAACGGTGGCCTGTCGGGTGTTGCCGCGACTGACTGTGACAAACTTATCCCGCAGAGAGTCCTGCCGTGATGTTTTTGTCACAGTCGTTCCAGCGAACTCCACCAGCTCGGGTTCGCCCAATCTGGAGCGGCGCCGCTCCAGAGCCGCCGCCGGCCCCAGAGCCGCCGCCGGCCCCAGAGCCGCCGCCGGCCCCAGAGC
>JALYVZ010000255.1 GCA_030852965.1 Actinomycetota bacterium | reverse complement strand
GTCCGGTGGTGTGCGGCCCGCCGGGGGAGTACCTGCTGGACCCGAACCCGGCGGTCACCCGGGCCGGCCTGGTCGAGGACCTGGCCCGGATGCTGGGCGCCTGGAAGATCGATCCGATGATCGCGTTCCTGTCCAGCGACCGCCCGTTGAACAGCCCGTTCGGCCGCGCGCTGCGGGTACTGGACTCACGCCCGTGGCGGGAGAAGGAGCTGGCCGCCCGGCTGCGGGCACTGGGTGTCGGCTCTGTCGACATCCGCCGCCGCGGTCTGGCCGGCGACGTTGACGCACTGCGCCGCAAGCTGCGGCTGCCGCCGGGCCGCCCGGCGACCCTGGTGATGACCAGGGTGGCCGACCAGCCCTGGGCGCTGATCTGTGCGGACGCCTGAGGCCAGTGGTTCAGCTCAGCTGGGCGAGGCACCGGGGCCGTGGAAAACTGGCGGCGGCTGCTCGCGAACTGTCGGATGTGCCGTTGACAGTGCGACCATGGGTCCGAACGCCGAACAGGAGGCACCGCGATGTCCGCAGCCGCGGCCAACATGCTCGACACCGCGCACGAGCCGTGGACCGAGGCGACCTTCCTCGCCCTGCCACCGAATCGCCAGGTGGAGCTGCTGGACGGGAGCCTCCTGGTGAGCCCGATGGCGTCGCACCGCCACCAGTGGCTGGGCCACCGACTCTGTAGCGTGCTCAACGCCGCCGCTCCGGCAGGTCTGCGGGCGATGCCGCCGGTGAATGTCCGGGTCGGGCGCAACCGAATCCTGATTTCCGACGTCACCGTCATCGCGAACGTCGACATGTCCGCCAAGGTGACCGACGCCGAGGACGTCCGGCTGGTCGTGGAGGTCACCAGCCCCGGCAACGCCTACGTCGACCGGGGCCTCAAGCCCCAGCTGTACTCGGAGGCCGGCATCCCGCACTACCTGCGGATCGAGTTGCTTGGCGACCAGTCGACAGCGCTGATGCACGAGCTGTGCGGTGACCGGTACGTCGAGACCGGGCGATTCGGGCCCGGCGAGGTCACCGTGCTCACCGACCCGTTCGCGGCCCGGTTCGACCTCGGTGAGCTGATCGGCGGGTAGCCCGTTCGGGCGCTGTTCTCCGCTGCCGCCGGCACCGGCGGGTGCCAGCGCGCGCGGTGCTCATCGAACGTCTGCGCGGCGCCGGGCGGCCGGTCAGCGAGGCGCTGGTCGCCGATCACCTTGTTGTGTATGCAGCCGGAGGTGGTGTTCGGGTTCGCCGCCGACCTGTTGGCGCGCTTTCCGCTGCGGACGCTGGACGCGCTGCACCTGGTGGTAGCCAGAACCACCGCGGCTGAGCTCGCCGATGGCGAACCGATCGTGCTGGTCAGTCGGAACCATCGGCAGCGAGCCGCGGCGGAAGGGCTGGGCATGCCGTTGGAGTAGCGCTGAGTTACGGCACCAGGTAGGTCAGGCCCGGGTCGATCGCGCGCAGGTCGTCCGGGTCCGAGGTGATCACTACGCGGGACTGCCGGGCGCGGGCGCAGATGATGACGGCGGCGTCCACCACGTCGCTGGTGCCGGCCAGGCCACACAGCTCGCCGGTGGCCTCCCAGAGTGACTGGTTGAGCACGTCGACCACAACGATCGGCAGCTTGAGGAAGCGGGACAGCAGCGCTTGGCGACTGCCGCCGCGCCACACCTGGGCGAGCACCGGCCCCGGCACCACGAGTCTGCCGGCTGCGCCGGACTCGTCGCCGACGGCGGTCAAGACGTTGGAGCCGCGTTCCACCGCGATCAGCGCACCGGCGTCCAGGACCACATCGGCGCTACTCACCGCGGGCGATCCGCCACACCTCGCGGGCCCACTCGCGGGCCTCCTCGGTGATCGGGCCGCCTACGGCCTCCATGTCTGCAACCCAGCGCTTGACGAGTTCGCTCTGGAAGCGCTCCTCGATCACGCTGGTCACCAGGCCAGAGACGCTCTCGGCCTCGCCGGCGGCGACCCGCTGCCGCAGCCCCTCGGCCAGCTCCTTCGGCAGCGTGACGGTGATCCGTTCGGTGGTCTGCATACCGACAAGCATACTTTGACGTGTCAAAGGCGAATCGACTCCGGGAGTAGCGTGCGCGCGATGGTGGAGACGGCGGCGCGGCGGCCGGGGCGGACGGTGTTCGGCCATCCCTTCGGGCTGGTCAACCTGTTCAACGTCGAGCTGTGGGAGCGGTTCTCGTACTACGGGATGCTCACCATCCTCGCGTACTACCTGTACTACTCCCTCGATCGCGGTGGGTTGGCGCTGCCGGAGACCACCGCAACCGGGCTGGTCGGGGCGTACGGCGGGCTGGTTTATCTGTCCACGGTGCTCGGCGGCTGGCTGGCCGACCGGCTGCTGGGCATGGAACGGATGGTGTTCTACGGCGGGTTCGTGGTCATGCTCGGCCACATCGCGCTGGCCGTGTTGCCCGGGTTGACCGGGGTCGGCGTCGGTCTGGTGCTGGTCGCGCTGGGCAGCGGAGCGCTGAAGGCGAACGCCTCGTCGCTGCTGGGCACCCTGTACGACAAGGCCGACCCGCGCTGTGACGGCGGCTTCACCCTGTTCTACCTGGGCATCAACCTCGGCGCGTTCGTCGGTCCGCTGATCACCGGGCTGCTGCAGACCGAGCTCGGCTTCCACTACGGCTTCGGGGCGGCCGCCATCGGGATGGGGGCCGGGCTGGCGCAGTACGTGGTGTTCCGGCGCAACCTCGGCGCGGCCGGCCGGCACGTGCCCAACCCGCTGCCACCGCGGACGCGGGGAGCGGTCGCCGCCGCCGGTGTGCTGTTCGTCGTGGTGATCGCGGCGGTGCTGCGCACCGGCCTGGTCACGCTGGCGAACCTGAAGTACGTGACCACCGGCGTCATCGCGGTCGCCTCCATCGCCTACCTCGTGGTGATGCTGGTCAGCCCGAAGGTCAACGGCGAGGAGCGCAGCCGGGTGGTCGCGTTCATCCCGCTGTTTCTGGCCAACGCCGCGTTCTGGTCGCTGTTCCAGCAGATCTTCACCACGCTCGCGGTGTACTCCGACAAACGGATGGACTGGAACGTCTTCGGCTGGGACGCCCCACCGTCGTTCGTCGGCTCCGAGGAACCGGTCTGGATCATTCTGCTGTCCCCGGTGTTCGCGGTGTTGTGGACCAGGCTGGGCGCCAGGGCGCCGTCCACACCGATGAAGTTTGCGCTCGGGGTGATCGGGATGGGGGTGGCGTTCCTGGGGTTCCTGCTCTTCGCGGGCGGTACCGGCAAGGCCACGCCAGCGCTTGCGGTGCTGGTCATCCTGGGGGTGTTTGCGGTGTCGGAGCTGATGCTCTCGCCGATCGGGCTGTCGGTGACCACCAAGCTGGCTCCGGAGGCGTTCCGGGCGCAGATGATGGCGCTGTACTTCCTCTCGGTGGGCCTGGGCACCTCGCTGTCCGGCACGCTTGCCGGCTTCTACGCGCCGGACCGGGAGCTGGCCTACTTCGGGGTCAACGGCGCGGTGGTGATCGTGATCGGGCTGCTGTTGGTGACGCTGAGCCCGTGGATCCGCCGCCACATGGAGGGCGTGCACTAGATCGTCGCGGGGCGGGCCCGATCCGTCAGCAGTAGCCGCAGCGCCAGTGCGCTGAGCACGCCGCCCATCAGCAGCCGCTGCGCGCGCAGCCAGCCAGGGCGCTGACCGAGCAGCCGGGCCAGGGTGGCCGAGGACAGCACGATCAGGCCGTTCACGGTGAGCGCCACCGCGATCTGGACGGCGCCGAGCTGCAGGCTCTGCACCGCGACCGAACCGTGCCCAGGGTCGATGAACTGCGGCAGCAACGCCACGTACAGCACCGCGATCTTCGGGTTGAGCAGGTTCGTGACCAGCCCCATCCCGAACAGCCGCCAGGCCGGGTCCGGGGGAAGTGGTTCTGGCGCGAACACCGGCGTGCCACCGGGACGGACTGCCTGCCAGGCCAGGTACAACAGATAGCCGGCACCGGCCATCTTCAACGCCGAGTAGGCGAACGGCACAGCGGCGAAGACCGCGGCGATGCCGGCGGTGGCCGCTGCCAGGTAGACCAGGAAGCCGACGGCCACCCCGAGCAGCGAGACCAACCCGGCCCGTCGGCCCTGGGTGATCGTCCGGGACACCAGGTAGATCATGTTGGGCCCCGGAGTGAGCACCAGCCCGAGCGCCACCAATACGACTCCGCCCACCGCCGCTGTACCGACCACCGAGGCCCTTTCCGTTGCTCGATCTCCAGCTGACCTGACGCCGTGTTCGGGGGCCAGGGCCAATCCGGCGGAACTGGCATCCTCGCAACGGGTGGTCAGGAGTTGGTGAGCTCGCAGCGGCGCTTCAGGCTCATCGCTTCGAGCGACACGTAGCGCCGGGTCAGGCCCCCGGCGAGCAGCCAGAACGGCCGGGCTAGTGGACCGGAGGTCTCGATGCCGATGGTGACCCGGCAGCGGTCGCCGGCCAGCGGTTCGACGCGGTGGTCGCCTACCGTCCGCACGCCCGGCCCGCTGGCGGTCCAAGCGAACCGGTGGCCGTCCTCGAACTCGGTGACCGTCCAGACGGCCTTGGGCAGCCGGGGCTGGCGGATCTCGGCGCTGCTGGCCGGCCCGAGCTTGCCGCCGTCCCGCAGCCGCACCTCGTTCATCGTCGGGGTCCACTCCGGCCAGCGGGTCACATCAGTCAGCACCGCCCAGACCTCCGGCGCCGGCGCGTCGATCTCTATTGCCACGTCACAGCGCACTTGCCAGACGGTACCTGTCTGGCCGGGGATCGCACGGCGTTCACCGCGCCGGCCGCGATGCCCGCGCGGACCAGGTCTGTCGGCCGCGATCGTGGTTGGATTGGGCTCGGTCCGCCAAGCTGGCGCGTGCTCTGGAGCGCTACGGCCTGTCCGGGATGGCGCAAGAGATCACCGACGAGATGATCGAGCACTTCGCGGTGGTGGCCCGCTGGGACGAGATGAGCGACGCCTTGGCGGACCGGTACCGGGGGACGGCGAAACGCATCGTGCTGTACCTGGCGGCCGAGGGGTTCGAGGAGGATCCCAAGACCATGGGTCGATGGGGTGAGATCGCTCGGGCCATCCGGCAGGTGTGAGGGTGAGCGGGCCGGACCATCGGCGCTGAGATCCCCCGAGGCGCTGAGATCCCCGGAGACTCCCCGAATGGCCGAGGTGGTTGTGGTTCCGGTCCGAACGGCGCACGATTGGGTTTCCGCCGAGCGTGGGAGGCTGCCATGAAGGTCGAACAGATCCTGAAGTCGAAGGGCCGGTCGGTGGAGATCGTCCATCCCTGGGTGACCGTGGCGGAGGCGGTCCGCCGGTTGGCCGGACCACCCCGGATCGGTGCCCTGGTGGTGTGTGGTGGCCCCGAGAGGCGGGTGCTCGGGATGCTGACCGAGCGCGATGTGGTCGCGGCGCTGGGCGTCGACGGGCCGGGACTGTTGGCGCGGACGGTCGAGGAGGTGATGTCGCGCAACGTGCCGACCTGCTCGCCCGAGGACAGCCTGCCCCAGCTGATGACGCAGATGACCAGGTCGCGTTACCGGCACGTCCCGGTGGTGGCGGCCGGCCGGCTGGTCGGACTGGTCAGCATCGGCGATGCGGTGAAGCACCGGCTGCACGAGATGGAGCTGGAGACCGGCGTCCTGCGCGACCTCTACCACGCCGGGCGGTAGCGGGGGTTCAGCCGGCGGCTTCCTCCTTCGCTCGTTCGGCAGCCTTGAGGGCGCGGTGGGTCTCGTCGTCGACGCCGCGCCGCCAGTATCCGGAGATCGACAGCTGGGCCGAGGTGAGCCCGCGCTCGTTGCTCAGATGCCGGCGCAGATGCTTGATCGCGCTGGCCTCACCGTGCACGAAGGCTTGCACCCGCCCGGGCGGGAAACTCAGTGTTCGCACATGCTCGACCAGGGCGAGCTCTGAGGCGCCCGGGTCTTCCGAGCGGTGCAGCCAGTCCAGCCGCAGCTCACCCGGGCAGTCCAGGTGCTGGCGGTCATCCGGGCCGTCCACCTCGACCACGGCGTGCACCGGCACCCCGGCCGGCACTCGGGCCAGGCTGGCCGCGATCGCCGGCAGGGCGGCGTCGTCGCCGACGAGC
>JALYVZ010000069.1 GCA_030852965.1 Actinomycetota bacterium | reverse complement strand
ACCCTCACTCCCACAGCCGCCTGAAGGAAGGCCACCGAACCAAAGTCAGCCCGGACACGACAACCCGGCCCGCTACGGTCACCGGGTACACGAGCATGACCGTCCCCGACTTGATTTTCGAGTTAGCTACGACTTGGCGGCTTGAATAGCTGGGCTGAGCATCTAGACTGAACGAGTCTTACGCCGATACGCCCGGGGGATTTTCTGATGGTTACTGAGTGGGAACGCGAACAGCGCAGGCTGCAAACGGAAGCCGAATTCGAGGAGCGAGAGGAAGCCACCCGCGAGCGCAACGAAGCGATAGACGCCCAGCTCACGCTACTTGAGACAACCCTTTCTCGCGGCGTAGAAGAAGCGAAAACTCTCGATTACGAAAGCCGTCTAATTCCAGTATCAGACAGTAAGTCGATTCCTCTGCCCAAACGCGAACCAGAGCCCGATCTTTCTGACTACCTCCCCCGTCCCCCAGGCGCAATTGCCCGGACGTTGCCCGGATGGGAAGGCCGGCATCGTTCAAAGTGCGAAATGGCACGCTTGTCCTACGATGCGGACCACTCCGAGTGGGAAACGGGTCAGACACGCGGAGTCGAAGCACAGAAAGCAGGTCACCGATGTCGAGATGCGCGCCGCCAGTGCCCTAGCAGAGAACGAGTTGCTACGTAAGCATCAGGCCGAATCCATTAGCGGTGGACAGAATAGCGTTGAGGACTACGTGCGCTTAGCGGTAGCGGATCCGTCCGCGACCATTGTCCACGCTGGCCCGACGCCGCCCTCGCGCCATCTCGGGCTGCCCCGCGAGCCCCGGACAGCCTGAGTTCGACGGGCCTGCTGAGGCAGGGCATTTGTTGCCTCAGAGCAGGCTGGGGGACTCGACGAGCTGGTGAAACACGACCCGGCCACCGTCCTGGGCGCCGGCTGGGTCGTCGGACTGCTGGTAGTCGCCGGCCTGGAAGCGTACCGTCGCCCCACTGAAGGCTGCCGGAACGGGCGCCGTCACCTGCTGGGTGTTCCCGTCGCGCGTCGCGGAGAAAGTCATGTTGCCATTGCCCAGGTCGCTGATCGTGAAGTCGAACCGGCTGTTGAGCGGCACCTCGACAAGCAACGGATAGTTGATCAGGTCGTCCCCGTCCTGGACCTGCTTGACCACGACCCGCACCTTGCCCTGCTGGTAGCGCAACATCACGTAGGGCACCGAGCTGATGTCTTCCGCGCCGTGGATCTGTCCGAGGATGATCCCCTGACCATCCGTCGGCACTTGCTGCAGCGTCACCGACGCCCGCAGAGTGCGGGTGCTCTGGCCAGCGTTGAAGGTGGCCAAGCTGTCCAGCTCGGTGCGCGGGTGATCGGAGTTGTCGGTCGTCACGCCCTTCGAGGGCGCCCAGAACACCAGCGCGCCGCTCGGGTCCGAGACCATCCACGGCGCCACGGTGTACGCCGGCTGCAGCAGCGTCGGGTGGCCCTTGTTGTTCTTCACCGGGATCGACAGCTTCCAACCGGAAAGGTCGATCACGCTAGGACCGGCCCCGCTCGGGGCCATCTGCTCGGGCTGCTCACCGCCGCACCCAGCCACGCCGAGCACCAGCGCACCCAGCATTGCAAGGAGGCTCGCCACACTGGCTGACCGAACGATTACCGGTGTTCGACGCATGCGTCCGCGCCAGATCACTCCGCCAGACTATCGCGGTCGTATTGAGAACCGGCTCAGCGCAGATACGGCCGCTCAGTTCGCGCCATGGAGTCCCTGGACGTGATGGCGTTGAGCCGGCCGGGTCGGTTCAGCCACACCCGGACGACTCCCCGGCCCAGGTTCTCCGCCCGTGCTGTTGGGTCGTGGTCAGCTCCCCTGGCCGCTATCGCTGACGGCCGAACTGCTGGGTGGGGGCGTCACCGTCCCGGGCCGCCGCGACGGCCCGGGACTGGGCCGTTGTCGTCCAGGCTGGCCCGGATCGCCTCCTGCGCGGTCGGCGACAACCTGTGCATCATCTCCTGTACGCGATCCTGCCGACGCCGCACCGCCTTACGTTCCGGCATACCCGGTGAGGCCGTCAGCTGCTTCTTCAACGGCGGCAGACCCGACAGCTCCCCCGCCGCCTCCATCTCCCGAGCAGCCTGTTCAGAATCCTTCTCCTCAGACATGCCGATCGGACCCTCACGTCGACCATTCAAGAACTGCGACACCACCGGCTCCTCCGAAGTCAACAACACCTCACGAGGCCCAAACATCGCCAGATGCTTCTTGTACAACAACCCAATATTGTCCGGCACCGTCTGCGCCGTATTGATGTCGTGTGTGACGATCAGAAAGGTGGAGTCGGTCTGCGCGTTCAAATCAATGATCAACTGATTCAGATACGCCGTGCGCACCGGGTCCAGTCCCGAATCCGGCTCATCAAACAAAATAATCTCCGGATCCAACACCAACGCCCGCGCCAACCCGGCCCGCTTGCGCATACCACCAGAAATCTCACCCGGCAACTTACGCTCATCACCAGCCAAACCCACCATCGCCATCTTCTCCATGACGATGTCGCGGATCTCGCTCTCTTTCTTCCTCGTGTGCTCGCGCAACGGAAAGGCGATGTTGTCGAACAGGTTCATCGACCCGAACAGTGCCCCGTCCTGAAACAACACACCAAACAACTTGCGAATCTGGTACAAGCGCGACTCACTACACTTCACCAGATCCGTGTCATGAATAATGATCTTGCCCTTCTCCGGTGTCAACAAACCGATCAAGGACTTCAAAAAGACCGACTTGCCCGTACCCGACGGCCCCAACAACACACTCACCTCGCCAGGAGGCAACGTCAACGTCACATCCGACCAGATGTTGGACTTCCCGAACGACTTCGACAAACCCTCGACCTTGACCTCAACCCCAGCGCTCATCAGGGCTCCATCTGGGAGAGCTGCCGGCGCACCTGCCGGCTGCTGCGTTGAGACCAACGGACGTGCGAGGATACCCCGAGACTGTGACTCGCATCGCACGGCATTCCCGAACCGGGCGCCGACGCACCCCGGCGAGGTCCCCGGTACTCACTACCGCCGTCACCCAGAGCGACGGAATCAGGGCCAAGGCCAGGGGCCCCACCACTATGACCTGAGTCTCGATCAACCAGGCCGCGCCGTTACCGACTTGCGCGGGGCCCGAATCGGCTACGGTCGAGCCATGGCGATCGACGGGCCATCCGGGGCAAGCGCGGTCCGAGAAGGCGACGCGTTGGACTGGGCCGCCGTCGGTGGTTGGTTACGAGAATCGGTGCCGGAGCTGACCGGCCCGCTCAACGTGCTGCAGTTCCCCCACGGGCGGGCCAACCTGACCTACCTGATCGAGGTCGGTGGGCGTCGGATGGTGCTGCGCCGCCCGCCGTTCGGGAAGATCGCGCCGGGTGCGCACGACATGGGCCGGGAGTTCCGGGTGCTGTCGCGGCTGTGGCGAGCCTACGACCGGGCGCCCCGGGCATACGCCTTCACCGACGACGCCTCGGTGGCCGGCGCGGCCTGCTTCGTCATGGAGTACCGCGACGGAGAGGTGATCCGCGAGCGACTGCCACTGTCGATGCGCGACTACGAGCAGATCGGTCGGCGGCTGAAGTTCGCGCTCACCGACGCGATGGCCGACCTGCATCTTGTCGACCCCGGCGACTGCGACCTCGATACTCTGGGCAAACCCGACGGCTTCGTGCAACGCCAGGTGTCCGGGTGGGCCCGCCGCTGGACGCTGTGCGCCCCCGAGGCCGGCGATCCGCTGATGTACACCCTCGCCGATCGGCTGGCCAAGACCATGCCCACCAGCCGAACCCACAGCATCGTGCACAATGACCTCAAGATTGACAACTGTCAGTTCGACAGGTGCGACCCCGACCGGGTCAAGTCGGTGTTCGACTGGGACATGGCCACCCTGGGCGACCCCCTCGTCGATCTGGGCACCCTGCTGCACTACGTGCCCGGCCCGGACGATCCACCCCAGATCACCGGCGGCGTGACCTACCCGCCCGGATTCGAGCTGCCCGGCCAGACCGAGATCGCCGAGCGGTACCGCAAGCGCACCGGCTTCGACGTCTCGGACATCACCTGGTACCTGGCCTTCGCCCGCTGGAAGACCGCAACGGTCTACCAGCAGTTGGCCAACCGCGCGCTGCGCGGTGAGAGCAGCGACACCCGCAGCGCCGAGTTGGGCGACGTGGTGCCGATGCTCGCGCGCAGCGCCCAACAGCTGCTGGACGGGGCCTCGCTGAGTTGAGCGCTGTCCAGGGATCACGCACAAGGTAGAGCGAGCGGGGAGAGCCCGGCGTTGTTCACCGGCACATCGACCCGACCGAACCCGCCATACACCGCGTCGATCAGGCGGTCGTGCCACTCACGAAACGTGGCACACGGGGGACGCCGCGCGCTTCCCGGTTCGAGTGATCAGGACAGCGCGGCAACCACCAGCCGGTAACCGGCCAGCTCGACGGCAACGCGCAGTTCGGCCTGGTCGACCGGCTCCTCCGAGACGAAAATGACCAGACCCGAGGCCAGGTCGACATCCAGCACGCTCACGCCATCCAACTCGGCGATCTCCTCGGTGACCGACTTGACGCAGTACTCGCAGTGCAGACCGGTGACAACAACTGTTTCCAAGTACATGGGGAGCTCCTGGTGCGGGGAGCGATCCGGCAGGAGTGCTGGACGCGGAATGAGTTACAGCTGTGGCCGAGAAATCTCTCGTCCGAGTGACAGTGTGGCAGGTCTCGATCAGCTTCTCTCACCCAGGGTCACGTACTCGACAGGACGCCCGCCGCGCCAGACGACCACGGAACGCACGCCGCCAGACTGAGCCTGGCGGACCCGTCGTCGACGATGAAGAACCCGCTGGGCGCATGCACTGTCCGGGCTGCGACCGCCATCGTGCCGACCACCGCGGACGCCGCGAGCGGCGTGGCTGCACCGAGCACCAAGGCGACCCCGCAGTTCACCTCGACGACCGTGCTGCGCTTGGCCTACAGCTCGGGCTGGCGAACCCGATGGAACCCGATCCAGCGGGCCGTACCTTCCAACGTCCGGCCATGCCCGCATGCCGTGCGCGATCATCGTGGCGCCGACGGGTGCGCAGCACCAGCTTAGCGATCTCCGCTCCACTCATGGAGTGCACCCTAGACCCGAGCGGCGGCGTTGCTCTGTGGCCCCAGGCATCGCCTAGCGGGGCAGCGCGTGTCACACACGGCTGCTCAGATTCGCGCGGAATGTAAGGCTACGGTTCTTCCATGTCTGCGTCTTCAACCACGGTCACCGTCACCGGCGCCGCTGGCCAGATCGGCTACGCGCTGCTCTTCCGAATCGCTTCCGGGCAACTGCTCGGTCCGGACCGGCCAGTCAGGCTGCGGCTGCTGGAGATCACGCCTGCGCTGAAGGCCGCCGACGGCACCGCCATGGAACTCGACGACTGCGCGTTCCCGCTGCTGACCGGCATCGACGTCACCGACGACGCAACCGCCGCGTTCGACGGCGCCAACGTCGCGCTGCTGGTCGGGGCCCGCCCGCGCACCAAGGGCATGGAGCGCGGCGACCTGCTGGAGGCCAACGGCGGCATCTTCGCCCCGCAGGGCCGGGCGATCAACGCCGGCGCCGCCGACGACATCCGAGTGCTGGTCGTGGGCAACCCGGCCAACACCAACGCGCTGATCGCCCAGGCCGCCGCGCCCGACGTGCCGCCCGAGCGGTTCACCGCGATGACCCGGCTGGACCACAACCGCGCGATGGCCCAGCTGTCGACGAAGCTCGGCGTGGCACTCTCAGAGATCAAGAAGCTGACGATCTGGGGCAACCACTCGGCCACCCAGTACCCCGACCTGTTCCACGCCGAGGTCGGCGGCAAGATCGCCGCGGAGCAGGTCGAAGAGTCCTGGCTGCGCGACGAGTTCATCCCCACCGTTGCCAAGCGCGGTGCCGCAATCATTGATGCGCGCGGTGCTTCGTCAGCGGCATCCGCCGCGAACGCTGCAATCGACCATGTTTACGACTGGGTGAACGGCACCCCCGAGGGCGACTGGACCTCGATGGCCATCCCGTCGGACGGCTCGTACGGGGTGGCTGAAGGCATCATCTCCTCGTTCCCGGTGACCTGTGGCGGCGGAGCGTACGAGGTCGTGCAGGGCTTGGAGATCGACCCGTACTCCCGGGAGCGGATCGACGCCTCGGTGGCCGAACTCATCGAGGAGCGCGAGGCCGTGAAGGGGCTGGGGCTGTTGTAAGGGGCTGGGGCTGCTGTAACGGGCTGGTCGTCGGCGCGCGAGAATGGCCTATCCAGCCTGGTCGCGATACCACTCGCCCCAGCCACGCAGCCGCGCGAGCACCGGCTCCAGGCTGCTACCGACCTCGGTCAGCGAGTACTCGACCTTCGGGGGCACCTGGGCGTAGACCGTGCGCAGCACCAGCCCGTCGGCCTCCAGCTCTCGCAGTTGCCGGGTGAGCATCCGCGCAGTGACGGCCGGCATCATCCGCTGTAACTCGCCGAACCGGCGCACCTCGCCGACCAGGTGCTCCAGGATGACCAGCTTCCATTTGCCGCCGACGATCTCCATCGCCACCTCGGTCGGGCACTCGATGCTGGCATGTCGGATCTGGTCGCGCATCTCTCACCCCGTCGCTATACAACATGACACTATTGCACAATATTGTGCATACTTGTCAAGTCCACTGGTACTCGCAACTATGGAGTATATGCAGCCACCAACGTCCGCCAGCAGATCACCGCCGAACCTGACTGGTACCGGCCCTACGCCATCTCACTGGGGATCCAGGTCGGCCAACTGGTATTCGTCTCCGGCCAGGCCGCCGTCGACGAACTCGGCCAGACCGTTGGCGGGGCCGACTTCAACGCGCAGGCTCGGCGGGCCTTCGCCAACCTCGACACCGTGCTGCGACACGCCGGCTCCGGGCTGGAACACGTCGTCAAGGTCACCATTCTGGTCACCGACATGGCCGTCATCGAGCAGGTAATCGCGCTGCGCCGCGAGTTCTTCACCCCGCCATATCCGGCCGACACGATCGCCCAGGTCGCCTCGCTGGCCCGGCCGGAGTGGCAGATCGAGATCGAAGCGATCGCTGTCGTCCCAGACCTGCGGTGATTCACGTTCCGCACGTGGTGGCGACGGGTGCTGAACGCACGCTCACCCGGCCTGTGACCTGTTCCACTGACCGATCCCGCGGCTTGACACAGTCCCGTAGGGTGGGATCGAGGCCACATCGACGGTGCCCCGGAAGGCGAACTCGCGCTTGTCGGTGCGCAGGGCCACTGCGCGGAAGGCCTTGAGCTTGTTGTTGGTGCGCTCGACGGTGTTGCGGCCCTTGTAGGCCTCGGTGTCGAACACGAAGGGCCGCCGACCCCGGGAACCCTTCTTGGCGCGGGCCTTGCGCTGGTCGCTCTTCTCCGGGATCGTCGCCTTGATCCCGCGTCGGCGCAGGTGGACGCGGATCTTCCGGTTCGAGTACGCCTTGTCCGCCAACAGCCGATCGGGTCGGGTCCGTGGCCGGCCACGCCCGGTCCCGCGGATCCGCAACTGCCCCATCAACCGCTCGAACACCACCGTCGTGGCGCTGACCTGCGGTGATCCCCCGGCCCAACGGGCGGCACCGAGAGCGGGCGGCACCGAGAGTCTGCCAGCAGGTGAATCTTCGTACTCAACCCGCCGCGAGAACGCCCCAACCCCTCCCGATCAACGCCCACCACCGGCTCGGTCACGGGTTGGGCCACCGGCTCGGCCGGTGGCAGCTCGGCTGACAGGTCGGCTGACGGCCCGGCCGCCGAACTCTTGTAATTCGACCCAGCCCCCTGTGAGACCCGCCGGGAGCGAACGACCGACCCCTCCGCGGACACCAGCTCCAGGTCCGGGTCCACCGATTGAGAGCCCCTCCCGATCGGCTCCCCTGACAGTCCGGTGACCTTGGGCCCACGGAAGGAGTGATCGTGCGACTACGAGTCCTCACCATCAATGTCCAGAACGAGGAAGGCGATCCGCGACGCCTCGAGTTGCTCAACCGCGAGCTACGCCGGCTCGATCCCGACATCGTCGCCCTGCAGGAGGTCATCCACACTCCCGAGCACGGCAACTCGACGAGCTGCTCGACGGCTCGGACCTGCACCGAACCCATCAGGCACAAGCTCTGACCTATACCCCGCCCTTTGCCGAGCGCTACGGCGGCAGCGCGGTCGCCACCCGGTGGCCACACCGAGTCCTCGAGGCCCTCGACCTGCGAGTATCCGACGCCGGCGATCTTCCGTGGTGCAGCTTGGCGGTATCGGTCCCGCTACCGGACGAAGGAGATCTCCTGTTCATTGCGGCCACCGCCGCGTGGCGCCTGGACGCCGAATCCGTCCGCGAACGCCAGGCCGTCGCGCTGACTGATCTCGACGCTCGCCATCGCACCGCCTTACCCACCATCATCGCCGGCGACTCCAATGCCGCCCCGGACGCTTCGAGCATCCGTTACCTGAGCGGTCTACAGTCAATCGGTGGCCGCAGCGTCCACTACCACGACGCCTGGGCGGTAGCCGGCAATGGACCAGGACACACCTGGACCACCGCCAACCCCAACGCCCGCACCGTGGTCGACCAGATCATTCGACAACCCAACCACCAGCGCAGGCTGGACTACGTCTTCATCGGCTCCTGGCACGCACACCGCGGCGCGCACTGCCACGTCCGCAACGCACGCATTCGACCAACCCGCCGACGGTATCTGGGCCAGCGACCACTTTGGCGTCCTCGTCGATGTCGAGATCGGCAACGACACATGAAATGCGGCGCAGTAAATTCGAACTCTTCAGATGATCGACCCGATCAGGTGGCCATGCTCTACGCGGCGGCCCATATCCGGGCCAGCATCCCACCCGTGATCATTGAGGAGTCCGCTCGGCACCAGTGATCGGGCCGGGTCAGAATCGACCACCACGCGGCAGAACCGCACTACTCGGGCACCGGTCGCCGGACCTCGTACAGCATCAGGGCGGCGGCTACCGCGAGGTTCAGCGACTCGGGCGTGCCCACCATGGGGATGCGCACGGTGTGGTCGGCCCGCTCGATGACGTCGACCGGCAGGCCGTCGCCCTCGCTGCCCAGCAACACCACGAGCGGGGTGCGGTAGCGCACCGCCCAGTGTGCTCGCTCGGCGTAGCCGGAGGTGGCCACCACCTCGACCCCGGCCCACCGCGCCCAGTCGAACAGCGCGTCCGCGTCGGGCATCCTGGCCACCGGCATCGCGAACAGCGAGCCCATGCTCGCCTTCACCGCGGCCGGCGCGTACTCATCGGCGGTCTCGCCGATCAGGATCACCCCGGCGGCCCCAACCGCATCGGCGGTGCGCAGGATGGTGCCCAGATTGCCGGGGTTGGCCACCCGGTGCAGGGCCACGAACAGGTCGCTCGGCGTTGGCGCGGGCAGCGGGATGGTGCGGGCACGCACCACGGCGAGCAGCCCTGGTGGGGTGTCCCGATCGGTGAGCCGGACCGCGAGCTGTTCGGCGAGCTCGACCACCCTGGTGCCAGCCGCGCGCCGCGCGGTCACCAGCTCGGTGGCGGACTCGACCAGCCGGGTCGGCACGACCAACAACGTCTCGATCTCCCAACCGGCCTCGATCGCCCGCGACACCGGCTGGACACCTTCGACCACGAACGCGCCCTCACGGCGGCGCATCCGTCGGTCGGCGAGCGCTCGGACCCGCTTGACCAGCGGGTTCGCCGCACTGGTGATCGCCTCAGCGGTCACTCCTGGCACCCCCCGGCGGGGCGCGGCGGCCCAGGCGAATCGGCCCGATCGCCCCGCCGGGGTCGCCGAAGCAGCCGGGGCTAGCGAAAGCAGCCGGGTCTGCGGGAGCCGCCAGGGCTGCCTCGGCCGCGATCAGCGGAAGATCTTGCGGGCCAACAGCAGCGCGACCAGACCACCGACGGCGATCAGCGCGTACCTGACCCGAGGATCTTCCAACTTCTCCTGGGCGGCCTGCTTGCCGCCCTCCACCAACCGTTTGGGGTGTGCGCGTTCGGCAAGGGCGTCCAGGGTGTCGGCAAGCGCATCCCGGGCCTCCTCGATCTCCCGCTGAATGGTGTCCGGATCTCGTGCCACCGTTCCTCCTCGCGTCTTGTCGGCGGGAGCCTATGCCACCTTGACTGTGCGCCCACGCGGCCGTCGATCACCCGATCAGCGGTTCACCGCAGCGGCTACCCTATGAACGTGGACCGGGACGAGATTCTCCGCCAGGGTATGGACATCGCAGGCAAGCTTCGTGACGAGGCCGGGGCCAAGGTCGCGCAACACGAGCAGCAGATCAAGGACGTCCTGGGCAAAGTGGCCAACTTCGTCAACGACAAGACCGGCGGCCAATACGCCGGGCAGGTGGGCAAGGCGGCCGACTTCATTGAGCAGGGCGTCGACAAGCTCGCCGAGAGCGGCCGTACCGAGCCCGGCTCTGGCACGCAGGGGCCAGACGAGTCGCCACCGGCCTGAGCCCGGATCGGCGGCCGCACTGCTAGCGTCGCGGCCATGAGCACCCGCCTGCAGCCCGGCGACCCGGCACCCGGGTTCACCCTCCCCGACGCCGACGACAAGCCGGTGTCCCTGGCCGGCTACCGGGGCCGCCGCGTGATCATCTACTTCTACCCGGCGGCCGGGACTCCGGGGTGCGCCATGCAGGCCTGCGACTTCCGCGACAGCTTGAGCGAACTGGACACCGCTGGGCTCGACGTGTTGGGCATCTCCCCTGACAGACCGGCCAAGCTGGCCAAGTTCCGCGACGCCGAGCAGCTGACGTTCCCCTTGCTCTCCGACGTCGACCGCGCCGTGCTGACCCAGTGGGGCGTGTTCGGCGAGAAGACGATGTACGGCAAGAAGGTCACCGGGGTGATCCGCTCGACGTTTGTGGTGGACGCGGACGGCAAGATCGAACACGCGTTCTACAACGTGCGCGCAGGAGGACACGTCGCCAAGCTGCGCAGAGACCTGTCGGTCTGACGAGCGTGCCGGCGGCGGGATTCGAACCCGCACTGTTCCGATCCTAGGTCGGAGGCCTCCTGCCAGTTGGGCTACGCCGGCTTGGGCTTTCGGTTGGGCACGCACCAGGTGTCGGTGAGTGCGTGACAGTTGGCATAGAATACGCAGGTTCTCGAGCCGGTTGTCGGCGTGCACCCCGTTGATGTGATCAAGCGCCAACGGCAGTGGGTCCCCCGCCACTCTTTGTACCCGTGCTACGAAGTGAGCGCTAGCGTGGCCTGCATGCGGCTCCTCCTCGTGGAGGACGACGCGAGCCTGGCCGAGGTCGTCCGGCGTGGTCTGGTAGCCGAGGGCCATGCCGTGGAGGTGGCATCCGATGGCCCGACCGGGCTGCGGGCCGCGTGTGCCCGAGCGTATGACGTGATCATCCTGGACATCATGTTGCCGGGCCTGTCCGGCTACCGCGTGCTGGAGAGGCTGCTGCAGGCACAGTCTGGACTCCGGTCCTGATGTTGACCGCCAAGGACGGCGAGTACGACGAAGCCGACGCCTTCGACCTCGGCGCGGACGACTACCTGACCAAGCCGTTCTCCTTCGTCGTGTTGCTGGCCCGGTTGCGCAGCCTGCTGCGACGCGGCGGCGGCGAGTCCCGAGCGCTGCCATCTCCCCGGCCTGGACCTCCAGCGAGACGCCCCGCAGGGCGAGGGTCTCCTCATCGCCGACCCGGAAGAACCGGTAGAGCGAAAGGGCCCGAACCGGGCAGTCCGGTTCGTTCATCGCAGCCACGAAGGGAGTCGGTGACGATGCGCCACGGATCGACGTTGTCCGCGCCTTCCGGACCGGTGAGGGTCAGCACCACCTGCTGGCCAGCCTTCCAGAACAAGTAGCGCTCGACCGCATCCACCACGCTCTTACCCGTCACCGGGCTTGGCTCGCTGGTGGCGCCATAGGTGATCAGCACCTCTGCACCGGCCTTCCGTCGGACCTCGCTGACCTTGCCGGGCGTGAAGCCGCGCACCCCTGCCTGCAGCTGGGGCACCTCGGTGCTCTGCGCAGTGGCGGGGTCTGCCGGTTGGGTCCGTGCCGAGGTTTCGATCCGGACGCTGTTGAACTTGTCGCTGAACACGGCCGAGGCACCGTCGGCCGTGCGCGCCCACCCCTCCGGGACCGACACGCTGAACGCTCCGTCGGCGGCGGTGTAGGGGCACGAACACCTGGTTGTCCGGAATGTCCCCGGCCTCGTTGGTCTCCGGCCCGTGGGGATCGACCGGGGGTGCCGGCGCGGTGGCGGACGTGGCGGACGTCGGGCCGGCGGCGGGTGGGGGGACCGTCGGCTCGGCGGCACCGCATCCGGCCAGCAGGACCAGCGGGACCGCCGCCACGGCGACCCGCGGCGCTCTGATGAAGGAGTTCATGCCCGCCATGCCTACGCGGGATGCGCTGTGACCAACCTGTGTAGCAGCCCGTCAGCTAGGGACCCGCACGAGCTCCGGGGTGAGCTCGGCGATGTCGACGTAACCGGCCAGTCCGAGGGTGATGTCCAGCTCGGTGACCAGGCAACGCAGTACGTGCGGCGGCCGCCTCGCGGTGACGGGATCCCACAGCGGTATCGACGTGTCGTCACCGGCAGAGGCGAGCAACGTGTTCCCGTCCGACGTGGGCAGCGCGACCACTGTTCGAACCGTCCCGGTGTGGCCGATCAGCGTGCGGACCACGGCGCCGGTCACCGGACTCCACAGTCGAACGATCCGATCGTCGCCTCCGGCTGCGAACAGCGTTGTGCCGTCCGCCATGATTATCGCGGCGACGGCGCGTACCGCCCCACACCCATCCACCAGCTCCCGCACTGCCTCGCCGTGGGCGGGCTCCCACAGCCGCACCGACCCGTCGTCGCCCGCCGACGCGAGCAACGTCGTCCCATCCGGCATAGGCAGGGCAGCGACGTCCCACGCCCCACGGGTATGGCCGGCCAGCACGCGGTGGCCGACGCCGGCCCACATGGCCATTCGGGCCGACCACGGCGGGTCCAGCCGATCCACGACCGCGTCAGCCAGGTCGTCACAGCGCACCTTGCGCGCCGAGATGCCGAGCCACCAGAGCTGATCAGCGAGACCGTCCGCCCACGAGTTCGCCGACCCAGCTGGCAGCGTCGGTGCGAGCCTGCGAGGGGGTGTTCACCTGTGACTGCCGCGGCGTGGGCGCCGGCTGGCTGGTCGAGGAGCTGCGGACGGTCGCCTCCGGGCTGCTCGGCACCGTGGACATCGTGGCGGAGCCCGCCGGGCTCGCCGCAGACTTCCGCTCGATGATGGCGGCCTCAATGCGCATGGCCGTGCCCGAGGTGCGACTGAGACTCTGGACGCCGACCGGGGCCGTGGTGCGTTCTGTCAGGCAGGTCTCCCCAACCATCGAGGACCTTTCGGCACGGCGGTGTGATGTCGACTCCCGCATCGGCGAGTACCCCGCCGGGCCGTGGGAACCGAGAGCCGTGACTACCACGTGTGCGTCGACCTGGAGCCTGGACACGTCGGCGACGAGAAGCTCGCCGCCCGGGTGACGTTCGTGCGCCCCACGCGGGCGGCGACGCCGTGCCGCTGCAACAGTCGTTCCGGCACGTCGACCTGGACGGGACGCCGGTGGACTTCGAGCACGCCCGGGTGCGGGCCGTCTGGTCGGACGACCTCGCACGGGTCAGCGTGATCAACAAGAGGGTCGCTGTGGTGACCGGTCGCGCAGAGCTGAGCCAGCGGGTCCGGGACGGCCTCGACGCGCATCGGCGAGGTGACCTCGAGGTGGCGGCGGACCAGCTCGGCCAGGCACGCCAACTGGCGCAGAAGAGCCAGGACGCACAGATGCTCCCGGCGGCTGGGGCAGGTGGCGGCCATGTCGCTGGACATCGACTCCACGAGTACCACGCCGCTACCGCGTTCGTGAAAGGGGCTGTGTCGCCCGATGCCCACGCGCTCACCCAGCCCCGAGCGGTGTCCGGTCTGTGACGAAGCGAGGTTCGGGCGGTTCTGCGAGAAATGCGGCAACCAGTTCTCCGAAGGAGAACCTTCCAGCGGGCAGCCATCGGGCGTCCGGCGGTGGTACGCGGTCATCGCGGCGGACCGGGCCTACTTCGAGACCCTGGGTGAGACCGCAAGCGGCTTCCAGTTCCCGGCGTCGAGCCAGGCCAGGCGGATCCCGCTCATGGGCAGCCGGATCCGCATCGGCCGCAAGAGTGTTTCCCGGCAGATCTTCCCCGAGATCGATCTCTCCCAGGCGCCCGAGGACCCGGGGGTATCCAGGGAGCACGCGGTGCTGGTAGCGCGGTCGGACGGTTCCTGGTCAATGTTCGACGAGCGCTCGTCGAACGGGACCTTCGTCAACGGGGCCTCATCCCGATACCGAAGGAGGTCGAGACCCCGTTGTCCGACGGCGACCGGATACACGTTGGGGCGTGGACAACGATCACCGTGCGCGAGGAGAGGGACTTCTGATTCGTGGTGAGCTGCGGGTAAGGCGCGGTATTGACCGCGTTATGAGCGCCGGGCTGTGGGGTCGATCCGCCCAGCGTCCCGCGGAACCCCTGGCATTCGCGAAGGTGATCATCGGTCGGCCCGCTGACCCGGAAGCGAAGGGGCTCATCGAGCGGGCACATGACTACCTCGAGCGCTCGTTCCTGCCCGGGCGCATGTTCGCCTCGCCGGGGGACTTCAACGCTCAGCTCGGCAAGTGGCTGCAGGTGGTGAACCGACGGTGGCGAGCTCGCCGTCGGGGTGCACGATCGACAACACGCCCACGGGCGCGAGCAGCACCGGCGCGGACAGCTCGGTGCCCATCGCCGTCGTAGAAAGCCGCCGCTGGGTGGTCTCGCAGCATTCGGGGCACGATCGGCCAACCGTCCAGCGCCTCCGGTTGGCGCGCATGGTCGCCCCGGTGCCCGCTCCCCCGGCGACGTGTCCGAAGGGACCCTCGTCCAGCTGGTCGCGGCCAGCTCGTCCAGCCGGGTGAGGTCGGTCGGCAGTGCCGGGCGGTCGCCGGCGAGCCCGTGCAGGTCGACCTCGGTCTGATAGTTCGTCAGTGCGGACACGTCCGGCGCGGGCGAGCTCATGAGGGCAGGCTAGTAGCAGTACCGCAGGTTGTGATCGGATCCGAGAGGACAGGCGATGACGCTCACCCGGCTCCCCGGACCACTGGCAGGAAAAGACGGACAGCTCACCAACTACCGCATCGAGGGGCCCCAACACCGGCTGCTCATGCATCCTTTCCCGCGCAGGGTGCGTGCGGAGCTCGCCGGGCAGACCGTCCTGGACACCCGCTACGGCGTCCTGGTGCACGAGACCGGACTGCTACCACAGCTCTACGTGCCCGAAGCCGACCTGCGTGCCAAGCTGGCCGCACCCACTGATCACCACACACACTGCCCCTTCAAGGGCGACGCCTCGTACTACACCCTGCGGGTCGGCGGGCGGGTCGCGGAGAACGCGGTCTGGTACTACCCGCAACCGCTCGCGGAGGCCAGCTGGCTGCGCGGCTACGTGGCGGCTTACTGGCAGGTGATGGACCGTTGGCTGGACGAGGACGACGAGGCGATCGGGCACCTCCCCGACCCGTTTCACCGGGTGGACGTGCGGGCCACCAGCCGACGAGTACGGGTGCTGGCCGGGGACACCGTGCTCGCCGATTCGACCCGCGCACTCGTGTTGTCCGAGACCGGCGTGCCCAACCGCTACTACCTGCCGGCAGCCGCCGTCCGGGAAGATCTGCTCGCTCCCAGCAAGACCCGGACGGTCTGCCCGTACAAGGGTCAGACCGACTACTGGTCACTGAGCTTGGATGGCCGCGAGCTGGCCGATGTGGCGTGGCGCTACCCCGAACCGCGGCCGGAAGCGGTGCGGATCGCCGGCTACCGCTGCTTCGACCACGCGGAGCTCACCACGGAGTTGGACGGCGCGCCGATCCGACCCGAGGGCCCGTGGGTCCATCCCTAGGCTCCTCGGGGTAGCCCGACCCTCGGAGGCTCGCTGGTGGCCGCGGCCGCTCCGCGGCTCCCCCGAGTCGGTCAGCGTGCCAGTGACCGGCCGGCGCTGTTGCCTCGCGCGGCCGCGGCGTCCGGGTCGTCGAGCAGGGCGAGGG
>JALYVZ010000068.1 GCA_030852965.1 Actinomycetota bacterium | reverse complement strand
GGATCGACGTGAGCGGCGGCGGCCACGGTGGCGGCGACCGCATCGACGTGAGCGGCGGCGGCCACGGTGGCGGCGACCGCATCGACGTGAGCGGCGGCTTGGACACCGACCACGACGGCGCCGCCGACACTCTGGTGGTACCTGGTCAGCCGGACCTGATGCTCGCCGTGGACACCAGCCGCGACGGCCTGGCCGACGTCATCATCGAGATCGGACCGGACGCTGTCGCGCACCGGTTCCCGCTGGTCGTCGGGCTGACCGACCCGCTAGCCGATGCCTGCTACGCCGAGCCATCCGAATGGTGAGCGCGGGAGTGGTGGGCGCGGGAGTGGTGGGCGCGGGAGTGGTGGGCGCGGCCCGCCATGTCGCTGAGAACTGCCGTGATAAAACTATCGCACCAATCGCGATTCCATGACACTTCTGTCACTGGCAACTGAAACGGGTCACGAGAGAGAGCCGTTGCAACCATGAGTGCACCGCGGCGACGCGCCCCCAGGATCGGCCTCGGGCCGGACCGGATCGATCCGGAGTGGGCCCGGTTCCGCACCGCCGCCGACCTGATCCAGTACCTCTGCGACCTGCATTTGTTCACCAACGGTGAGCTGGCGGACCGGTGCCAGATCCGACGCGAGCAGGTCAGCAGATGGTTAGGTGGCGTCCACCAGCCGAACCTGGGAAATTTGACCGAAGCGCTGGACAAGCTCGGCTGGACGTTGGTGCTGAGCCTCGAACGCAAGCCGGCCGACCTTGACGAGCTGATCGCGAACCCACCCCCGCTCCACCAGCTGTTGGAGCACCCAGTGCGCGCGATCTTGGAGGCGGTGTCGGCGGCTGCCGAAGCCGGGCTCGATGTGGTGGTCGGTGGTGAGGTCGCGGCGGTGTTGCAGGGCATCCCGGTGCCGACGCGTCACCTGGCATTGCACGTGTGTCCCGAGCACCGGGAACGGTTCCTGCGGCTGGCCGCGAAGCGGCGGCTGGTGTCTGCCGTCGAGCTGGCCGATGGGTGGGTGGTCCGCTCCGGGCCGGTCACCGCCGAGGTCCGGCTCGCATCGGTGCGACCGCCGTCCCGGATCGTGACCGATGATGCGGGGCGCCCGATTCCGGTGGTCGATCTTGAGCAACTCATGGCCGACCCGCGGAGTCTCGGGCCGAGTGTGCGGGCGCTCGCGGCCCGGCGTCGGGCCGAGACCTGAGCACCGAGGCCCGCCGTCGGGCCCAGACATCAGCACCGAGGCCCGCCGTCGGGCCGAGACATCAGCACCGCGAGTAGGTTGATCGATCGTGCGGGTTGATGACCGGATCGATCACGAGTTCCGCGCGCTGCCACTGGCCGCGCTGGCCGACGCCGCCATGAGCGCGGCGGCCCAGCTCGGCGCCGAGCACGCGGACCTGCGGGTCGAGCGGATTGTGACGCAGAGCCTGGTGCTGCGCGATGGGACGGTGGCCACCGCCGCCGACTCGGTGACCCTGGGACTCGCGGTGCGGGTGATCGTGGACGGGACCTGGGGTTTTGCCTCCACCCCAGAGCTCACGACGCAAGCCGCCAGTGCCACGGCCACGCGAGCGGTGCAGGTGGCCCGCGCTCTGCGCGCGGTCAACTCCGAGCCCGTCGAAAGAGCCGATGAACCAGTATACGCCCAGGTCAGCTGGGTGTCGGACTACCAGATCGACCCGTTCACCGTGCCCACCCAAGACAAGATCGGGCTGCTGGCCGAGTGGTCGGCCCGGCTGCTCGCCGCCGATGGCATCGACCACGTCAGCGCGGCCTGTCCGCAGGTCAAGGAGCAGAAGTTCTACGCCGACCTGGCCGGTACCAGCACCATCCAGCAGCGCATTCGGCTGGAACCCCGGTTCGAGGCGACCGCGGTGGACCGCGCCGCCGGCCGGTTCGAGACCATGCGCACACTCGCGCCACCCGTGGGGCGCGGCTGGGAGTACGCGCAGGGGACGGGCTGGGACTTCGACGCGGAGCTGGCGACCGTGCCCGAGTTGCTGGCCGAGAAGCTCAAGGCCCCGAGCGTCGAGCCCGGTGCGTATGACCTGGTGATCGACCCCACGAACCTGTGGCTGACCATCCACGAGTCGGTCGGGCACGCTACCGAGTACGACCGCGCCATCGGTTACGAAGCAGCCTACGCCGGCACCAGCTTCGCCACCCCCGACCAGCTTGGCATCCTGCAGTACGGATCCGAGCACATGCACGTCACCGGCGACCGCACGGTCCCGTACGGGCTCGCGACGATCGGCTACGACGACGACGGGGTCGCGACCAGCCAGTTCGACCTGGTCAAAGACGGCGTGCTGGTGGGCTACCAGCTGGACCGTACGTTTGCCCGGCGGCTCGGGCTGGAACGGTCCAACGGCTGCGCGTTCGCCGACTCGCCGCACCACATCCCGATCCAGCGGATGCCCAACGTGTCGCTGCAACCCGACCCGGACCGGGATACCAGCACCGACGACCTGATCGCCGGCGTGGACCGGGGCATCTACATCGTCGGCGACAAGTCCTGGTCGATCGACATGCAGCGGTACAACTTCCAGTTCACCGGACAGCGGTTCTACCGCATCGAGAACGGCGTCCTGGCCGGCCAGCTGCGTGACGTGGCCTACCAGGCCACCACCACCGACTTCTGGGGTTCGCTGCGCGCGGTCGGCGGCCGGTCGAGTTGGCTGCTCAACGGGGCGCTGAACTGCGGCAAGGCCCAGCCCGGGCAGGTCGCAGCCGTCAGCCACGGCTGCCCGCCCGGACTGTTCGAGCAGGTCACGGTCCTGAACACGGCACGGGAGGCGGGCCGGTAATGCGTGCGCGCGAGTTGGTGGAGCGGGTGCTCGCCGTTCCCGACAACCCGAACACGGTCGGTCGGGTGGTGCTGGTCAACGAGGGCAGCGAGGTCGCGCTGCGCTGGGCGAACAACACCATGACCACCAACGGGCACAGCACGTCGGTGCGCTGGACGGTCATCTCCCTGATGCGCTTGCCCGGCGGTTCGAATGGCGGCGGTTCGAACGGCGGCAGCGGAACCGGAACCGGAACCGGCATCGGTGCCGGAGTGGTCAGCTCCTCTGCCCTGGTCACCGATCCGAGCGTGATCACGGACGCGGTGCGGGCCAGCGAGGCGGCCGCCGTCTCTTCCGGCCCGGCCCGCGACGCCGCCCCGCTGCCCGAACCCGGCCCGCTGCCCGAACCCGGCTCGGTCAACGGGCCCGGCGACGAAGAAGGTTGGGACGACCCCTCCGGGGAGACCTCCATCGCCGTGTTCGAACCGTTCGCCGGACGGCTGGCCGACGTCTTCTCCCTGGCCCGAGCCGAGCAGCGGACCCTGTACGGGTTTGCCCACCACCAGGTGCACACCATCTGGCTGGGCACCTCCACCGGCGTCCGGCTGCGCTGGACCCAGCCGACCGGCTCGGTCGAGCTGAACGCCAAGGGGAGCGGCAGCTCCGCCTGGGGTGGCCGCTCGACCGCGACGCCGCAAGACTTCGCCGCGCTGGACATCGCCGGGCTGGACGCCGAGCTGGCCGGCCGACTGGCCTGGGGCCGTCGGAAGCTGGAGCTGCCCGCCGGGCGTTATCCGGCGATCCTGCCCGCCTCCGCGGTGGCCGACCTGATGACGTACATGTGCTGGGAGATGGCCGGTCGACCGGCGCAGGAGGGCCGCAGTGCGTTCTCCGCCCCGCCGGACGCCGGCCAACCGACCCGGGTGGGTGAGCGGCTCACCGACCTGCCCCTGACCCTGACCAGCGACCCGGCCGGCAGCGCCGAACATCCAGGTCTGGCGTGTACGCCGTTCCTGGCCACCGCGCACTCCGGCGACGAGGTCAGCGTGTTCGACAACGGCGCCGGGCTGCGTCGGGTGGACTGGGTGGCGAGGGGGGTGCTCGGCGCGCTGGCCTACCCGAGGGCGGCGGCGGAGGAGTTCAAGGAGAAGTTCACCGCGCCCGCCGACAACCTGATGCTGACCGCCGGCTCGGACACCCCCCTGGACGAGCTCGTCAAGAACACCGAACGCGGGCTGCTGCTGACGTGCCTGTGGTACATCCGGATGGTCGACCCTGGCAGCCTGTTGCTCACCGGGCTCACCCGGGACGGGGTGTATCTCGTCGAGCACGGCGAAGTGGTCGGCGAGGTGAACAACTTCCGCTTCAACGAGTCGCCGCTGGACCTGCTGCGCCGGGTCACCGCCGTCGGAGTGGCCGAACACACCCTGCCCCGCGAGTTCAAGGACTGGTTCACCCGGACGATCATGCCGGCGGTGGTCGTACCGGACTTCAACATGTCCTCGGTGAGCCAGGCGAGCTGAAGCCAGCCACGCGAGCCGAGCCACCAACTCATCTGTATCGATTCGCTGAATCGCTCCTGTGAGTGATGCGACATCGACGGCGCGCTGTGCGTTGGTTGATCACCGGATAATCTGGGAATCCACCCGCGCTATTACCGCGTCCGAAGGCCCAAAGCCGCCGAAGGCCGAAAGCGAGCGATATGACCACCGCCACTCTGCCCGGGCTCGATGACGCGCCCACGTCCAACGCACGTTTGCTGGCGTGGGTTGCGGAGATTGCGGAGTTGACCACTCCCGCTCGGGTGGTGTGGTGTGACGGGTCGGCGGCCGAGTGGGATCGGATGACCTCGAAGCTGGTCGACGCCGGCACCCTCGTCAAGTTGAACGAGGAGAAGAAGCCGAACTCGTTCTGGGCGGTGTCCGACCCCGATGATGTCGCGCGGGTCGAGGAGCGGACGTTCATTTGTACCGCCGAGCGGGATGATGCGGGTCCGACGAACAACTGGATGGATCCGCATGAGATGCGGGGCATCTTGGGCGGGTTGTTCGATGGGTGCATGCGCGGGCGCACGATGTATGTGATCCCGTTCTGCATGGGCCCGGTCGGCGCGGATGACCCCAAGCTGGGGGTGGAGATCACCGACTCGGAGTACGTGGTCGTCTCGATGCGGATCATGACTCGGATGGGCACCGAGGTGCGCGCGCTGTTCGACGGCCCGGCTGGCGACAGGTTCGTGCCGTGTCTGCACTCGGTCGGTGCCCCGCTGGCGGATGGGCAGGTTGACGTCGCGTGGCCGTGCAACGAGACCAAGTACATCTGTCACTTCCCCGAGACCCGGGAAATCTGGAGTTTCGGTTCGGGGTATGGCGGCAACGCGCTGCTGGGCAAGAAGTGTTTCGCGTTGCGCATCGCCAGCACCATGGCTCACGATGAGGGTTGGCTGGCCGAGCACATGCTGATCCTCAAGCTGATCAGCCCGAGGGGGAGGTCGTACTACGTGGCGGCGGCGTTCCCGTCGGCCTGCGGCAAGACCAACCTGGCGATGTTGCAGCCCACCGTGCCCGGTTGGCGCGCGGAGACCGTTGGTGATGACATCGCCTGGATGCGGTTCGGGGGGGACGGCCGGCTCTACGCGGTGAACCCTGAGTTTGGGTTCTTCGGGGTGGCGCCGGGCACGAACTGGTCGACCAACCCGAACGCGATGCGCACCATCGAGCAGGGCAACTCGCTGTTCACCAACGTCGCGCTGACCGACGACGGCGACGTGTGGTGGGAGGGTCTGGAGGGCGAGCACGAGCACCTCACCTCCTGGAAGGGCCAGGACTGGACCCCAGACTCCGACACCGGCCCGGCCGCGCACCCGAACTCCCGCTACACCACCCCGATCTCGCAGTGCCCGGTGGTGGCGCCAGAGTGGAACGACCCGCATGGCGTGCCGATCTCGGCGATCTTCTTCGGCGGTCGGCGCAAGACCACCGTCCCGCTGGTGACCGAGGCCCGCGACTGGCAGCACGGCACGTTCATGGGTGCCACCATGTCCAGTGAGAAGACCGCCGCCGCCACCGGCGGGCTCGGCCAGGTCCGCCGCGACCCGATGGCGATGCTGCCGTTCCTGGGCTACCACGTCGGCGACTACTTCCAGCACTGGATCAACATCGGCAAGGGCGCCGACTCCGGCAAGCTGCCGAAGATCTTCTACGTGAACTGGTTCCGCCGCGGCGAGGACGGCCGGTTCCTGTGGCCGGGCTTCGGGGAGAACTCCCGGGTCCTCAAGTGGGCGATCGAGCGCATCGAGGGCACCGCGACCGCCACCGAGACCGCGATCGGCTACCTCCCCACCGCCGAGCAGCTCGACCTCGACGGTCTGGACACGCCGGTCGGGGACGTCGAGGCCGCGCTGGCGTTCGACGCCCAGGAGTGGCAGGCCGAGCTGCCGCTGATCGAGGAGTGGTTCGCCAAGGTCGGCGACCGGCTGCCCAGCTCCATGCGCGACGAACTGGCGGCGCTACGGCAACGCCTCGACGCCTGAGCCCCTGGAGGCAGGGTTCGCTCGGCGAGCACCCGGGGCGTAGCGCCGCGACGGGGGTAGCGTCGTGCCGTGTTTCGCCGGACGCTGATCACCCTGGCCCTGGCCCTGGTGGCCATGCTGGGCACCGGGCCGCTGGTGGGAGCCGGGGTAGCCTGGGCGCACGCTGGTGGGCTGACCTCGGCCACCAGCGAACCCGTCGTGCTCGGCGTCGAACCGGTGGTAGCGGGGCTGGACGTGGCCGTGGTCGAGTTCGGCGCCCGGCTGCGTCTGGTCAACGGTACGGGTCAGCCGGTAGCTGTGCTGCCGCCGCCCGGCACGACGGTGAACGCGCTGCCGGTGGTGGCTCCGGCCGCAACGGCGTTCTGGGCCGACCCCCGGATCGCCTTCGCCGCCGCACACCCCCGCCCCGCCGAGGGAGCGCTGGCCTGGCGGATCCCGTTGCGGGTCGGTGACACCCCGGTCACCGTGTACGGCCAGCAGCGCTGGCCGCCGTCCCCCGCCGCCGGGCTGTGGTGGCTGCTCACCGGGGTGGCCATCGCGGTGCCGGTTGCCCTGGTGGCGTTGGCGACGCGGTGGTCGAGGTTGGCCGGGTGGCGGTCCGGGTTGGCCGCGCGGATGGTGCTGGCCGCCGCGACGGTGGTGGTGATCTGTGCGCACCTGGTGCACATCTACGGGTCCGCGCTGGTGCCCGCGCAGGGCCAGGTGGTCTGGCTGTTCCTCAGTGCGGCCGGGTTTGCGGTGGTGGCGTGGCCGATGGGGCTCATCGGGGCGTACACCACCCTGCGCGGGCGCCCGGCGGGCCCGCTGCTGTGCCTGGTGGCCGGCGCGCTGATCGCGGTGATCATCAGCCCGGCGGACCTGTTCAGCTTCCACGACGCGGTCGTCCCCTTCGCCTGGGGCGCCAACCTCGACCGGTTCCTGATCGCGCTGAACGTCGGCGGCGGACTCGGCGTGGTCGCCGCCGCGACCTTCCTGATGCGCCGGGCCCCAGCAACCACGTGAACGCGGGGTGGTTGCCGGCGCACGGGATCGGGGGGCGGGCTGATCTGCCGCTGCCGGGGGAGCTGGTACTGCAGGCCGGTGGGTTCGTGGTGTTGGTGTCGTTCCTGGCCGTCGGGCTGCTGTGGAAGCGGCCGAGGTTCTCCCGCGTCGACGTGCCGGGACGGCCGCTGCCAGCGGTGATCCAGCGGGCCGCCGACTCCCCGGCCTTACGGCTGACCCTGCGCGGGCTGATGCTCGCGCTGCTGGCGTACCTGATCGTGGGGGCGTTCGCCGGGCCGGTCGACGTGAACCAGAACCCGGCACCCAGAGCGTTGTACGTGCTGGCCTGGGTGGGCATGGTGCCCGCGTCGCTGGTGCTCGGCCCGGTGTGGCGGGTGCTCAACCCGCTGCGCGCCGCTCTGCGCTGCATACGTCCACCACGCAACAGCGGGCCGTCGCGCCGGTGGATGCAGGGCATAGCGGGCGTTCCGACGAAGCTCGGCTACTGGCCGGCCGCCACCGGGTTGGCGGTGTTCGTCTGGCTGGAGCTGGTGCCGGCGGACCGGGCCGATCCCACCATGGTGGGGGTTTTCCTGCTCGGCTACGCGATCGCGGTGACGGTCGGGGCGGTGGTCTTCGGCGAGCGGTGGTTCGAGCGCGGGGACCCGTTCGAGGTGTACTCGACCCTGGTCGCGGCGCTTGCGCCGATCGGTCGGCGGCCGGACGGGGTGCTGACCTGGCGCAACCCGCTGCGGGGGCTGGCGGGCGTCGAGACCGGTCCGGGACTGGTCGCGGTGCTCGCGGTGTGGTGGGGCTCGACGGTGTTCGACGGACTGTCCGGGACGACGTGGTGGGCGAACACCGCCGAGCGCGCCGGCCCCGACGGCCTGGCGAAGCCGCTGCTGGCCACCGCCGCGCTGATCGCACTGATCGCACTGGTCGGGCTGAGCTACCGGCTCGCCACGGGGCCGATGGCCGGCGCGCTGGTCAGCACCCTCGTCCCCATCGCGGTCGGTTACACGATCGCGCACTACGCCTCACTGCTGTTCACCGAGGGCCCCCGCGGCCTGGCGCTGCTGGTCGGCGTGCGCCTGACGACGACCGGCCCGGCACCGCTGGTGATCGCGGCCATCCAGGTGACCGCGATCCTGGTCGGACACGTGGCGGGGGTGGTAGCGGCGCACGACCGGGTGTTGGCACTCAGCGCTGCCGGTGCCGGTGCCGGTCGCGAGGGTGCCGCACACGGCCGGGAGCCGACGCTCGCCACCGGTGCCGGCCGCGACGACCCCGGCCGCGACGACCCCAGGCACGACGACCTTGACCGCCGACTTGCCGACCAGGTGCCGCTGGTCCTGCTCATGATCGTCTATACGATGACGGGCCTTTACCTTCTCGTGATCGCCTGAGCGTGTGAAACGGGGGACACCGACGGTCCCCGGCACCCATTGGAGTGCGCCGATGTCGAGTCCGGGGCACCTTCCGTTCAGTCCGTGATCTTGGGCTTGCAGATCATTGACACGCGGGTTTCGTTCGTACCGACCTGGCCGCTCTGGCGGGTCCGCGAGCGTGTCACCACGGCTGTTTCATCGCGGCCCAGCAGCCGTGAGGACACTCTCACGGACCCGACCGCGCAGTCTCCGGCCGCCAGCGGAGCCCGAACAACCACGCCGATCTCCCGACCAAAAAGAACCAGCCGAAATCGTGGAAACGACGCCTTGTTCAGCGGCGGACCCATTGCCCCACTTGATCTTGACACAGAGGTTGACCCGCGACAGGTCCGGCGATGACGGAGCGGCCCGATGATCACCGAACGGTCGCAGCCCATCGAGTGGGTGCAGCTTCTCAGTGTTCGCATCCCGGTCACCCCGCCCACGGCCTGCAGCTTGTTGATCTCGTCGACACACCGATCGCGGTCCTGCTCGCGGACCTCGTCGAGCCCGTCGAGCAGCAGCGTCAGCCGGTCGTCGGCCAGCCAGGCGCGGCCGGTCTTCTCCGGGATGCCGTAACGCTCGTCGAGGGCACCGAGCAGCCACTCGACGAAGTCCCTCGGCCCACCCTCGCCGCGCCGGAACCACCCAGAACCGCGTTCAGCGGAACGCGACCAGTCCGCCAGGTCCAGCAGCACCGGCAGGCCCGACCCGGCGTCCGCCCGAGCCCGTTCGACCAGAACCCCAGCCAGATCTAACAGCTGGGTGGTCTTTCCCGCGCCGGGCTCACCGAGAATCAGCATCGACTCGCTGAGCTGGGTCAACACGCCGTCGACGCCGAGCTGGTCGGACAGCGCGAACTCCTCGCCGCTGACCCGACGCACCAGGTGCGTGGGCTGACGCACGGCGGTCGGCTGCTCGTCCAAGGTCAGCTGTACCCGGTCCTCCAGCGATCCCCGCCGCCTCCCCTGCACGTAGCGGGCCAGCTGGGTCCAGCGCGAGCTCACGGTTGCGCGCATCGGGTTGCCGAGAGGAGATCGTCGCCGGCTGACGGCCGTTCCAGATCTCCACGGCGATCAGCAGCACCAGGCAAGCCAACGCTCCCGGCCACAGCCAGCCGACGTAGGGGCGCAGCCAGTCGGGTGGGGTGCCGCCGGTCTCGATGTTCACCGCGAACGGCAGAACCACCAACGTGGCGATCGCGGCGAACAACCGCGGCAGTACCCGGCCCATCCACCGCCCCCAGGGTCTCGACGGTGCTCATTCTCGACACCGTCGCCCGGTTGCGCTAGGTGGCTGGTGTCTTACGGCGTTCGCTGGGATGTGGTCTAGCGACGCGAAGTTGGCCAGTGAGCGCCAACTCGCCCGTACGCGCAACCGCGAGCCCGCATGGCGAGACTCGACTTCAAGGCGTGACGGTCGCGGTCTCACGAGACCCCAGAGCTGTGAGTGTTCTCAGCTCGCTGTTACCCTTGCGACGTCTCGTTGGCTCGGTCGGGCGAACCGGTCCAGGCGCGCGGGGCGCTCCCCACGCTCCCCGCGGATGGGTCAATCATGAGTCTCACGATCAGTGTCGAGTTGATTTTCGCAGGCCAGGCGGCGACCGGTGCCCCGGAGGCCGGTGAGCGATGATCGAGCAGCGGTCGGTTCAGCTCAGCAGGCGTGGACTTCCCGGGGGTAGCGGCCGACCTGCTGCCGGCACCGGGCACGACCCGCGAGAGGCTCCGCGTAGAGCACCCGGAAGTGACTCTCTTCCGCAACCGCGTCGGGTCGGCGCCTTGCGACAGGACGCTCAATCGGCTCTCGGGCCGGGACTCCGGAGCGCCAACCCGGATCGCGGCTCTGACAGAGCTCCGGAGCCGGCGGCGTCGACCCGGGTGATTCCAGCGCTTCGGCACGGCTCCGCCACTCCCGGTCTGGCTTGGCTGCTCACCATCGGTGGCGGGCTCGGCTTGCTCGCCGCCCTCCTGCGGACTTTGGAGCAGCTCGGGCTGCTCGGAGACCGCTCCGGTGCGTCGTCCTGCAGCGAGGGCCTGGTGCTCGGCTGTGAGCCGGTGCCTACGCTGCTGGGGACGCTGAACCCGCTCCTGGGAGTGGCGGGCTTTGCCATGCTCTGCGCCGTTGGCGCGGTCCTGACGACCGGTGTGGCGCTGTCTCGCGTTCTGTGGCTCGGCCTGCAAGCCGGGGTCACCTTCGGCGTCGTGTTCGTTCACGGGCTGGTGCTGGCGAACCTGAGCCAACTGGGCAGGCTGTGCCCATACTGTCTGCTGGCGTGGGCAGTCATGGTTCCGCTGTTCTGGTACACGACCGTGCACACGATCAGCCGGGGTTGGCTGCCCGTCCATGCTCTGCTGCGCCGCCCGGTCTGGGCGATGGTCCGGAACCCGCAGGTCGTCCTCATCGTGTGGTACCTGCTGGTCGCCGCGCTGATCTACCTGACCGGTGGGTGGTTGACCCGCAACCCTCCGGCGGACGGGGCGTGGCTGGCCGTTGCACTGATCACCGTCGCCACCTTGGCCGGGGCGTGGACGGCCACCCGGTTCTCCCACCGCATGGGGCTCCTGCTCTCCCTCGCCGCGGCGATGATGATGGGAACAGCGGTCACCGATGTCTTCCCGCACGTTGTGGAGGACGCGGCGGCCGAGCAACTCCCGCTCTGGATACCCGCGATTGCCGCGCTCGTCGGATTCATCGTGCTCAGCTACTTCACCCACAAAGGCTGCGCGCACGGCCACGACGACAGCTCCCACGACGGCCCCGGCACTTCCGGAGGCCGCCACCGACTTACCTCCCGGGCAGCTACAACGGCCTCCTTCGGAGGCGTGGGTGCCGCTCTCGCCCTGAGCACGCATCGACTGGTCGAGGGTGCGACTCTGGCGTTGACACCGTCGGTTGCGGTGATCGTGGCCCTGTTCGTGCACGCCGCCAGCGAAGGCTTGGCCTTCGCCGCGCTGATCCGCTCGGCTCGAGGAAACCTGACGCCCTGGCTTCTGCTCTCCGCCGCTGGACCGGCGTTGGGCGTGGTGATCGCAACGATCAACCCGCTGCCACCGGCGGCGATTCCGGTGCTGCTGGCCATGGTTGGCGGGGTACTGCTGCGGACCGCGCTCGTCGGCGTCAAACTCGCCGTCGCCAAGCGCCGCTCGGGCGAGCTGCGCAACGTACACATCGCCGCCGCGGCCGCCGCCGCGGTAGCCCTCGGAGTTCTCACCAACCTGACACACGGGCACGGGCACGGGCCGGCAGATCATGCCGGAGGCGAGGACGACGCCGGTCACCATGCTGGAGGCCATGCCGCTGGTGGCAGTCAAACCGAAGAACAAGATCCTGGCCGGAAGACCGAAGAGCGAGTTGACGCCCTGGACGTTGCCAAGCAACCCACGGGCGGCCGCAACGCCCAAGCGCACTCCCACAGCCACGCCGGCCGCTGACAAGAGTCGACCGGTGGTGACTGGCGGGCTGCGTGATCGTTTACCGACCGGGTCCGGATGTTCGTCCTGTTCCTGGTTCGGTACGGGGCGTGTGGCGCGGATGGTGCTGGTCGAGGATCCGAGGGTGCAGGAGATCAGCCGGGGCGGGGGTTGGTCGTGGACGGTGTTGTGGCCCGAGGGTGCGGTGCATGTGCCGGCAGAGATCCGGTCGGCGGCTTTCCCTCACATGTTCGCGGTCAACGCGTCTGGTGGATGTCGCCGAGAACCGCTGTGACAGAACTATCTCTGCTACGCCCTCTCTGTGATCTATTTTTCACAGCCAACTCCGGCGAGATACGAGAGACCTCAAATGCTGGCCGGGACACCATGAGGACGGCCGGCGGCCGCTGCGGCGATCAGGCCGCACCTCGTCGAGCATTCGGGTTGACTCAGAGCCGGGTTAGCGTGGTGCCGAGTCGATCGAACGCGCTCGCCGGCCGCGCTGGTGGCACCCCGGGTTGGTTTGTCCGGCCCGCAACCGGCGCCGCGGGCCGGACAGGAAGAAAATGGACGTCGATCAGCTTGTCGGCAATCTCCGGTTCACGAAGAGTTCGAGTGCGTCGCGGTACTGCTGAGGTGACGGCGCCGCATATACCAGCGGGTCTGGCCGGTAGACCGATGCCGTTAAGGGACAGGTGTTGCGGGCCTCGACGTGGGTTTGGCTGACCTTGGTGCTGGTGCGCGCCTCGTAGACGGTAAGGGTGTAGTCCGCAGTCCGTAGCGACGCTGACTGCCCGGAGGGGTACGTGCACAGCAGGCCCGAGTCCGCGCCGCCACCGTCACTTTCGGTGCACGCCACGAGCTGGACGACTGCCGGTTCCTGAGGATTCCAGGCCGGCCCGAATCCGGCCAGTCTCGGGTTCTCCAACATGTCCTGGACCGCACCGTGTGGCCTGACGACGAGGATCGGATGCGGGGGTGCTCCGGCGTACGGAGCCGCGGTGGTGGGATGACGGCCGCTGCACAGGGCCACCAGATCGGGCAGCGTGGTGACCGACTCGATCTTGTTGCCGCCGCAGCCGACCAACCCGGCGAGCAGCAGTGCCGCGGAGCAGATGAGATACCCGGATCGAATCTGCATCGCTGACCTCTCCCCGGCCGGCCGCTGGGTGTCCGGATCCTCGCCGCGGTCCGGGTTTAACCCATTGGTCATTCCTGCTCGCATCCACCACGCCGACGATTGCCAACCTTAGCAACTATAGAAGTCACGAGCATCGGGGGATCGGACCCGCGATACTTCCCTTCGCAAGGTGCGCGGAGCCGATCCCGGAGGTGGCCGACCGTGGGCAGCGATGGTGCTTCTGAGGCATACGAGTCGGGCGTGGCGAGCAGCGTGTGCCAGGCCTGGTCGATGCAGGGCGAGAACATCGGACACATCTGAGTACTGTCAGCGGAGATGGCGAAGAACCGCGCCAGCTCGCTCGCGTCCGTCACGCTGGGCTACCACATCCCGCGCCGCCATGCGAGTGGCTGCGGGCACCGCGTCGAACCCAACACCATGGTCACAGATTCCGTGATCAAACAACCATGGTGTTGAGCTCGGCGCGGCCGTCGGCTCGGCGGCGGCGGTGGCTGGACACGAACACGGGTGACCGAGCGTTGTCTCGTGCGCCGAGGGTGCGTGCGCCGAGGATCTGCGTGCCGAATCCGCGGGTGGGGGCCAGCGCCGCCCGATCTGCCCCGGACAAGTCGATGGCGTACGGCGATGCCAACCGGTGAACGGGGACGACCCACGACCGAGGCGTTACCTTCTCGTGATCGCGGCGGCGGGCCGCAAGGGGCAGACTGGCGCGTCGTCGACCACCCGATCGAGGAGCCGCGATGCGTTTCAGCGCGTGGAACCTGTTGTTGCTGGTCCCGTTCCTGATGTTGGTCATCCCGTGGTTCAACCGCGACCAGCCTCGGCTGTTCGGGCTGCCGTTCTTCTACTGGGCGCAGTTCGCGTTCGTGCCGGTCGGGGTGGTGTGCGTGGCGATCGTCTACGCGATGACCCGCGACAAGTCCGGCGACGAGGGAGCGGCCCGATGATCGAGTGGGTGCAGCTGTCGGTGTTCGCGGTGTTGTTCCTCCTGGTCACCGTGCTGGGGTTCGTGGCGTCCCGCTGGAGACGCGGCAACACGCTGGACCACCTCGACGAGTGGGGGCTGGGCGGACGCAAGTTCGGCTCGTGGGTCACCTGGTTCCTGGTCGGCGGTGACCTGTACACCGCGTACACGTTCGTCGCGGTACCCGCGCTGCTCTTCGGCGCCGGCGCGATGGGGTTCTTCGCGCTGCCCTACACGGTGATCCTCTACCCGCTGGTGTTCCTGCCGGTGCTGCGGCTGTGGTCGGTGTCCCGGGTGCACGGCTACGTCACCCCGGCCGACTTCGTGCGCGGCCGCTACGACAGCCCGCTGCTGGCGCTGCTGGTGGCGGTGACCGGGATCGTGGCCACGATGCCCTACATCGCGCTGCAGCTGGTCGGGCTGGAGGCGGTGCTGCGCACGATGGGGCTGAACGGCACCGGGCTTACCGGGCACCTGCCGCTGTTCGTGGCGTTCGTGATCCTGGCGGTGTACACCTACCAGTCCGGGCTGCGCGCGCCGGCGCTGATCGCGTTCGTGAAGGACATTCTGATCTATGTCGTGATCCTGGTGGCGGTGTTCTACCTGCCGGCCAAGCTGGGTGGCTGGGAAGCGATCTTCGGGGCCGCCGACAAGAAGCTCACCAGCATCAACGACAAGACCGGCCAACCGTTCGGGAGCCTGCTGCTGACCCCGAACAACCAGCTGCAGTACGTCACGCTGGCGCTCGGCTCGGCGTTGGCGCTGTTCCTCTATCCGCACTCGGTGACCGGGGTGCTGGCGTCGCGGGGCCGCGACGTGCTCAAACGCAACATGGTGGCGCTGCCGGCGTACTCGCTGCTGCTGGGCCTGCTGGCGCTGCTCGGCTATGTGGCGATCGCCGCCGGGGTCAAGCCGATCACCAACGGGGCCACCGGCCGCCCGGATGGCAACACCGTCATCCCGGTGCTGTTCAACGGCCAGTTCGGCCCGGTGTTCGCCGGGGTGGCGTTCGCCGCGATCGGGATCGGCGCGCTGGTGCCGGCGGCGATCATGTCCATCGCGGCGGCGAACCTGTGGACCCGCAACATCTACAAGGAGTACCTGCACTCGGGCGCCACCCCGGCCCAGGAGGCCAAGCAGGCCAAGCTCGCGTCGCTGGTGGTGAAGTTCGGCGCGGTGGCGTTCATCGTGCTCGTCGACCCGCAGTTCTCCATCGACCTGCAGCTGATCGGCGGCGTGATCATTCTCCAGACATTGCCCGCCGTTGCCGTCGCTTTGTACACCCGGTGGCTGCACCGGTGGGCACTGGTGGCCGGTTGGGTGGCCGGCATGGCCTACGGGTTGCAGCTGCTCTACCTGATCCCAAACAAGGCGAGCGGCAAGGCGCACTTCGGCGGCTCCGCGCTGCCGCTGGACAAGCTGAGCCTGCTGGGCTGGCACCCGTTCGCCGGTTCGATGGTGCAGATCTACGTCGGCTTCGTCGCGCTCGTGGTGAACCTGGTGGTGGCGGTGCTGGTCACGGTCGCCCTGCGACGGACCGGGGTGGCCGCTGGCACCGACGCTACCAGCGCCGGAGACTATCACTCGGATGAGGGAAGCGAGCGGCTCAAACCGGTCGCGGCCGTCGTCTTTCGTCACTGATGGGTTAAGGCTATACCCACACGAGGATAATGTTCCGTTTGGTGGAACGATTTCGGCAGTCGTCCGATACACGATATGACACCCGCTCGCAACGAGGCGGCGGACGACGACCAGACGGAGGTGACAGACGTGTCGAGTCTCAAAGCCACGAAGCAGTCCACCGACGCGGAGCAGTCCACCGACGCAGAGCAGCAGTCCACCGACGCACTGGCTGAAGCCTTGGTCGATGGCCTGGCCGCGCGCGCGGCGGCGCTGGACATCCCTGCACTGGGGGCCGGCGTCGAGGAAATCCGCAGCCGCTCCGTCGCCGGGCGGACGCCGGTCGGGATGTACCGGCTGGCCGAGGTGCTCAACCCCGGCCCGGTGGCGCCGGCAC
>JALYVZ010000067.1 GCA_030852965.1 Actinomycetota bacterium | reverse complement strand
GTCTGGTGAGTGCAAAGCGAGCCCCGCAGCGGACCGACCGACAGATCCCATTGAAGACCCGAAGTCAGTCAGACGCTGGGTCAGGACGACCGCTGCGGGGCTCACCTACATCCTCACTGTCAGTCGTGCACCAGGGGGAAGCCGGCGAGTCCCCGCCAGGCAAGGCTAGACATCAGCGCCACCGCCTCTTCCCGAGGCACCGCCTGACCGGAGTCCAGCCAGTACCGGGCGGCGACCTGGCTCAGCCCGACCAGACCCACGGCGAGCAGCCGGGCTCGCTCCCGGTCCAACCCGGAGTCGGTGGTCACCGCGTCGGCCACCGAGTCGACGCACTGGCTCAGTGCCCCGTCCAGCACCGCTGCGGCTTCCGGCTCGCCGCGCAGGTCGGACTCGAAGACCAGTCGGAACGACTCGCCCTCGCCGGCCACGAAGTCGAAGTAGGCCGACACCGCGCCACGCACCCGCTGCTCGTTGTCGCTGGTCGCCGCGATCGCCCTGTGCAGTCGGCCGACCAGCTCCTCGGCATAGGTCGTCAGCAACGCCTGGTACAGCTCCAGCTTGCTCGGGAAGTGTTGGTAGAGCACCGGCTTGCTGATGCCGGCGCGGTCGGCGATGTCGTCCATTGCGGCGGCGTGGTAGCCCTGGGCGGCGAAGACGTCACGCGCGGCGCCGAGCAGCTGGACGCGGCGGGCCTTGCGGGACAGCCGGACACCGCGCTGGTTGCCCGGCTGTCCTGACCCGGTGTGGCTCGACGCTGAGGCTGTCTCGGTCATCGCGGCCACCCTACCGGTAAGTAGCCGTCGAAGGGCTCACATTGCCATCAGGTGTACGAGAGGTGAGGTCGACTCAACAGGAAGGATGCGCATCGGCGATTCGTCGCGCATCCTTACAACCATGTCCGTGTCGTCGCTGATGGCCCCATCCACCCGCTCGGGCGCCGCTCCGGCGCCGAGGGTGGCCCCGCTCGCCGACCCTGGCGAGCTCCCACCGTGGGATCGGTACCAGTTGCCCTGGCCGGGTCGGGAGATCACCTCAGGTGGCGTCACCCTGCACGTCCGGGAGACCCCCGGCCCGGCGGGCGCCACCCCTGCCGTCTACGTGCACGGGCTGGCCGGCTCGGGCACCAACTGGACCGACCTGGCTGCCCAGCTGGCGCCGCACGCGCCCGGGCTGGCCGTGGACCTGCCCGGGTTCGGACGGTCCCGGCCGCTGGCGTCCGGGGAGTACACCCCGGACGCGCACGCCGACGCGTTGTTGTGCTTTCTGGCTGGTCAGGGGCGCCCGGTGCACCTGCTGGGCAACTCGATGGGCGGCGCGATCGGGCTGGTCGTAGCCGCTCGCCGTCCTGAGCTGATACGCAGCCTCACCCTGCTGGCGCCGGCGATGCCGGACCGCCGACCCGACCCGCGCCGGGTGTCGGACCCGCAGTTCCTGCTGGCCGCAGTGCCGGGGCTGCGGGCCCGAGTGCTCCGCCGGCTGGCGGAGATCACGCCGAGAGAGCGGGTCGAGCAGATGGTTCGGCTCTGCTATGGCGACCCGTCGGCGGTGGCCGAGCACCGAATTGCCGAGGCCGTCGAGGAAGGCGCGGTGCGCGGCGCCCAGCCCTGGGCCAACGAGGCGCTCTGGGAGACCACCCGTGGGATGATCGGTGGCTGGTTCGCCGGCCCGTCGCTGTGGTCGGCGGCCGCCCGGGTCACCGCGCCGACGATGGTCGTGTGGGGCGGGCGGGACCGGTTGGTGGCGCCACGGCTGGCCACCCGGACCACCGCGGTGCTGCGCCGGGGGCGGTTGCTGGCGTTGCCGGAGGTCGGGCACGTGCCGCAGATCGAGGTCCCGGTGATGGTGGCCCGCGCGGTGCTCGGGATGTGGCGGGCGGTGGATGCCGGGCAATGGTGAGCCTGAGCCGGTGAGCCACCGGATGATGAAGGGCGAGTGAGCATCCCGGGGGACGGTAGCCGGCGGAGCCGGCGGGGTGGGGAGAGCGCCAGCGAGCGAGGAGCGGAGCGAGCCTGGAATCGACTGTCAGCACAGTGGGAAGATTCGCCGGCCCCCTGGCGTTGCAGCCTGCTGGGACCACAAACGCAGACGTCAGAAGGAGCGAACCACCATGGCACTGCCGCCGCTCGTGGAGCCGGCCGCCGAGCTGACCAAGGACGAGGTCGAGCGGTACAGCCGCCACCTGATCATCCCCGAGGTCGGGATGGCCGGGCAGAAGCGGCTGAAGAACGCGAAGGTGCTGGTGGTCGGGGCCGGCGGGTTGGGCTCTCCGGCGCTGCTCTACCTGGCCGCGGCCGGGGTCGGAACGCTGGGCATCGTCGAGTTTGACGTGGTGGACAGCTCCAATCTGCAGCGCCAGATCATCCACGGTCAGTCCGACGTGGGCCGTTCCAAGGCCGAGTCCGCTCGTGACTCGATCAAGGAGACCAACCCGTTCGTCGAGGTTCGGATCCATGAGCTGCGCCTGGAGAGCTCCAACGTGCTGGACATCTTCCGGCAGTACGACCTGATCCTGGATGGCACCGACAACTTCGCCACCCGGTACCTGGTCAACGACGCCGCAGTGCTGGCCGGCAAGCCGTACGTGTGGGGCTCGATCTTCCGGTTCGAGGGCCAGGCTTCGGTGTTCTGGGAGGACGCCCCGAACGGCCAGGGGCTGAACTACCGCGACCTCTATCCCGAGCCGCCGCCGCCAGGGCTGGTCCCGTCCTGCGCCGAGGGTGGTGTGCTGGGTGTGCTGTGCGCGTCCATCGGCTCGATCATGGTGAACGAGGCGATCAAGCTGATCACCGGCATCGGTGACCCCCTGCTAGGCCGACTGATGGTCTATGACGCCCTGGACATGAGCTACCGCACCATCAAGGTCCGCAAGGACCCGGAGACCAAGCCGATCACCGAGCTGATCGACTACGACGCGTTCTGCGGCGTGGTGTCGGACGACGCCCAGAGCGCTGCGGCGGGGCACACCATCACCGCGCGTGAGCTGAAGGTCATGATCGACGCGGGCAAGGACTTCGCGCTGATCGACGTCCGGGAGCAGAACGAGTACGAGATCGTGAACATCCCGGGCGCGGTGCTCATCCCGAAGGGCCGGATCCTGTCCGGCGAGGCGCTCGCGGAGATACCCCAGGACCGTCCGGTGGTGCTGCACTGCAAGTCCGGCGCCCGGTCGGCCGAGGCGTTGGCGGCGCTGCACAAGGCCGGCTTCGCCGACGCGGTCCATGTCGGCGGTGGCGTGCTGGCCTGGATCAAGCAAGTCGACCCGTCCCTCCCGACCTACTGACCCAGTACGGAAAGCAGCGCCCGCACCACTGAGTAAGTGATCCAGGTTTCGGTGCGGAAACGGACGTCACGCGTCCGCTTGTCCACCGAAACCTGGATCACCCCAGGCTGCGGCGGCACCTGGGAGTGCGGTGGCACCTGGGAGTGCGGCGGCACCTGGGAGTGGGATCACTCGGGGTGGCGTGGGCCTGGTGGGGGCTGGCGGCGGTACCGTGCGTGGTTGTGAGCGCCGCGACCGAGGAGCAGCCGGCCCCGGACTCCGGGGCGGTCCTGCCCCAGCATGTGCGAACCGCGTTCGGGGTGCGGGACGCCGACGCGGTGCCGATCGAGTATGGCGGGTTGTCTGGGTTCCGCTGCGACGACGTGGTGCTCCGACCGGTGCGCAGCAACGTGGTGGCTGCCTGGTCGGCCCGGGTGTTGGACACCCTGCGCGCCGACCGGCTACGGATCGCCCGTCCGCTGCGCGCCTCGGACGGTCGTTGGGTGGTGGCCGGCTGGGCGGCGTCTCAGTACCTGCGTGGCAACCCGGAGGCCCGTTACCACGAGCTGGTGGCCGCGTCGCTGCGGCTGCACGCGGCGACCGCGTCGGTGCGCCGGCCCCGGTTGCTCGACGATCGGGATGACCTGGTCACCCGGGCGGACGCCGCGGCCTGGGGCGAGCGCTCGATCGCACTGGCCCCGTCCGTCGGCGGTGCGTTGTTCGATGAGGTTGCCGCCCGGCGCCGTCAGCTGAAGCTGCCTTCGCAGGTGGTGCACGGTGACCTGTTCGGCACCGTGCTGTTCGACAGCCCCGATGGCGCCACCGGCGACGGGCCGGACCCGGCTGTCGTCGATCTGGTGCCGTTCTGGCGACCGGTGGAGTGGGCCGCCGCGGTCATCGTGGTGGACGCGCTGGCCTGGGGTGGCGCCGACGCCGGGCTGCTGCGGGCCTGGTCGCACCTGGACGGTTGGCCGCAGGTGATGCTGCGGGCGCTGCTGTTCCGGGTGGCGTTGCACGGCGAACATCCGAGTGCGTCTCCGATCACACTGCGTGGTCTGGAACACACCGCAGAGCTTGTCCTCACTATGGCCTGAACGGCCACCGACGCATGTTGGAAACCAGTTTGTAACGGTTTCGCCTGCTCACGGGAGCGAGCTGCGGGAATGAGCAGCACGTAGCACGGCTGTCACACGAGGCCACCTCCCGGTAATGGCGGCTACCTACCGTTCGCAGTCAACGCAGATACGCGAACGCACAGGAGGCCGAGCATGGTTGTCCAAGAGGAACAGACCCTTTCCCCGCCGACCTGCCATGGCCGGTGGATCGAGCACTGGGAGCCGGAGAACCCGGCATTCTGGGAGAGCACCGGTAAGAAGGTCGCGAACCGGAACCTGTGGTTCTCGGTGCTCGCCGAGCACATCGGGTTCTCCGTCTGGACCCTGTGGTCGGTGATGGTGCTCTTCATGGGCCCGGCCTATCACGTCGACCCGGCCGGCAAGTTCTTCCTGGTCGCGGTGCCGACGCTGGTGGGTGCCCTGGTGCGCATCCCCTACTCGATGGGGCCGGCCAAGTTCGGTGGCCGCAACTTCACCATCTTCAGCGCCGGCTCGCTGCTGATCCCGACCATCCTGGCCGCGATCGTGATGCACCCCGGCACCTCATACACCACGTTCGTGCTGATCGCGGCCATCGGCGGCATCGGCGGCGGGAACTTCGCCTCGTCGATGGTGAACATCAACTCCTTCTTCCCGGAGGGCAAGAAGGGCTGGGCGCTGGGGCTCAACGCCGGTGGCGGCAACATCGGCGTGCCGGTGGTGCAGCTGGTCGGCCTGCTGGTGATCGGGACGGCGGGCGCGATGGCGCCCCGGTTGGTCCTCTGGATCTATGTCCCGCTGATCGTGATCGCCGCGACCTTCGCCGCGCTGCGCATGGACAACATCCGGCACATGAACAACGACACCGGGGCGCTGCGCGAGGCCGCCAAGGACGTCCAGACCTGGGTGATGTCCTTCCTCTACATCGGCACCTTCGGCTCGTTCATCGGCTACAGCTTCGCCTTCGGCCTGGTGCTGCAGAGCCAGTTCGGCCGCACCCCCCTGCAGGCCGCGTCGGTCACCTTCATCGGCCCGCTGCTCGGCTCGCTGATCCGTCCGCTCGGCGGTGCGCTGGCCGACAAGTACGGCGGCGCGAAGGTCTCGCTGGCCACCTACGTGCTGATGGCCGGTGCCTGCGGCATCGCGCTCTACGCGTCGTCGGTGAAGTCGCTGGGCATCTACACCTGCGGCTTTGTGCTGCTGTTCATCCTGTCCGGCCTTGGCAACGGCTCGACCTACAAGATGATCCCGTCGATCTTCCAGGGCAAGGCAAAGGTGGCGATCGTCGAGGGCATGGCGTCCGACGTGGCGCTGGCCACCGCGCGGCGGCTGTCCGGCGCGGTGATCGGCATCGCCGGCGCGACCGGCGCCTTGGGCGGGTTGTTCATCAACCTGTCCTTCCGGCAGTCCTTCCTGACCACCAAGTCCGGTGACGCCGCGTTCTGGTTCTTCCTGGCCTTCTACGCGGTCTGCGTCACGGTGACCTACCTGGTCTACCTGCGGCCGGTGCCGGCCGCGCAGCCGGCGGCGCCCCGCCTGGCCTACGCCGGGGTCTAACTCGCCCATGATCGCCGAATGGGTAGGAGAACCCACCAGATCCTGCGGTTCTCCTGCCCAAACGGCGGTCATCCCGGTTGGTGACCCGTCACACGCCGGGTCTCTTGCAATGCGGGGGAAACATTTCGGAAACGAGCGACGCCCACGATGAGCCGATCGACCAGCAGAGAGGCGGCCGAGGACATGAGCCCCGAGCGCGGAGTCGCGGCATGAGCACGGCACCCGAGCGAGGCGCCGCCGGACTCGATGACGGGATCACCGACTCACTGCTGCGGGTGGGCAAGTACTTCCACAAGGGCGAGCAGTCGCAGGACGGGCGCACCCTGCACCAGATCGGCGGCCGCGAAGCCGACGCCTTCTACCGGGACCGCTGGGCCTACGACAAGGTCGTCCGCTCCACCCACGGGGTGAACTGCACCGGCTCGTGCTCCTGGAAGATCTACGTCAAGGACGGGATCATCACCTGGGAGGCCCAGCAGACCGACTACCCGTCGATCGGGCCGGACAAGCCGGAGTACGAGCCGCGCGGCTGCCCCCGTGGCGCCTCGTTCTCCTGGTACACCTACTCGCCCGCGAGGGTGCGCTACCCGTACGTGCGCGGCGTGCTGCTGGAGATGTACCGCGAGGCCAAGTCCCGGCTGCACGACCCGGTGCTGGCCTGGGCGGACATCGTCTCCGACCCGGAGAAAGCCACCCGCTACAAGTCCGGCCGGGGCAAGGGGGGGTTCGTCCGGGCCGAGTGGTGGGAGGCCTGCGAGATCGTCGCGGCCGCCCACGTGCACACGATCAAGACCTACGGGCCGGACCGGGTGGCCGGGTTCTCCCCGATCCCGGCGATGTCCATGGTCAGCCACGCGGTCGGCGCCCGGTTCATCTCGCTGATCGGCGGCGCGATGCTGTCGTTCTACGACTGGTACGCCGACCTGCCGGTGGCTTCGCCACAGGTCTTCGGGGACCAGACCGACGTGCCGGAGTCCGCCGACTGGTTCGACGCCGGTTACCTGATCCTCTGGGGCTCGAACGTCCCGGTCACCCGCACCCCGGACGCGCACTACATGACCGAGGCCCGCTACCGGGGCCAGAAGGTGGTCGTGGTGTCGCCGGACTACGGCGACCACACCAAGTTCGCCGACGAGTGGCTGCCGGCCCGCCCGGGCACCGACGCCGCGCTGGCGATGTCGATGGGACACGTGATTCTCAAGGAGTTCTTCGTCGACCGGCAGACGCCGAGGTTCACCGAGTACGTCAAGCAGTATACCGACCTGCCGTTCCTGGTGCAGTTGGAGGAACGGGACGGGGCTTACCTACCGGGGACCTTCCTCACCGCCGCGGATCTGGGTTCGGACGAGGAGGCCGCGGCCTCGAAGACGGTGCTCTGGGATGCCGCCGCCGACGCGCCCGTGGTGCCGAATGGTTCGCTCGGCCATCGGTTCTCCGCGTCCGGCGAGGGCAAGTGGAACCTCGACCTGGCCGATGTCGACCCTGCGCTGAGCCTGCTCGGCCGGGACGGATCGGAGAACGTGGAGCTGCACCTGCCTCGGTTCGACACCGACCAGCCGGGCGTGCTGCGCCGGGGTGTGCCGGCGCGGCGGGTGGCCGGCAAGCTGGTGACCACGGTGTTCGACCTGCTGCTGGCGCAGTACGGGGTGCACCGCGAGGGTCTGCCGGGCAGCTGGCCCACCGGCTACGAGGACGCCGAACACCCGTGCACCCCGGCCTGGCAGGAGCCGATCACCGGGGTGTCCGCCGCGGTGGCCGCCAAGATCGGCCGTGAGTTCGCGGACAACGCCGAACGCTCCGGCGGCCGCTCGATGATCCTGATGGGCGCGGGGACCAACCACTGGTTCCACTCCGACCAGACCTACCGCTCGTTCCTGGCGCTGGTGATGCTCACCGGCTGCCAGGGGGTCAACGGCGGTGGCTGGGCGCACTACGTCGGCCAGGAGAAGTGCCGCCCGATCACTGGCTGGGGCACGCTGGCGTTCGCGGCCGACTGGCAGCGCCCGGCCCGGCAGATGCAGGGCACCATCTTCTGGTACCTGGCCACCGACCAGTGGCGCTACGACCCGTTCACCGCCGGCGCCTTCGCATCCCCGCTGGCGACGGGGCCCGGCGGGCAGGCGGGTGCTGGGGCGGCGGGCAGCGGCAAGCTGGCCGGCCGGACCACCGCGGACGCCATCGCGCTGGCCACCCGGCTGGGTTGGATGCCCAGCCACCCCACGTTCAACCGCAACCCGCTGGAGCTGGCAGATGAGGCGCAGCGACTCGGCAAGGACGCCGCCACCCACGTGGTGGACGGCCTGAAGACCGGGCACCTGCGGTTCGCCTGCGAGGACCCGGATGCCCCGGAGAACTTCCCGCGGTGTCTGACGGTGTGGCGGTCGAACCTGCTGGGCAGCTCGGCCAAGGGCAACGAGTACTTCCTGCACCACCTGTTGGGTGCGGACTCCAACCTGCGCGCGTCCGATCACCACGGCATCCGCCCGACCGACGTGACCTGGCGAGACGAGGCACCCTCGGGCAAGCTCGACCTGCTGTTGGCGCTGGACTTCCGGATGACCAGCACCACGCTGTTCTCCGACGTGGTGCTGCCGGCCGCCACCTGGTACGAGAAGCACGACCTGTCCAGCACCGACATGCACCCCTACGTGCACGCGTTCTCCCCGGCGATCTCCCCGCCGTGGGAGACCAAGACCGACTTCGATGCGTTCCACCGGATCGCCCGAGGCTTCTCCTGGCTGGCCGAGAAGCACCTCGGGGTGCGCCAGGACATCGTGGCGATGCCGCTGCAGCACGACACCGCCGACGCGCTCGCGCAACCCGGTGGGCGGGTGCTGGACTGGCGGGCCGGCGAGTGCGAGCCGATCCCGGGCAAGACCATGCCCCGGCTGGTCATGGTCGAGCGCGACTACCCGGCGGTGGCGGACAAGATGGCCGCGCTGGGACCGCTGGTCGAGCGGGTCGGGCTGACCACCAAGGGGGTCACCTACCACCCCGACGAGGAGGTCGAGTACCTCGCGGCGGTCAACGGGACAGTCGTCTCGGGCCATGCGATCGGGCGGCCGTCGCTGGCCAAGGACACCCACGCCGCTGAGGCCATCCTGGCGCTGTCCGGCACCACCAACGGCCGGCTGGCCACCGAGGGGTTCAAGGCGCTGGAGCGGCGCACGGGCACCAAGCTGGCCGACCTCTCGGAGGAGAGCGAGGGCAAGCGGATCACCTTCGCCGACACCCAGGCCCGCCCGGTTCCGGTGATCACGAGTCCGGAGTGGTCGGGCAGCGAGACCGGGGGACGGCGCTACGCCCCGTTCACCATCAACACCGAGCGGCTCAAGCCCTGGCACACCCTGACCGGGCGCCAGCACTTCTACCTTGACCACGACTGGATGCGCGAGATGGGCGAGCAGCTGCCGACCTTCCGGCCGCCGCTGGACATGACCGCCCTGTTCAGCGAGCCGGCGGTGGGTGCCACCGACGGGCTGGCCGGGGGTCCCTCGGTCACGGTGCGCTACCTCACCCCGCACTCCAAGTGGTCGATCCACTCGGCCTACCAGGACAACCTCTACATGCTCACGCTGTCCCGAGGTGGGCAGGCGATCTGGATGTCCGACGTGGACGCCGCGAAGATCGGCGTGGTCGACAACGACTGGATCGAGGCGATCAACCGCAACGGCATCGTGGTGGCCAGGGCCATCGTCAGCCACCGGATGCCCGAGGGCACCGTGTTCATGTACCACGCCCAGGACCGCGGGGTCGGGGTGCCGAGGATCGAGTTCGACGGCAAACCCGACGACCCCGACCACCGCAACAGGCCGAGCGCGACCGGCAAACGCGGCGGTATCCACAACGCCCTGACCCGAATCATGATCAAACCGACGCACCTCATCGGCGGGTACGCCCAGCAGTCGTTCGCGCTGAACTACCACGGCCCGACCGGCAACCAGCGCGACGAAGTGACCACCATTCGTCGCCGCTCCCAGGAGGTGACGTACTGATGCGAGTGATGGCGCAGCTGTCCATGGTGATGAACCTGGACAAGTGCATCGGGTGTCACACCTGCTCGGTCACCTGCAAGCAGGCGTGGACCAACCGCGGCGGCATGGAGTACGCCTGGTTCAACAACGTGGAGACCCGCCCCGGTCAGGGGTACCCCCGCCGCTACCAGGACCAGGAGAAGTGGAAGGGCGGCTGGACGCTGAACAAGCGCGGCCGGCTGACGCTGCGCAGCGGGTCACGGCTCAAACGGCTGCTGAACATCTTCGCCAACCCCGACCTGCCCACCCTCGACGACTACTACCAGCCGTGGACCTACGACTACGACAACCTGCTGTCCGCCCCGGCGATGGACACCACCCCCACCGCCCGGCCTCAGTCGCTGATTACCGGAAAGGACACCGAAGTCACCTGGGGCGCCAACTGGGACGACGACCTCGGCGGCGGCCCGGAGCAGATCGGTAAGGACCCGATCCTGGCCAAGGTCTCCGAGCAGGTGAAGCTGGAGTTCCAAGAGACCTTCATGTTCTACCTGCCCAGGATCTGCGAGCACTGTCTCAACCCGTCCTGCGCGGCGTCGTGTCCGTCCGGCGCGATCTACAAGCGCACCGAGGACGGCATTGTCCTGGTCGACCAGGACAAGTGCCGGGGCTGGCGGCAGTGCGTCACGGGCTGCCCGTACAAGAAGATCTACTTCAACCACCGCACCGGCAAGGCCGAGAAGTGCACGTTCTGCTACCCCCGGGTCGAGGTCGGCATCCCGACCGTCTGCTCGGAGACCTGCGTGGGTCGGCTGCGCTACCTCGGGGTGCTGCTCTACGACGCCGACGCGGTGCTGGAAGCGGCGGCGGTGCAGAACGAGCACGACCTCTACCCTGCGCAGCTGGGGGTGTTCCTCAACCCGCACGACCCCCGGGTGATCGCCGAGGCCGAACGGGCCGGGATCTCCGGTGAGTGGATCGAGGCGGCGCAGAACTCCCCGGTGTACCGGCTGATCGTGGACTACCAGGTGGCGCTGCCGCTGCACCCGGAGTACCGCACGATGCCGATGGTCTGGTACATCCCGCCGCTGTCGCCGATGGTCGAGGCGCTGAGCAGCACCGGCCACGACGGCGATAACCCGGACAACCTGTTCGGTGCGATCGACAGCCTGCGGATCCCGATGGAATACCTGGCCGAGCTGTTCACGGCCGGTGACGTCGGCCCGGTGCGGGCGTCGCTGCACAAGCTGGCCGCCATGCGCGCCCACATGCGCACGGTCAACCTCGGTGAGCTGGACCGGCCGGAGATCGCCGCGTCCACCGGGTTGTCCGCGGCCGAGGTGGAGGCGATGTACCGGCTGCTGGCGATCGCCAAGTACGAGGACCGCTACGTGATTCCGCCGGCGGCGCACTCCGACGCGCACCGGCTGGACGCGCTGGCCACCGGCTGCAGCGTGGCCGACCTCGACGATGAGCTGGGCATGACGGCGTTCGACCAGGTCGCCGAGAAGTTCCACCTCACCGACACCAACGGTGCTGCACCGGAGGAGAAGGACGCCCGGGTCAACCTGCTCAACTGGGACGGGCGCAGCAACGACGGCCTGTTCCCGCAGCGAACCGAGGCAAACGGCGCCAGCTCGCACGGGGCCGGCACGAACGGCGCCGGCTCGAACGGGGCCGGCACGAACGGCGCCGGCTCGAACGGGGAGCACACCGACGTGGTCGAAGCCGTCTCGCTGACCACGCAGGGGCGCACCCTGTGAAGCCGCCATGGGGCAAGCGGGCTCCGGCACCCACCGCGCCCCCGGCGCTGGACTCCTACCAGCGCCGCCTGGTGTGGCGGGCCGCGGCCCTGCTGCTGGACTACCCGGGCTCGGAGACGTTGGGTCTACTGGGGCGGATCCGGGCCGAGGTGGCCGAGCTGCCTTCGTGGGTCGGCGAGCCGCTGCTGACGTTCGTCTCCCACCTCGAGACGACCGACCCCATCCAGCTGGCGGCCGACTACGTGCAGACGTTCGACCTGCGCCGACGCAACTGCCTGCACCTGAGCTACTACGCCTACGGCGACACCCGCAAGCGCGGGATGGCGCTGCTGCGGTTCAAGCACGCGTTCCGGGCCGCCGGCGTCGAGCTCGGGGACGAGGAGCTGCCCGACCACCTGCCGGTGGTGTTGGAGTTCGCGGGATGTGTCGACCCGGACAGCGGCCACCGGTTGCTGGTGGAGTACCGCCCGGTGGTGGAGCTGTTGCGCCGTTCGCTGGCCGACGCGGACTCGCCGTACGCGAGCGTGCTGGACGCGGTGAACCTCACCTTGCCCGAGCTGAGCGTGCCGGACCGTCGAAGGCTGGCCGAGCTCGCCGCCCAGGGCCCGCCGTCGGAGGAGGTCGGCCTGGAGCCGTTCGCTCTCGACCCGGCTCTGATGGGCTCGGCCTCAAGCAGAGATGACCAGGGAGGACGCCGATGACCACACTCCTGTGGCTGACCGTGCCGTACGTTGCGTTCACCTCGTTCGCGCTGGGCCACCTGTGGCGCTACCGGCACGACCAGTTCGGCTGGACCACCCGGTCGTCGCAGCTTTACGAGAGCCGGCTGCTGCGGCTGGGCAGCCCACTGTTCCACTTCGGCCTGCTCGCGGTGCTGTTCGGCCACGTGATGGGATTGTTGGTGCCGGCCAGCTGGACGGCGTGGCTCGGGATCTCTGAGCACGCCTACCACCTGCTGTCCGTGTCCATGGGCACGGTGTCCGGGATGGCCACCGTCGCGGGGCTGGTGATCCTGCTCTACCGGCGGGTCACGGTGGTCGCGGTGCGGCAGGTCACCACAGGCGTGGACAAGCTGATGTATCTCCTGCTGGCCGCCGCGATCGGCACCGGCATGGGGAACACGGTGGGCGTCAACCTCATCGGTGGCGGCTACGACTACCGCGAAACAGTGTCGCCGTGGTTCCGCGGCCTGTTCGTCTTCTCGTCGAGGCCGGAGCTGATGGTGGGTGCGCCGTTGGTCTACCAGACGCACGCGCTGACTGTGCTGGCGTTGCTGGGGCTGTGGCCCTACACCCGCCTGGTGCATGTGTTCAGTGCCCCGCTCGGCTACCTGACCAGGCCGTACGTGGTCTATCGCAGCAAGGACTCGCACCCCGCCGCGAGCCGGTACGCCAAGGCCTGGGTGACACCGCCGCCGGCCAAACCGTCGCCGATGGTCCGGATGGGCAGGGGGCCGCGCTGATGAGCAAGACTCTGGTGATCGTCGGCCACGGGATGGTCGGGCACCGGCTGGTCGAGGCACTGCGGGCCCGAGACGGCGCGGGCGAGTGGCGGATCGTGGTGTTCGGCGCGGAGACCCGGGCGGCCTACGACCGAGTGGCGCTGTCGACCTACTTCGAGGGGGTCACCGAGGGCGAGCTGAGCCTGGTGGCCGCCGACGTGCACACCGACACGTGCGTCGAGCTGCGCCTCGGCGAGCAGGTGGTGGCGGTGGACCGGGACCGGCGGGTGGTGCGCACCGCATCCGGTCAGAGCTGCGGCTACGACGCGTTGGTGCTGGCCACCGGTTCGTACCCGTTCGTGCCACCCGTGCCCGGCAAGGACCTGCCCGGCTGTTTCGTCTACCGCACGCTGGACGACCTGGACGCCATCCGGGCCGCTGCCGAAGCCTCGGTCGCCGCCAGGGGCCCGGGTCGGCGGTCCGGGGTGGTGGTCGGTGGCGGGCTGCTCGGGCTGGAGGCGGCCCGCGCGCTGCGGCTGCTCGGGTTGTCGCCGCAGGTGGTGGAGATCGCGCCGAGGCTGATGCCGGTGCAGGTCGACGATGGCGGCGGGGCGCTGCTGCGCAAGCTGGTGGAGAACCTGGACGTCGCGGTGCGCTGTGGCGTGTCGGTGCAGGGCATCGCGCCCGGTCCGCGCGGCCGGGGGCTGGTGGCCTCGCTGTCTGACGGGCTCGAGCTGGACGCCGACCTGGTGGTGTTCTCCGCCGGTATCCGGCCCTCGGACGCGCTGGCCCGTCAGATCGGGCTGCCGGTCGGGGAGCGGGGCGGCGTGCTGGTCAACGACCACTGCCGCACGCCCGACGAGCGGGTCTACGCGATCGGGGAGTGCGCCGCCCTGTCGCTGACCGGTGGCCGCACCTATGGGCTGGTTGCGCCTGGGTACGCGATGGCCGAGGTGGTCGCCGACCGGCTCCTCGGCGGGGCTGCGGCCATCACCCAGGCCGACCTGGACACCTCCACCAAGCTCAAGCTGCTCGGGGTGGACGTGGCGTCGTTTGGGGACGCGCACGCGGCCACCGAGGGCGCCCTGGAGGTCGTGATCAACGACCCGGTGGCGGGCTCTTACCAGAAGCTGGTGGTGAGCGACGACGCCCGGACCCTGCTCGGTGGGGTGCTGGTCGGGGACGCCTCCCGGTACGCCACGCTGCGCCCGTTGGTCGGTTTGACGCTGCCGGCCGACCCAGCTGCCATGATCGCCCCGGGCGGGGTGGAGGTCGGCGCGGATGCATTGCCGGACTCCGCGCAGGTCTGCTCGTGCAACGCGGTCACCAAAGGCGCGTTGCGAGCCGCGATCGCCGAGGGCAGCCACGACGTGCCGGCGCTCAAGTCCTGCACCCGGGCCGGCACCAGCTGCGGCTCCTGTGTGCCGATGCTCAAGACCTTGCTGGTCAGCGAGGGCGTCGAAGTCTCAAAGGCACTGTGCGAGCACTTCGCCCAGAGCCGCGCCGAGCTCTTCCAGGTCGTCGCGAGCACCGGCGTCCGGACCTTCTCCGAGCTGATCGGCCGCTTCGGCGCCGGCACCGGGTGTGACATCTGCAAGCCTGCGGTGGCGTCCATCCTGGCCTCGACAGGGGGCGCTACCGCCGCGCATATCTTGGACGGCGAGCAGGCCACCCTGCAGGACACCAACGACCACTTCCTGGCCAACCTGCAGCGCAACGGCACCTACAGCGTGATCCCTCGGATCCCCGGCGGCGAGATCACCCCGGCGGGGCTGATCGCGATCGGCGAGGTGGCCAGGGACTTCGGGCTCTACACGAAGATCACCGGTGGCCAGCGGATCGACCTGTTCGGCGCGACGGTCGAGCAGCTGCCGGAGATCTGGCGGCGGCTGGTGGACGCCGGGTTCGAGTCCGGGCACGCCTACGGCAAGGCGCTGCGGACGGTCAAGTCCTGTGTGGGCACCGACTGGTGCCGCTACGGCGTGCAGGACTCGGTGAGCATGGCGATCGCGCTGGAGCTGCGCTACCGGGGCCTGCGCAGCCCGCACAAGCTCAAGTCGGCGGTCTCTGGCTGTGCCCGGGAGTGCGCGGAGGCCCGCAGCAAGGACTTCGGGGTGATCGCCACCGAGACCGGCTGGAACCTCTACGTCTGCGGCAACGGCGGCTTCAGCCCCCGGCACGCCGACCTGCTGGCCGCCGACCTCGACACCGAGTCGCTGATCCGCACCATCGACCGGTTCCTGATGTTCTACGTGCGCACTGCCGACCGGCTGCAACGAACCGCCCCGTGGCTGGAGGCGATGGAGGGCGGCCTCGACCACCTGCGCGAGGTGATCATGGACGACAAGCTGGGCATCTGTGCCGAACTGGACGCCGCGATGGCTTCGCACGTGGCGGGGTACGCCGACGAGTGGCGCGGGGTGTTGGAGGACCCGGCGAAGCTGGCCCGGTTCACCTCGTTCATCAACGCACCCGACACCCCGGATCCGACCATCGAGTTCGTGGACCGCCGGGGCCAGCGGGTACCCGTCGGCCACGACCGAGGCAGCCAGCCGGTGCAGATCGCCGGACCCAAGCTTGCGGTGGTGACGTCGTCATGAGTGCCGCGGTGAACGGCTATCCGGTGGGGATGCGCTGGGAGTCGGTGTGCCGGCTCGACCAACTGCAGCCGGGCCGGGGCGTGGCCGCGCTGCTGGAGGGCCGTCAGATCGCGCTGTTTCGGCTGGTCGGTGGGGATTGCGCTGCCCATGAAAGGGTCGACGGTCAACCGGATGGCGCTGTTGTGGTGCATGCCATCGACAACATTGACCCGATAAGTGGCGCGGCGGTGCTCTCCCGAGGGATCGTTGGGGATCGGCAGGGCCGGCCCGTCGTCGCGTCGCCCGTCTACAAGCAGGCATTCAGCCTGGAGACCGGCCGGTGTCTGGACGAGCCCGGTCAGGAGGTCGAGGTTTTCAGCGTGCGCGTGACGAACGGCTGGGTGCAGGTCGGACTGCTGTGACAGCACTTGCAAGATCAATGGTGGACGCCGCCGCGGCGCGCGTCGCCGAGGCATGGTCGTGACCGTCGTGCGCGACCCTGATGCCACGGTACGGGTGGCCCCGCTGGCCGGTTTCACCGTGGGGGTGACCGCCGCCCGCCGTGCCGAGGAGCTCGCGGCGCTGCTGGAGCGCCGCGGCGCGGTCGTGCTGCACGCG
>JALYVZ010000066.1 GCA_030852965.1 Actinomycetota bacterium | reverse complement strand
GTGCGCGGCGACCGGCGGGCAGCAGGCAGCCTCGACAACCCCTGTGCTGGCCTGCGGAGATGCGGTGGCGGTGGCCTCGCGCACCGGGGTGCCGCACTCGCAGCTGCCACCCTCGGCTTCAGTGGTGCCGACGGGGTGGATGCCGACAGGATGGATGCTGGTGGCGTCGGGGGCGTCGGCCTTGACGGTGTAGACCTCCCACGCCTCGGCGCCCGGTCCGTGGACCCACACCTTGTCCTGCAGGGCATAGCAACACGTGGTGTCGTTCTCAACCTGGGTGTACAGGCCCAGTTCGGACAGCCGCCCGGTGGCGGCGTCGACCTCGTCGGTGGTCTCGACCTCGACGCCGAGGTGGTCCAGCACGGTTGGCTGATCGGGCGAACCCTCGATGAGCACCAACTTCAGCGTGGGCTCGGTGATGGCGAAGTTGGCGTAGCCGGGCCGACGCTTGGCCGGCTGGACGCCGAACAGCGAGCGGTAGAACGCGACGGAGGCTTCCAGGTCGGAGACCCGAAGCGCCAGCTGAACTCGGGACATGATCACTCCCCTTTGATTCGATTGTTGTCAATACAGAGGTTGCACCTTGAATCGACGTCTGTCAAGCTAGAAGCATGTCGAATCAGGGTCGGATGCTCGCGGAGCTGCCATCCGTGGTGGGGTGCTGCTCGCCGCTGGTCCGAGAGCCATTGACGGCTCCCCAGGCGATGGAGCTGTCGCGGTTGTTCAAAGCGATGGGCGACCCGGTTCGGTTGCGGCTGCTGTCGCTGATCGCCTCCCACGAGGGCGGCGAAGCGTGCGTGTGTGACCTGTCCGGGGTGTTCGAGCTGACCGGTCCGACGATCAGCCATCACCTCAAGGTGCTGCGTGAGGCCGGTCTGATCTCCGGTGAACGGCGCGGCACCTGGGTCTACTACCGGGTGCACCCGGAGGTGCTGGGCACGCTGGCGGCGGTGCTGGTGCCGACCGGGGCGTGCGCGTGAGCGCCCCGCTCGGGCGGCGGCTACTGGCCGAGTTGGTAGGCACCGCGCTGCTGGTCACGGTCGTGGTCGGCTCGGGTATCGCTGCCCAGCAACTGTCCCCGAACGATGTCGGGCTGCAGCTGCTGGAAAACTCAACCGCTACCATGCTCGGCCTTGCGGTGTTGATCATACTGTTCGGTCCGATGTCCGGAGCACACTTCAATCCGGTGGTGTCGGGAGCGGACTGGCTGCTCGGTCGCCGGGCAGGCACCGGCCTGAGCGGACGCGACGTCGCCGCCTACACCCTCGCGCAGTGTCTCGGCGCGATCGTGGGCGCGCTGCTGGCCAACGCGATGTTCGAGCTGGCCATCCTGCAGATCTCGACGAAAGCGCGAGCCGGCGTCGGGCATTGGATCGGCGAGATCGTCGCCACCGCCGGGCTGATCGCGCTCATCTTCACCCTGGCCCGCACCGGGCGCGCGAGTGTGTCGGGCGGGGCGGTGGGTGCCTATATCGGCGCGGCCTACTGGTTCACGTCCTCGACCTCGTTCGCCAACCCGGCGGTGACCGTCGGACGGATCTTCAGTGACACCTTCGCCGGGATCGCGCCGGCCTCGGCGCCAGGGTTCGTGGTCGCTCAGCTCGTCGGTGCCGGCCTCGGCGCGGGCCTGGTCCTCGCGCTCTACCCAGACGTCGGACGCGGTGCGTCAGCCGAGGTAGTGCCACGCGACACCGACCACCGTGGCGACCCGAGCAGCCCGGTCACCACCGCCGCCTGGTCCACCCAGTCCGACATCTGAACAGGAGCCACTCCCGTCATGCATCTTGTCGTGATCAGCGGCAGCGACGCCGGTATCAGCGCGATGGGCACCGCCGACCCGAGGGGTAAACATGTCTGAACTCCCGTCAGTGCTGTTCGTCTGTGTCCACAACGCCGGGCGCTCCCAGATGGCCGCCGCGTTCCTCACCCATCTGGCCGGCGACCGGGTGGAGGTCCGCTCGGCCGGTTCCCAGCCCGCCGACCAGGTCAATCCCGCCGTGGCTGAGGCAATGAAGGAAGTCGGCATCGACATCACGGATGAGAGTCCCAAACTCCTCACCGTCGCTGCGGTCGAAGCCTCCGACGTGGTGATCACCATGGGCTGCGGCGACGCCTGCCCGGTGTTCCCCGGCAAGCGCTACCTGGACTGGGCGCTGGAGAACCCAGCAGGCCAAGGCGTGCGAGCCGTGCGCCCGATCCGCGACGAGATCGAACAGCGCATCCGGACACTCATTGATGAGATCGCTCCGGCTCCGGCGCTCTAGACAGTGTTCAACATCAGCGAGGGAAAGGAACGACGATGATCTCAGTTGAGGTGTACGACCCGGCGTTGTGCTGTTCGACCGGCGTGTGCGGGCCGGCTGTTGACCCCACCTTGATCCAGTTCGCAGCCGATGCCGACTGGCTCACCCGCTCAGGCGTGCAGGTGCAGCGGTTCGGGTTGGTCACGGATCCCGGCAAGTTCGTCGACGGCCCGGTCGGTGTCCTGTTGCGGGAGAAAGGCGATGAGGCACTCCCGGCGGTCCTGGTCGGCGGCGAGGTGCGCTGTGCCGGCCGGTACCCGACTCGGCTGGAACTGGCCGATTGGACGGGCGTGGCCACTGACCGTCCGGGCCTGCCGCTCGCCACCGCAGGCGGGTCTGAGGGCGGATGCTGCGCTCCGGGGGAATGCTGAGGATGCCGCAGACGACGGGAGCTTCCCCGCTGAACGGGCTGGTCGGTGTGCGCACACCGTTCCTGTTCTTCACCGGCAAGGGTGGCGTCGGCAAGACCTCGACCGCCTCGGCGACGGCCATCGGCCTGGTCGATGCCGGTCGGCGGGTGTTGCTGGTGAGCACTGATCCCGCGTCCAATCTCGACGAGGTGCTGGGCGTTCACGCCGACCGGGAGCCGGTGGAGGTACCTGATGTCACGGGGCTCTGGGTGCTCGACATCGATCCGGATGCGGCGGCGGCGGCCTACCGGGAGAGGGTGGTGGGCCCCTATCGAGAGACGTTGCCACCGGCGGTGGTGGCCCAGATCGAGGAGCAGCTGTCCGGGGCGTGCACGGTCGAGATCGCGGCGTTCAACGAGTTCGTCGAGCTGCTCACCGACCCAGGCGTCCATCAGCGGTTCGACCACGTGGTCTTCGACACCGCGCCGACCGGGCACACGCTGCGGCTACTCAGCCTGCCCAGCGCGTGGTCGGAGTTCCTGGTCACCAACCCGGGCGGTGCGTCCTGCATCGGGCCGCTGGCGGAGCTGGGCGCGCAGCGGCAACGCTACACCGAAGCCATGCAGGCTCTGGCCGATCCGGACCGGACCACGCTGGTGCTGGTGACCCGCGCCGAGACCGGGGCGATGACCGAGGCGGCCCGGGCGTCGGCGGAGCTACGGGAACTGGGCATCGGCAACCAGCGGGTGATCGTCAACGGCGTGTTCGAGGCGACCCGGCTCGACGATCCGCTGGCCCTGGCGTGGCACGTGCGCACCCGAGCGGTGCTCAAGAAGATGCCGACCGAGCTGTCCACCCTGCCCGGGATCGAGTACGTGCCGCTGTTGCCCGAACTGCCGATCGGGGTGCCGGGCCTGCGGGCGATGCTGAACCCGGCCGCGGTTGTCTCGGGCGCTGAGGTCGGGCTCGCTGGTCTCGACGCGGGCGTCGAGGTGGGCCTGGCTGCCCTGGTGGACGAGATCGCGGCCAGCGATCGGGGTCTGGTCATGGCGATGGGCAAGGGCGGGGTGGGCAAGACCACCGTTGCCTCGGCGGTAGCCGTCGCGCTGGCCGCCAGGGGGCACCTGGTCACACTGACCACGACAGACCCGGCCGCGCACGTCGAGGAGATGGTCGGTGCGGGGTTGGCCGGGTTGGAGGTGAGCCGGATCGATCCGACCGCCGAGACCGCGGCCTACACCGAGGCCGTGCTGGCCCAGGCCGGCGCGAACCTCGACGAACACGGACGCGCGCTCCTGCTCGAAGACCTGCGCTCACCGTGCACCGAAGAGATCGCCGTTTTCTACGCCTTCGCCCGCACGGTCGCCTCCGCCCAAGACCGGTTCGTGGTGGTAGACACCGCTCCGACCGGCCACACCCTGCTGCTGCTCGACGCCTCCCGCGGCTATCAACGGCAACTGGCCCAGCAGAGCGGGCAGGTGACACCGGAGGCCGTGGAGCTGCTCGACCGCCTCACCGACCCGGACTACACGCGCGTCCTGCTGGTGACACTCCCGGAGGCCACCCCGGTACACGAGGCCGCCGCACTGCAGGACGACCTCGGCCGCGCCGGGATCAAACCGTTCGCCTGGATCATCAACCAGAGCCTCAGCGCCACCTCTCCGGTTGATCCGCTGCTGCTGGCCAGGGCCGGCTCAGAACGGCGGTACGTCACCGAGGTCACGGAACACGCCGAGCGCACCGTAGTGCTCCCGTGGCTCGCTACCCCGCCAGCCGGGGTCGAGCAGCTGAGCCTGCTGACCACTGAGGTCTCCACGGCCGTGACGTAGAGGTTGCCCACCCATCGGTAGACCACCCATCCCCACAGCGCACACGCGGCGGCGATGATCGCTACCCGTAGTTGTTCACGTGGGGACATTGGAGGTGTCCCGGTCATCGGCTCTGATGCACACCTCGTGGAACAGGCCGACGTAGATCAGCAGCCGCTGGGTCTGGGAGGGGGCGACTTCCATGGTGAGTTGCCCGCCGCTCATCGGTCGGCACCGGACGCGCAGGACATGGTGGCCTTCGTAGACCGGGACGCGCACGGTCGCCCCATAGGCCACATCAGCGACGTGGAGTCCATCAAGATCAAGCCGAATCGGCGTCCTCGACCGGGTCCGGGCAGTCGGGGTCGGTGAATGATCAGCTCGCCGACACGTTCCCCCGATGCCTGCTGCGCAGACACCGCGTCATCCGATTCGGGCGGGGCCCGGGACGGAGAGAGTGGCGAGCAGGGTCTGGACGCGGCGTTCGATGTCGTCACGGATGGGGCGGACATCGTCGACGGTGAGGCCGGCGGGGTCTTCGAGGATCCACTCCTCGTAGCGGCGGCCGGGGAACACCGGGCAGGCGTCGCCGCAGCCCATGGTGATGACGACGTCGGCGGCGCGGACGATTTCGTCGGTCCAGGGTTTGGGATACTCACGGGAGATGTCGATGCCGCGTTCGGCCATTGCCACGATCGCGGCCGGGTTGATCGTGCTGGCCGGCTCCGATCCGCCCGACCAGGCGAGGGCTTGGTCGCCGGCGAGGTGGGTGAAGAATCCCAAGGCCATCTGTGAGCGTCCGGCATTGTGGGTGCACAGGAACAGTACGACCGGGGTGTCGGTCAGGGCTTTGCCCTCGACCTTGGCCAGTGCCCGCAGGCGTTGGCGGGCGAACCGCTCGGCCAGCAACGGCAGGTAGTTCTTCACCGTGGCCCGGGAGGCGAACTCGTCGTAGGAGGAATGTAGGAACCGTTCGATGGTTTCCACACTGAAGGTGTTGGTGAACTCGCCGACCAGCCGGGATGCCGCTGTCCGCAGGGCGAGTTGTTGGTCGATGGTCAGGTCCGGGTGCTGGTAGGTCTCGGTCATCTGCGACTCCGTCTCGTCTGGGTGAGTTGATCTGCGCGGTTCAGGGCCGGGGAGACTCGGTGATCGTCAGTACCGGAGCGAGCCGGGTGATGCGGTCGATCAGGTCGTCGACGGTCTGATCGAACGCGCTGTGCGTGCCGGCGGGAGCGGGATCGGCGACCGACCAGTGCGCCCAGGGCAGTACCGGGCGCAGTTCCTCGTGCGCCGCGTCGCAGACGGTGATCACGAAGTCGTCGGCGTGCAGATGGTCGATCAGCCGGCGGGGGGTGGCCGCCTCCATGGGCAGGTGGTGGCGGCGGGCGGCCGCGTGGGCGCCGGGGTGCACCCGTGGCGCGGGGTGGGTTCCCGCCGAGACCACCGGGATGTCGCTGTGCAGGGTCCACAGCGCCGCCGCGAGCTGGGAACGGGCTGAGTTCTCGGTGCAGACGAACATGACCCGGGGTGGCGCACTCAGAGCCGCGGTCGCCAATGCGACGCCGTCCAGCGCGGCCGGCACGAGCCTGAGGTAGGTGCGGCGCCGATCGGCCTGGGAGCGGGTCCGGCGGATGATCCCGGCTCGCTCCAACACGGCGAGGTGGTGCGCCAACAGGTTCGACGGCATGCCGAGCCGAGTCCGCAGTTCCGACGGCGCGGCGTCCCCGATCGCCAGGACGTCCACGATCGAGAGCCTGGCGGGGTCGCCGAGAGCGCTGTGCACGGCGGCCCGCCGCACCAGCTCCGAATTTCGATCAGCAAACATTGAGTCAAAAATAGCTGAGAGAAGCGGCGCCGGTCAAGATGCCCGGCCGGCGGAGTCGCGACGCTCCAGTGCCACCAACTGTCTTGTCTACCAGCAGGTATCGTCTGGTTTGTCGATGGGGCTCTACGTTCCATTGAGTCGGACAAGACTCATACCACAAGTGTCCACACAAATATGTTCATCATTTGTTCATGTCTATGACGGGGACTGTGCACTCGCGGCGTTTACGTTCCCTGGACATGGCGGCGCACCGGGGCGGCCGCTCTCGAGCGCGGAGGAACCATGGCCCGCAAGACGTTGGCTGTGCTTAGTGTGGTTACCGGACTCGCGTTGGTGGTCGCCGGGTGTGGGAGCACGAGCGAAGTCGGCGGCGCTGGGTTCGGCACCCAGATCTGCGGTGACTCGGGAGCCACCCAGCCCCGGTACCAGGCGCCCTTCGCGCCCATCCCGGGCGGGGCGAATACGCTGAGCGGCGCGGGGTCGAGCTTCGTGGCCCCGATGATGGCGGACTGGACCAAGGCCTACAGCGAGCAGGCTCAGGTCCAGGTCTCCTATCAGTCCGTTGGCTCCGGTGCTGGCGTCGCGCAGATCCAGGCGGGCACGGTCGACTTCGGGGCCAGCGACACCGGGATCAGCGAGGCCGAGACAGCCAAGGCCAAGGGTCCGGTGCAGCAGATCCCGCTGCTGTTGGGTGCGGTGGTCCCGGCCTATCACCTCAACGGAGTGCCGGAAGGGTTGAGGTTCACCGGCGATGTGTTGGGCAAGATTTTCGCGGGCGCCATCACGAAGTGGAGCGACCCGGCGCTGACCGCGTTGAATCCGGGCGTGAAGTTGCCTGATGAGCCGATCGCGGTCGTGCACCGCTCGGACGGCTCGGGCACGACCGGCATCTGGACCGACTACCTGTCGAAGGTGTCCCCGGACTGGGTGCGGAAACTGGGCGGGGCAACCACGGCACAGGGCAAGGACGTCGCGTGGCCTGCCGGGATCGGCGGTAAGGGCAACGAGGGCGTGGCCGGGGCGGTGAGCCAGACCGAGGGCTCGTTGGGGTACCTCGAGCTGCAGTACGCGCTGGCTCAGCAGATCACCTACGGGCAGGTGCAGAACAAGGCCGGCAAGTTCATCCAGCCATGTGTCGCGACGGTGATCAGGGCCGTCAACGGAGTGACGTTCCCGCCGAACCTCAACACCAGCCTCACCGACGGCACCGCCGCGGACGCCTACCCGATCGCGGGCACGACCTACGCCCTCGTCTATCAGAACCAGACCGATCCCGCGCACGCCGTGGCCCTGGTGAACTTCCTTTCCTGGGTGCTGTCGGCCGGCCAGGACCGCAACCCCGCACTCAACTACGCCCCACTCGGGCCCGGCCTACAGCGACTGTCTGTCGAGGCGTTGAAGAAGGTCACCGTGAACGGCGCGCCGATCGTCCCGGTCGCGCAGTAGGTTCTCGGTCGCCCATGGGGGTGCCGCGTGGTCCGGCGGCGGTGGGGCGGGCAACTCCCCTGGGGACGTGCGCTCCCTGGGGCCGCCGCTGGCGGTCGAACTCCGCTCCGCCTCCCCCGCCCGGCCGGGTCTCGGCGGCCGGTCACCGCGTGCTCCGTGAACACGGCGACCCGGCCGGAAATCGGGACACGACCGAGCCGCCGCTGACTGTTCGGCTCACCGAGCGAGTCATCGCCGGTCCGCGCATCGGTGCTCCGACCTGCCCATGACCTGCGACTCCCATCTATGGGTCACAAGGCCCGGCGGTGGCACCCGCCGGGCCCCACCGTTGTGCGTTCGGCCGTTGCTCTCGCGGACTGGCATCAGTCCTCGACGATCGTGATGGTGCCGGTGCCATTGGAGGCGCCGCAGCCCTTGCCGGCGCAGACGCCGCAGGTGCCGGTGAGGTCACACGTCATCGCTCTCCCCTCCTCCCGGTGCGAACCGGCGCAGGTGAGCGCGCACCCACGACTCGCCGAAACGGGTGAGGGCCTGTTCGCCCCACTCACCGGGAACAGGCTGGGACTGCCACAGCGGCATTGCGCTGTCCAGCGTGCCGTGCCCGATGTCGACGGTCTGGCTGCTCTTCGGCCAGGTGAACACGAAGTGCGCGTACATGAACCTCAACGCCACCCCACCGGCCGCGCAGCTCACACGGACCGGCCCTTGCGAGGGGTAGGGGCAGCGGTAGACGGTCACCGTATGCCCGTTCCCGAGTCGAACCTGCTCGGCCCGGATGTCGGGCCGCAGCGTGGTCGGGTCCACCGCGGTCATGCCACAACCACTGGCCGGGTGCCGGTCACGAGTTGTCTCCCCAGAGCCAGTGGACGTGGAAGCCTCGACAGTCTGCAGTGCAAGATGAGCTGCGGCATATGCCAATCATATACCAAAACTTGAAGCGATATTAACGGTTATGCTTCAATGGTTCCTGTTCGACCGGTGAGACTTCCTGTCCTGCCGATGAACCCGACAGATGCCTGGGGGACCGGATGAACGGCTGCGACGAAGTGCTGGGTGCGGGCTTCCGCCTGGAGGTGCTGGCCGGCTGCAACGGCGGACCATGTCCGAAGGTGGGGGCGCGACCGGGCCGGCCTGGCCAGCTGATCGTCCAGGGCCTTCGGGTCCCGGACGATCAGCGCTCGGGGCTGGGAGTCATCCCCGACCACGAGGACGTCGTGGAGATCCCGGAGGAGATCCTGCTGGCGTACGCCCGGCGGATGCTGGCGGAGGGACGGATCTGAGGATGCTGTCGATCGAGGAGTTCGGGAGGCTGTTCGAGAACGTCGAACGTTCGGCGTGGCGGCTGCTCACCCTCGACAGCTACGACGTCATCGAGTCCGAGCAGACAGACTTCGCCGAGTGGCAGCGGACCGGACGAGCATCAGACCGTGCCGGCGAACCCTGGCTTCGCATGATCGAGGACTACGCGCGCCGTGGTGTGCCGTTCGCCCGTACCCACGTCTTCCCGGGCAGCGACCAGCTCACGCCCTATTGTGAGTACGTGCTGGAATCCTACGAGGCGAACGACGCCGCCGGCGAGCGGGTGAGCATCGCCGACAGGTCAGCGCACCCCGAGCTGACACGGCTGGACACCGACTTCTGGTTGCTCGACGATCGAGCGGTGGTCATCGAGTACGACGACGAGCGTCACTACACCGGGGCCTACCTCGCCGACGACGATCACGCCGGGCGGCTGCGCGAGCAACAGACCCTGGTCGCCCGGTGGGCGGTTCCGCTGTCCCGGTACAAGGCCGGTCGCCGAGGGCGCCAACCGGCCTGATGCCCGACCTGCTGGACCAGCCGAGCGCCGCGCTGCGGCAGCTCGCGGCTCGACTTCGTGACCTACGCCTGGACGCCGACCTGGACCAGGCCAGCCTGGCTGCCCGGTTGCGGGTCGCCCAGCCGCAGGTCTCCCGGATCGAGAACGCGCGTCGGATCCCGTCCTCGGACGTGGTCGCGCGGTGGGCCGGTGCGTGCGCCGCCAGCGCCGCCGACCGTGACGCGTTGGTCGAGCTGCGCGAGGCGGCGGCCTCCGAACGGATCAGCTGGCGGCGGGTGCACGAGCGGGGTCTGGCGCGCGACCAACAGTCCTACGGCGACATGGAACGGCGGGCGGTCGGCATCCGGGTGTTCCAGTGCTCGGTCATCCCAGGGCAGCTGCAGATCGGGGCCTATGCCCGCCGGCTCTTCGAGCTGTGCACCGACAAGACGCCGGATGAGGTCGCGGCGGGTGTGCAGGCTCGGCTGGACCGGCAGCTGGTCCTGCACGACCCGCCGCCGGAGGGCTGTCGGTTCATCATCACCGAGGCCGCCCTGCGCTGGCGCCCGGCCGGCGACACCGACGGTCGGCTGCTCGCCGCGCAGCTCGACCGGCTGCTCGCGGTGTTCGACCTGCCCGGCGTCGACCTGCGGGTGCTCGGGTGGGAGGATCCGCAGCCGTCGACCCACCGGCATCCCTTCGTGCACCTGGTGCTGGCACCCGAGGACGGCGACGACGAACCGGCCGGCGTGGTGATCGTCGAGACCCTTGACGGCGAGGACGTCATCCGCTCTGCCGAGCGACTCACGGTCTACCGCGACTACTTCGACCTGGTCGCCGCGCAGGCCCGCTCCGGAGAGGACGCCCGCGAGCTCATCGGTCGGGTCATGCGTGAGGTACGGGACGAGCGCTGATCGCCACGGTCTGAGTTGCGGCTGGCTACCGAGCACTCCGACTGTTCCGGCTGGAGACCCTGTCCGTGTACATCGTAAACTCCGACGGCGAGGACTTCCGCCGCTGGCAGGCCGGCGCGCCCGAACCCACCTGGGAACGCAAGCAGCCCTGGCTGGACTCCCTGCGCGCCGAGGCATCGAGGGGAAGGCCCGCAGCCGGGTTCGCATCCTCGGGGACCAGCTCACCGAGTACGAGCGGTACGCCTGCGAGCTCGGGTACGCCCTCAACGCCGCCGCCGGTCGTGGTGGGCGCGGCACCCTGAGCTGCGACGCGGGAACGCGGCCTGAGTGGTTGCACGCGGTGATGCTGAAGGCCGCACCGAGCTCGGGCGGTCCCTCCTTGCGCTGCGCACCGATGCTGGCCCGTGAGGGCTGTCCTCGTGTAGTTAAATCGACTACACTTAGGTCCGTGAACCTGCGCTGGACACGAGCCAGGGCGGAGCACATCGGCACGAGGTCGACTCGCTATCCGGACGCTACCGACATTGAGGTGGAATGGGCGGACGAGGCGGCGGCCGACCGGCGGGCGGTGATCACGGATCCAGACCCGAAGTCGAGCACGGGGGCGATGCGCGTCGTCGGGTACTCGCCTTCGGCTGGCTTCGTACTTACCGTGATCGTTCTTGAGGTTGATGGTGAGTACTGGGGAGTGACAGCGTGGAAGACGACGGGGGCAGAACGACGCGGGTATCAGGAGGGCATGCGATGACAACTCGACCCGAGGCAGAGATCGACCAGTTGCTGGTGGCGAGCGCAGTGGAGTTCGCCGATGAGGAACGCTCAGCGGCCGAAGAGGAGTCCAGCGTGGCCACCGCATCGGCAGTGTTCTCGGTGCGGCTGCCACCGGACATTCATGAGGCGGTCAAGGTCGCCGCCAGTCGAGCTCACACCACCCCGTCAGCTCTGATCAGAAGGTGGGTCAGCGAGCGCGTCGAGCAAGCAGCGGACCCCGCTGGGCTTACGGCGGCAGTCGCGATCCTGCGCCGTGACGTCGAACGGGTGGCCGACCTCATTCGGCCAGCCTAGCCACCTGGCCGCCCGTCTCCGCTCGGCCTGCCAGTCACGACGGCGGTGCCCTCACGGCCGTTACTCGCCGACTGGCATCAGTCCTCGATGATCGTGCCGATGCCATTGCAGGCGCCGCAGCCCTTGCCGGCGCAGGCGCCGCAGGTGCCGGTGAGGTCACGCGTCATCTCTCTCCCCTCCTCCCGGTGCGAACCGGCGCAGGTGACCGCGCACCCACGACTCGCCGAAACGGGTGAGGGCCTGTTCGCCCCACTCACTGGGAACAGGCTGGGACTGCCAGAGCGGCATCGCGCTGTCCAGCGTGCCGTGCCCGATGTCGACGGTCTGGCTGCTCTTCGGCCAGGTGAACACGAAGTGCGCGTACATGAACCTCAACGCCACCCGCCCGGCCGCGCAGCTCACCCGGACCGGGCCTTCCGAGGGGTAGGGGCAGCGGTAGACGGTCACCGTGTGCCCGGTCCCGAGCCGAACCTCGTCGGCCCGGATGTCGGGCCGCAGCGTGGTCGGGTCCACTGCGGTCATGCCGCAACCACCGGCCGGGTGCCGGTCACGAGCCGTCTCCCCGGAGACTCAGTGGACGTGGGGGTTCCGCGCCGTCCGGCGCCGCGCGGTGTGGAAAGTAGCCGTCGGGGGGCGGCACCAGCTCGATCAGGAGCGAGTCGATGAAGATTCGTATCATGAGAATATTCATATCTGACGCCTACGGTGGCTGGCAAGCCATTGTGGGGAATATTCTTGACGAAGTTGTACGCGCTGACCTAGCCTTGGCGTGCCAGCCACTCAAGCCGCCAGGGGAGCGCTGCCATGAAGCTGACCAAACTCGTCCCATCCGATCTTGCCGACTGGTGCAAAGACGAAAGGACCTGCCCGGCGGTGTACGACACGGACGGTGAGTTCGCAGTGGTCCAGGGTTACCCGTTGGTTGATCCCGGGGTGGGCGTGCCGGATGGAGAGGGTCTGGTCCGGGTGCCCAAGGCGTTGCTTCGCGCACTGGCCGCTCAGCTCGGGCAGCTGTAGGCCATGGGTGTCGCCGACGAGCTGAACCGGGTCTTCGACGCCGCCGAGAATGAGCTGTTCCGGCTGGAGACACTGCCGTCCTACGACGTGCCGGGCGAGGCGAAGCAGACCGAGCGCTACGCGGCCGGCGAGCTGTTCCCGGACCCGCCGCAGCCCACCGCATGGACCGAGGAGATCCGCTCGCTGGTCACGTCCGGCAAGCGCATGCCGCATGTTCGGCTCATCACCGAGCCGCTCAACCTGTACCTGTGCGGCGCGGTGGAATGGTTCTACACCTACCACGCCGCCGCCGGCCGGGAGATCTTCATCCTGAGTCCGGGCTCCGAGCTGGCCGCCGAGGCCGAGCGGGTCGGCGACTACTGGATGTTCGACTCGACTACCGTCGCCCTGATGCGCTACGACCAGGCCGGCGACTTCCTCGGCATCGACGCGGTGCGCGAGCCAGCCGAGGTGGCCTACTACGTCGAGCTGCGCGACCGGCTGCTGGCCCAGGCCGAGCCGTTCCAGCAGTGGCTGGCCGGGTGGCGACAACGAGCCCGGTAGACGAGGCGGGCCCGGAGGCGGCCCGGCGGAAGTTCGGCGGCGAGCTGCGTGCGCTGCGCCGCCGCGCCGGGCTGACCGGCGACCAGCTGGCCGATCGGTTGGGCTGGAGCCAGGCCAAGGTGTCCAAGACCGAGACCGGTAAGACCATGCCCACGGTGTCCGACGTCCGGGCGTTCGCCGAGGCCACCGGCGGCGACCGGGCCGAGGTCGCCAAGTTGGTGAGCCGGTTCGAAGAGCTCGGTACCCAGATCTTCGGCTGGCGGACCCTGCTGCGCGCGGGCATCGTCGGTAGCCAGCAGCGGGTGGCCGACGAGGATTCGATCACCACCGCGATCCGGCAACTCAGCATGGCTGGCGTGCCCGGGCTGCTGCAGACGGCGGACTACGCCCGGGTCATGCTGACCGGAGGCCCGGACCCGACCGCCGATGTCGCCGCCGGAGTCCAGGCTCGGCTGCTTCGCCAGGAGGTGCTCTACGACCCGGGCAAGTCGTTCCATTTCGTGATGTTGGAGGACGTGCTGCGTCGCCGCGTCGCACCGCCCGGCACCCTGGCGGTGCAGATGGATCGGCTCGCCCAGCTCTCCACCCTGCCGAACGTGCGGATCGCGGTGATCGCGGGGGACCGTGAGCTACCGGTGCCGCCGCTGCACGGGTTCCGCATCTCTGATGACGCGCAGGTCTCGGTGGAGCTGGAGACCGGCGCCGTGCAGGTGCACAGCCCGGCCGACGTGGCCTACTACCGGCGGATGTTCGATGCCCTGGCCGAGGTGGCCGAGCACGGCGACGCCGCCCGGCGGCTGCTGCACGAGCTGACCCGGTACTTCCAGGAGCTGGCCGGGGCCACTCCGACCAGCTGAGCCGTCAGGACACCCCCGGGCTGCTGGCTCCGACGTTCGCGGCCCTGCGGCTGGGTGCGAACTTGCAGGCACCGTCTCGGCGAAGTGCGGGAGGCTCCGCGAGTCGAGCGCATCGGGGGGCGGCAACGGGGCGCGCTAGACCTCGGCGGTCACCGGCATGTGGCCGGTGACCACGTAGATGGTGCGGCGCGCCACCGCGACTGCGTGGTCGGCGTAGCGCTCGTAGAAGCGGGCCAGCAGCGTGGCGTCGACGGCGGCCGCCACCCCGTGTGTCCACTCCCGGCCCATCATCACGGTGAACATGTGCTTGTGCAGGTCGTCCATCTCGTCGTCGTCGGACTCCAGCTCGTGGGCCCGCTCGACGTCCCGGACCCGGATCACGTCGGCGGCCTTGGTGGCCAGCGCGCACGCCACCCGGCCCATCTCGGCGAAGTACGGCGCCACCTGCTCGGGTAGCACCGAAGCCGGGTGCCGGCGCCGCGCCACCTTGGCCACGTGCAGCGCGAGGTCACCCATCCGCTCGAGGTCACCGGAGGCATGGATGGCCGCCACCACGACCCGCAGGTCGGTCGCCACCGGGGCTTGCAGTGCCAGCAGCCCGAACGCGTCTTCCTGGGCGCGGTCACGCAGCTCATCGATCCGCAGGTCGCCGGTGATGACCTGCTCGGCGAGCGTCAGGTCGGCGTTCAGCAGGGCGTCGGTGGCGTCGCGCATGGCCACCGCGACGGTGTCGCACATGTCAGCCAGCTCGTCGGCCAGTCCGTCGAGCCGGTTCTGGTAGGCCTCCCGCACGACCTGAGCCTAGGCGGCCTAGTTCGCCCGGTCAGCCGATCCAGATGAACGGATGGTGAACGACCCGACTCAGCGGCAGGTGGCGTCCGCGGCGTTGACCGTGCTCAGGTTCGCCGGCGGCGTGGAGCTCGAACCGCGATCGGCACTGACCGGGGCTTTTACCTCGCCGTCGAAGCCGTTCCCGAGTACCAGCTCCAGCAACCCGGCCGGACCGGGCGTCTCCTGGGTGACCGCCGTTGGCACCGCCGCGGCCAGCGTCGCGGCCTGCTCGGCGCGGTCCGGGGAGTGCCGGATGACGGTCCGTGGGCTGGCTTCGGTGTCGCCGACCTTGGACACCTTGTTCGACACCTTGGACACCTTGAACCCGACCGAGCGCAGGTTGTCCGCGACTTGGTTGGCCAGCCCGGCCTGCGAGGAGCCGTTGCGCACCGCCAGCGTCACCCGGTTCGGGGTGGTGGTGTCGCTCGGGGAGACCGCGCGGGTGTCATCGGTGCTCGGCGCGCGGGCCGCCGCGCTCGGCAGCGGCCGATTGGCCCGGATCGCGGCGAACAGTGCGTCGGTGTCGTTCTTGCGCAGCACCTCGTTGCCGTCCTGGTCGGGCTCGCCCTGCGTCGGCGGCGTGACGAAGGTGACGTTGGCCGGGGCGATGGTGCGCAGCGAACCGCCCAGTGTGGTCAGCTCGTCGAGGCCGGTGTTGTCGCTGAGGGTGTAGTTGCCGAACGCGGTGATGAAGGCGCGCAGCTTGCTCGGGCTCGACAGCACCTGTTCGGACAGCCCCTTGCGCAGCAACGCGGTCAGGACGCGCTGTTGGCGCTGGATCCGGCCGTATTCCGAGGTGGGGTCGCCGCGCACGTGGCGGGCCCGGACGAACGCCAGCGCCTGGTCACCGGCCAACACGGTCTCACCCGAGGTCGGGACCACCTGACCCAGCACGGAGTCGACCACCGGACGGTCCAGGCAGATCGGCACCCCGGCCAGCGAGTCGACCATCTCCTTGAAGCCGGCGAAGTCGATCGCGGTGAAGTGGTTGATGGACAACCCGGTGAGCCGCTGGACCACCTTCGTCACGCAGCGCGGACCACCGATCTCGTACGCGCTGTTCAGCTTGACGTTCCGTTGCGCCGGTGCGGTGCCGCCGGGGTAGGTCGTGGTGCTCGGATCCCACCGGTCGCAACCGGGACGGTCGACCTCCAGACCACGGGGGAAGGAGACCAGCACCATCCGGTCCCGTTTGGCGGGGATGTGCGCGACCATCACGGTGTCCGCGCGGGCGCCCGGTGGCCCGTTCTCGCTGCCCACTTCGTCGGCGTCACTCGAGCCCGCCCGGCTGTCCGAGCCGACCAGGAGGTAGTTCTCATCGCCGTGCTGGCCGGCCTTGTCGACGATCGACTCGGAGTTCGGATCCAACGCGACCACCGAGCGCAGCTTGGCGTCCAACCAGCTCTTCGCCCCCCAGCCGACCCCGATGGTGACGAACAGCAGCACCACCAACGCCATCAGGGCCACCTTGCCGACCCGGGTCAGCACCCTGGGCGGGCGGGCGTCGCCGGCCGCGGTGCCGGGCTCGTCGCCGGGTGGGCCACCGTCCGAGGA
>JALYVZ010000254.1 GCA_030852965.1 Actinomycetota bacterium | reverse complement strand
ATACAACACCGGTATCGGGACACCCCTCCGCCTTGCCAGCCGACCCCTGGTTCCGCCGATAGTTGTGCCAAACGTTCGCGGGCGCCTCGCGGCGTTCGCCCTGGGCGGACATGACACCGGCTGACCGGGGGGGAATCCCCGGGTCGGCCGGGGTGTTCTGCCTTGTGGGCACGGTGATAACCGTGCGCACGAAGCGGTACCGCCGCTCCGGCCGATACAGTGGTGGACACGGTGTCGGAAAGTCCCGGAGTCGGGCCGGCACAGCTGGAGCTGTCAGGGAGTGCAAATGTTCGAGAGGTTCACCGACCGCGCGAGGCGGGTGGTCGTCCTGGCCCAAGAAGAGGCCCGGATGCTCAACCACAACTACATCGGCACCGAGCACATCCTGCTGGGCCTGATCCACGAGGGTGAGGGCGTCGCCGCGAAGGCATTGGAGTCGCTGGGCATCGCCCTCGAAGGGGTGCGCCAGCAGGTCGAGGAGATCATCGGCCAGGGTCAGCAGGCGCCCAGTGGCCACATCCCCTTCACGCCGAGGGCCAAGAAAGTGTTGGAGCTGTCGCTGCGCGAGGCGCTGCAGCTCGGCCACAACTACATCGGCACCGAGCACATCCTGCTCGGGCTGATCCGGGAGGGTGAGGGCGTCGCGGCCCAGGTGCTGGTCAAGCTCGGCGCCGACCTCAACCGGGTGCGCCAGCAGGTGCTGCAGCTGCTGTCGGGCTACCAGGGCAAGGAGCCCGCCGAGGCCAGCGGTGGCCGAGGCGAGGGCACCCCGTCGAGCTCGCTGGTGCTCGACCAGTTCGGCCGCAACCTGACCCAGTCCGCCCGCGAGGGCAAGCTCGATCCGGTCATCGGCCGGGAGAAGGAAATCGAGCGGGTCATGCAGGTGCTGAGCCGGCGCACCAAGAACAACCCGGTGCTCATCGGCGAGCCCGGCGTCGGCAAGACCGCCGTGGTGGAGGGCCTGGCCCAGATGGTGGTCCGGGGCGAGGTGCCCGAGACGCTGAAGGACAAGCAGCTCTACACCCTCGACCTGGGCTCGCTGGTCGCCGGTTCCCGCTACCGAGGTGACTTCGAGGAGCGCCTGAAGAAGGTGCTCAAGGAGATCCGCACCCGCGGCGACATCATCCTGTTCATCGACGAGATCCACACCCTGGTGGGTGCGGGTGCGGCCGAGGGCGCGATCGACGCCGCCAGCATCCTCAAGCCGATGCTGGCCAGAGGCGAGCTGCAGACCATCGGGGCCACCACGCTCGACGAGTACCGCAAATACGTCGAGAAGGACCCGGCGCTGGAGCGGCGCTTCCAGCCGATCCAGGTCGGTGAGCCGAACGTCGCACACACCATCGAGATCCTCAAGGGTCTGCGGGACCGTTACGAGTCCCATCACCGGGTCACCATCACCGACCCGGCGCTGGTCGCGGCGGCCACCCTGGCCGATCGCTACATCAACGACCGGTTCCTGCCGGACAAGGCGATCGACCTGATCGACGAGGCCGGCGCCCGGATGCGGATCCGCCGAATGACCGCCCCGCCGGACCTGCGCGAGTTCGACGAGAAGATCGCGAACGTCCGTCGGGACAAGGAGTCCGCGATCGACGCGCAGGACTTCGAGCGGGCCGCGCACCTGCGCGACTCGGAGAAGCAGCTGCTCTCGCAGAAGTCCGAGCGGGAGAAGCAGTGGAAGTCCGGTGACCTCGACGTGGTCGCGGAGGTCGACGACGAGCAGATCGCCGAGGTGTTGGCGAACTGGACCGGCATCCCGGTGTTCAAGCTCACCGAGGAGGAGACCACCCGGCTGCTGCGGATGGAGGACGAGCTCCACAAGCGCATCATCGGCCAGGAGGACGCGGTCCGGGCCGTCGCCCAGGCGATCCGCCGTACCCGCGCCGGCCTGAAGGACCCCAAGCGTCCGTCCGGTTCGTTCATCTTCGCTGGCCCGTCCGGTGTCGGTAAGACCGAACTGTCCAAGGCGCTGGCGAACTTCCTGTTTGGCGAGGACGACGCGCTCATCCAGATCGACATGGGTGAGTTCCACGACCGCTACACTGCTTCGAGGCTGTTCGGTGCCCCTCCCGGCTACGTGGGCTACGAGGAGGGCGGCCAGCTCACCGAGAAGGTGCGCCGCAAGCCGTTCTCCGTGGTGCTGTTCGACGAGATCGAGAAGGCACACCAGGAGGTGTACAACACGCTGCTGCAGGTGCTGGAGGACGGCCGGCTGACCGATGGTCAGGGCCGCACGGTGGACTTCAAGAACACCGTGATCATCTTCACCTCCAACCTCGGCACCCAGGACATCTCCAAGGCCGTCGGGCTGGGCTTCGCGCAGGGCAACGACACCGAGTCGAACTACGAGCGCATGAAGAACAAGGTGATGGACGAGCTGAAGAAGCACTTCCGTCCCGAGTTCCTCAACCGCATCGACGACATCGTGGTGTTCCACCAGCTCACCGAGACGCAGATCGTGTCGATGGTGGACCTGATGATCGCTCGGGTGGAGACCCAGCTGCGGAGCAAGGACATGGCGATCGAGCTGATGCCGGACGCGCGCAAGCTGCTCGCCCGTCGTGGCTTCGACCCGGTGCTGGGGGCGCGGCCGCTGCGCCGCACCATCCAGCGCGAGATCGAGGACCAGCTGTCCGAGAAGATCCTGTTCGGCGAGGTCGAGCCGGGTCAGATCGTGGTCGTCGACGTGGAGGACTTCGACGAGGAGGACACCACCAAGGTGGCCCTGGACAAGGCCAAGTTCACCTTCACCGGCCAGCCGAAGCCGGCGCCGGTCACGGTGCCCGACGCGGTCCCGGTCGGCCTCACCGAGGAGTAGCCAAGCAGTACTCCACGGCGGCGGCCGGTCCGGGGTTTCCTGGGCCGGCCCCCGCCGTGGAGTCTGACTACTTCGGGTGGACCAGCAGGACGGCCCGCCAGTAGACGATCATGAGCGCAATGGCAAGGACGATGGCGATGAACGAACCGGACACCTTCCGGGCGTGGTTGCCGTCGTCCCGGCGCTGCGGCGGTTGATCGCCGGCCAGTTGCCCAGCGGCCGCTACCAGGCCGCCGAACTCCGGCGGCCGAGCCCTGCGGGTCGAGCGCGGCGGTGGCGCGATGACCGCCACCGCCGCTCGGTTCGTGCTGCCACCGGACAGCGAGGCCACCGCGCCACCGGAGTATCGCGGCCTCACCAGGGACGGTGTACGGCTGCTGGTGGCCCGGCCCGGTTCTGTGCAGCACCGCCGGTTCCGCAGCTGGAGCGTTTCCTCGAACCGGGCGATCTGCTCGGCGCGGGCCAGTTACCAGCGAGCCACGTCGCTGCTCGGAGGTGTGTCGTAGATCGATCGCTCGCGCAGGTCGGTCAGCTGGCGAGCGGCCGTGATGAAGTCGCCGTCGTCGTGCAGCACAACCAGGCCGTGTGCGGCGGCCGTGGCGCAGATCAGTAGGTCCACCGCCGACAATGCTCGGTGTGCTCCGGCGCGCAAGAGCCGGTATTGAGCACCCTCAATCCATCGCCATGCGCTTTTCGGAACCGGGACATCGGCGTAGAGCTTGTCGAACATTTCGGTCATCTGCTCGTACTCATCGAGGTCCCGGGCCGACCGACGGAGCTCGATCCGCTGCGGATGGCAGGAGCCGACGGCGCCGGCGGTGATGATCTCGGCCCACGCCGCCCGAACCTTGTCCTCGCACAGAAGTCGCCAGAGTGCGGACGAGTCGAGCAGGAATCGGATCACGCAGCCGGGTCTTTCCCGGCGGCGCGACGTTGCCGCCAGCCCTCGTAGTCCCAGCCCTCGGCCACGCTGGCGTAGTGCTCCAGCGCCTCGATACGACGATGCCGGGCCGCGTACTCGCGCAGCGCCAGGTTCACGGTGTCTTTCTTGGTCTTCGTCCCGGACAGGCGCATCGCCTCGGCCAGGGCGTCATCGTCGACGTCGATCTGGGTCAGTGACATGGCGCCTCCGTAATGACGATGTACATGAAGACTGTATCTCATGTTTACGGCGGGGTGGTCGCCAAGGCCGACGGGCAAACCGGACAGTCCGACCGAGCGCAGGCGGTTGTCGATCCCCTCGGTTCCGGTTCAGCTAAGCAGAGCGTCCAGCCTCGCCAGGATCTCGGCTACTCTTGTCCTCGGCGCGAGAGAACTGGACCACCTCGAACTCCAGGAGGCTGGCGCCGGTGGAGACCGGGCCCTGCCCGTGACCGTGCCCGGCACTACCAGCGCCACTTTCGCCCACCGGGCGGGCGCGCTCGCCGGCGTGCGCCTCGATCGCCGGGCCGGTGCGCCAGGCCTGGAACGACTCCTCGTCCTCCCAGTGCGTGAGCACGAAGTAGCGGGTCTCACCGGAGACCGGGCGCAGCAGCTCGAAGGAGATGAAGCCCGGCTGCCCGTCGACGGCGTGCAGCCGGTTGGCGAAGCGCTTCTCCAGCTCCGGTCCGGCGCCCTCGGGGATCTCGATTGCGTTGATCTTGACCACGGCCATGTCCCTAGGCTACGACACTGGAGTGCGTACTGATGTCACCGTGTCGGACGGAACCCGGATCGCGGTCCGGGGATTCGCCGGCGCGGTCGAACCCGCCGAGGCTGGCCGCACCATCCTGCTGCTGCACGGGCTGATGGGCCGGGCCAGTACCTGGTGGACGCATGCGCGCTGGTTGGCCGACCACGGGCAGGTGGTCGGCGTGGACGCCAGGGGCCACGGTGATTCGCCGGCGCGGGGCCCCTGGCGCACCGAGCGGTTCGTGGCCGACCTGGTTGAGGTGATCGAGAAACTGGAGCTCGGACCGGTAGTGGTGATCGGGCACTCCATGGGCGGACTGCATGGCTGGGAGCTGGCCGCGCTGCGTCCGGACCTGGTCGATGCGCTGGTCGTGGAGGACATGGCGCCGGACCACCGCGGCCGCACGCCGGAAGCCTGGACGACGTGGTTCGCCGCGATGCCGACTACCTTTCCCTCGGTGGCCGCCGTGCGCGACGCGTTCGGCCATCCCCGGCCCAGCGTGGGGGACTACCTGGCGGAGTGCGTGCGGGAGGGCCCGGACGGCTATCGGTTGCTGACCGATCCGATGGAGGCCGGCCGGATCGCGTCCGAGTGGGGGTCACGCAGTTTCTGGCCGGGGGTCCGCGGGGTGCGTTGTCCGACCTTGCTGCTGCAGGCGCAAGCGTCGCCGATCGCCGGCGAACAGATACCCGAGATGGCGCGCGTCATGACGAATGCTCGGCACGTGCTGGTGCCCGGTACCGGCCATCTGCTGCACGACGACGCCCCGCAGCGCTACCGGGAGCTGGTCACCGAGTTCCTTACCGGCCGCGTACGGGCGTGAAAGTTCCGGTGTGGGTGTCGGTGATGCCCCGCTGCCGTGACTTACGGGCCGCGCAGCGGGGTGAACGTCCCGGTGCGGGTGTCGGTGATGCCCACCGCGGTCACCTTGGCGCGCAACGGCTTGACCACGCCCAGGGCGGACATCGCGCGCCCGAGCTGCGTGCGCGTCAGCTCGCGACTCAGCGGACAGTGCGGCACCCACTGGCCGGGTAGGTAGCATGCGGCGGCTCCGCGCACCCGGCCGGCCAGCGCATCGTGCACGCAGTTGTGGGCGGCCAGCAGCTCGGCGTCCGGGACGGCGGCCAGCACCAGCGCCGGCTCGGAGGTGAGCGCGCTACCCAGGGTGGCCAGCCACACCTCGGGCAGCACCAGCTGCCGAAGATCCTCGGTCAGTTGCTCGCGGACTGCCTTCGGGATGGCGTTGGCCAGCGCGAACCGCACCGACGGCCGACTTCGGCACCGGCACCGGCAGCCCGACCGACGCGAGGCCCGCCCGAAGCCGTCGCACCTGGCCTCGGCGGCCGCCGAGACCAGTCGTCGTCCACTGCTTCCGCCACGGGTGTCCGTCCCGTTCAGCGCTCGGCGGGCTGTTCGCCGGGCAGCCCGCCGAGTCGCTCGCCGGGCAGCGCGAAGTGCGCATCGTCCAGCGGCTCGAGCAGGCCGTCTTCCAGCAGCGAGAGCAGGCAGCGGTCGCGCTGCGCGGCGTCGTCCCACACCGCGTCCAACGCCGGTCGCCCAACCGGTCCCGGCACGGCGCGCAGCACATCCAGGAGCCGACCCCGGACCTGGCGGTCGGTACCGGCGAACCGCTGCACCGGCTTCGCCGGGCCGGTGTAAGCGGGCCGCCCGGCTGCTTGC
>JALYVZ010000002.1 GCA_030852965.1 Actinomycetota bacterium | reverse complement strand
TCAAGAAACCCGCCGGACGGGACCTCCTGGACTGGGAGAAAAAATTCAACACGCAGATCAATAAGATTCGCTATGTCATCGAACGGACGATCGCCAACTTCAAGACCTGGAGAATCATGCACACCGACTATCGCCGCCCCATCGAAACATTCACGACTACCATCTCAGCCGTAATCGGCCTACATTTCTACACTGCCAGCTGAATAACCCTCCGTATAGCAGGTGCTGGCGGCCTCTGGGCGGAAGTGTTCTTGTCTGTTCACATCTCACCGCGCTCCCGGAGAAGTAGACAGCGGTGACGACCGGCCCATCCGGGTCAAGTACGAACCCGGTCGACTGCAGATACGCCCACCCCGATACACGAGCACCGTACCGAAGGACCCATCCAGCTCGTCGGGCAGCGACAGCGTCCCGCCCCGACAAGCGGCAGTTGCAGAGACGGGAACCTCTGACCGTTCTCCAGCCGCGACATCGGGCTCCTTTCACACGCTCACTCAGCGGGACTACCGGGCCTCGCCGGGGGTTTCCCGATCGGTGGACTTCCATGCCATTGCTGTCACTGGCCCAGGTCACAGTGCGACAGTTGGTACAGTGCGACAGTTGGTACAGTGCGACAGTTGGTCTAGCCAGACGGTGTAATGCCCCAGCGGGTGGTGATCGACTCACCCGGATCGAGCTTGAACAGGCCGTTGCCGCTGCGAAAGCCGTTGGGTGCACAGGTCATCGGTTCAACACCCAGCCCGCGGCGGCGCCTGCCCGGTGGCTGGGTATCGCCGGTGTACAGCTCGACAAACGGGTAGTGCTCGTCGACCCACAGGGCGGTCTCCCGGCCAGCCGGGGCGCGGAGCCGCACCCAGGCTAGACCGTGTGCATCGCGGGCCAACCCGCTGAAGGCGTGGTCGATGTGCGTATCGCCGATCGGTCTGGGCGCGCGGAAGTCGTACGGGGACCGCGCCACCGCCGCACTGCCCGTGGGCAGGCCACGCTCGTCTGTGGGCAACCAGGTCGTTGCGTCCAGGTGCAGCTCGCACTCGTCGATGAACTCGGTGCCAACCGTCAGATACGGGTGCTGGCCGGTCGCGTACGGACACGCGCGGTCACCAATATTGGTGGCGGTGCTGGTCACACTCAGCCCACACGGCGCCCGGCCTGCTTTGTCAAGAACCGAACAACCCGAACCGCCGAACTCGGCGGCGGTGCCGACGTCGCTCAGGACGTATTCAACGGTCACATCAAGCGTGAACGGGTAGCCCATCAGCGGGTGTAGCACCGTGCCCATCACGACCCGATCGGCCTCGTGCTCGCGCGCGGTCCAGTTCCGCCATCGCAGGAACCCGTGGATGGCGTTGTGCGACTCGGGTTCGGTGACCGCGACCTGATACTCGGTGTCCCCGAAGGTGTAGCTGCCGTCGGCGATCCGGTTGGGCCACGGGATCAGCGGGGTCCCCCGCGCGCCGCTGCATTGCTCCTCGACCGGGTAGCCGTCGAGCACCTCGTGTCCGGCCGCGGTGAAGGTGCGAATCCCGCCCCCGACCTCGACGATCGTCGCGCGGTGAACACCGGAGACGATCTCGAACTGGGTGCCGGACGGGACCACGGTCATGAGTTCTCCAGGTTCTTGTAGTTCACGAGTCGGGTGATCGGGATGGTGGGTGTCTGACCTCGTCACCCGGCGGGCGTCCCTGGTGAGCCCCTCCGCCGGACGATCCCAGTCGCTGCCCTAGTGTCGGCGGTTGGCCGCCAGCGCGTCGGCGGCCGTGAGGATGGCGGCCCCGAGGAATACGGTGTCCTTGGCCAGGAACTGGCCCACCATGGACAGTTTGGGTGCGGCGTGGTCGGGCTGAATCACTCCCGGTGTCGTGAGCAGGAAGCTGAGGGTGGTGGCGAACATCCCGGTTGCGCCGAGGCTGCCGATCGCCGAAGCGCGAGGGGCGAGCGGCTTGGCCGCTATCAGTGTCCCCATCACGATCTCCGTCACGCCGATGAGCCTCGCGAGTCGCTGTTCACCCAACTTCTTGACCAAAGGTGAGAACAGCGGGCTCGAGGAGACCAGCGGACGAATGTTCTCGACCTCGTAGTCCTCGAATTTCAGTATCCCGATCCACACCAGACTGCCGGCCAGGGCCGCCCGCAGACTCACAGTGCCGAGGGACTGCAGGACCTGGGCGCTGCCCCGCTGGGTACTCAGGTTCGGTGTCGTCATCATGGTCACTCTCCGATTTCGGTTGGGTCGTTTGTAGATCCGGCACGCGCTACCGCGCGTCGGCCGGGTACTCAGGGACCATCGGAGAATCCGATGGCGCCGTATTGCGATACCTCGGCTCGTCGTGAGTCGAGCCGGGCGTAGGAGAGCACCACCGCGACGTCGCGGATCAGTACGCCGTAGTCGGTGTCGTAAGGCACTGGCTCCGGATCGATCAGGTCGTTGACCCGCACGTGGCGGACTCGCCGGGCTGCGACGGTGAACGTGTAGGGGCCGACCGGTTCGCGGCCGGCGTAGAAGATGGTGAGCTCCAAGTGGGCGTCGCGGTCACCGGTGTTGAGCAGGGGTGTTGTGTGCAGCAGCGCGATCGTCATGGTGTCGCGGCCGTAGAACGGGCTGAGTAGTCCGTCGTCGGCGGCAATGGTGCGGCACAACACCCGCCAGGCAACGTGCTGGCGGTGGCGTTGCTTGATCCGTTCACGGATCTCGCGGAAACATCGGGAAAGGCCGCGGTGGGCAGCATGTACTCCATCTCCTCGAACTTCAGCCCGCGGCTTTCCGGTATCACCGCGTGACTCCAGTCCTCGTGCTCCTTGAGCACGCCCTCCCGTGGCGCCAGCTCGGCGTGCAGCTCCTCGGGGTCCTCACCGGGAACGTTCATGGTGCGCAGCTGGGCTTCGTCGCGGCGCGGGTGCCAGTAGAAGTCGAAATTGCGGTTCTGCTCCACCAGCGCGTCGAGGTGACTCAGGCAGTCCTCGATGTGCACGCACCATTCCTTGCGGTGCAGCCGATACGTCGGGGCGACGTGCATCCGCAGCTCGGTGAACACACCGAGCGCACCCAGCGACACCCGGGCGGCGTTGAGCAGGTCGGGGTCGCCGGCGTCGATATCGAGTAGCTCGCCGGCAGCGGTGAGTACCCGGGCACCCGCGACCATGCTGGAGAAGCTGCCCAGACGCTTGCCGTTCCGTGCGTCGCGGTGCCGACCGCACCGGCGAGTGACTGCAGGTCCACGTCGCCGTAGTTGTGCAAGGCCAGGCCCACTTCGTGCAGCGCCGGCCCAAGATCGGCGAGCATCGTGTCGGCCCGCACCGTGGCGGTGGCGGCCGCACTGTCGTGCTCGACCAACCCGCTGAGCCGGTGCAGCGACACCAGGGTGTCCTCGGTGCGTACCAGCGGACTCGAGGAGTGCCCGGCGCCGACCGGGCGAAGCACCCGACCCCCCTGGTTGCCCGCGGCGGCGACCAGCTCAACCAGCTCACCGACATCACCGGCTCGGCGATCGCGGCGGGGGCGAATGCCAGACTGCCCGACCAGTTACGAAACTCCACCATCAGCGCTCCTCACGATCGATCATCCGCAGGCTTAGGCCCGAGTGGATGTCACTTCCCGGCGCCGGCGGATTCGTGCGACCGGTCGTCAGCCCCGGGTCCGCCATGGGGTGGGTGCCCGGCGATGCGGGACAGGTCGGTGCCGGCCTGGCGCACCTCCCGCAGCAACAGTGTGTGCTCCTGATCCGCACCGGTCACCCGCATCCCCTCGACAGCAGCGGCACACCCTGCGGCCTGACGACGCGCGTCGAACCCGTCCGGCTTCTCGGCCAGTGCGCACGTGCCCTGGCCCAATGTTGCCACTGCGGCGGCAACGTCTTCGAGGACGTCCTCCGGCCGTGTGACGAGCCGCTGCCCACCACGGACCAGCGCGGCCGCGCTGGTGTACAGCGCGCTGAGCCCATCGAGGCGGTGATCCAGCGCGGCGAGTTCGTCGGCGTGTCGGCGGCCACGTACGGTGCGCCGCGCCATCCCACGGGTCAGCGGCTGGGTGTCGGTGAAAGCCGCGAGGGGCTTATGCGCGGCGCGCAACCGCTGGATCGCGTCGTCCAGCGCCCGCGGGTCCCGCTCGAAGAGCCCTCGCGCCACCTCGTTGAGCACCTCACTGATGGCACCCAGCACCGAGGCAGCGGCTTTCGACAACAAGCGCACCGGGTTGGGGGTGAACAGCACCTGGGTCATGAGCAACGCGATCGCCGCGCCGATCACCGCGTCGAGGAAACGGGTGTAGCCCGTTGCCTGGTTACCGGTGGCCACCACGATCGCCGCCGCGACACCCGCCTGAATCAGCGCCAACGAATCAACCAGCAGCGGCGAGACCAGCAACATCGCCATCCCGGCCGCGAGCCCGACCTGCCAGCTACCGCTGCCCACGGTGCGCACGGTGAGCTCCCCGACCCCGACCCCGACCAGCACCCCGATCAGCATCAGCAACGCCCGCGCGCCCCGTCCGCCGCGACCACCACCCAATGCCACGATCGCCGAGAACGGAGCGAAGGTGGCCTGCTGGCTCGGGAAGAGCATGTGCGCTACGCCCCAGGCCAACCCGGCCGCCAGCGCGGCCTCCGTGACCGGCGCAAGCTTGGTGCGCAGCTGAACCAACGGCTGTCGCAACCAGCTCAACGAAGCGGGTAGCCGCATCATCCCGGTCACAAGCGTCGGGCTCGCCGCGAATGCTGGCGACTCCCGCCCGGCCAGGGACGTGACGGGTTGGGGCATGTCATCGGTGGCTCCGCTGGGTGTGTGGCGCTGATCTGGGAAGGCGTGTGCCGCCGGGTTGCGGCGGGGGCTGGGCGCGTTCGGCGTCGGCGAGTGCTTGGGCGGCGTTGGCCAGCCCGAGATGGCTGAACGCCTGCGGGAAGTTGCCCAGCAGCTCACCGGTAGCGGTGTCGACCTGTTCGGCGAACAACCCCAGGTCGGTGGCGTACCCGGCGGCGCGCTCCAGGATCTCTCTGGCACGTTGTACCTGCCCGGTGACGGCCATGGCGTGCGCCAGCCAGAAGGTGCACAGCAGGAACGTGCCTTCTGCTCCCTCAAGGCCGTCGCCACCTCGGTAGCGGTAGAGCAGTCCGCGTTCATCGCTGAGGCCGTGTTCGATGGCGTCGATGCTCGCGCGCATTCGCAAGTCGCCGGGGGGTAGGAACCCGAGGATGGCCATCAACAGGATGGACGCGTCGAGATCGTCGCAACCGTAGCACTGGGTATAGGCCCCGGCAATTTCGCTCCAGCCATTGTCCAGGATCGACTCACGCACCCGCGCGCGCGTCTCGGTCCATGCCTGGGTCTTCTCCGGCCCAGGACTGAGCTGATCGGCCAGAGCGAGGCCGCGGTCGAGCGCCACCCAGCACATCAGCTTGCTGTGCAGATACGGTCGGGCCGGACCACGAATCTCCCACAGTCCCTGGTCGTCCTGGTCCCACCGTTGGGCTGCGGCATCCACTGCGGACACGAGGAACTGGCGGGTCTGCTCTTCGAGGTCATGTAGCTGCTCACGCAGGGTGTAAGCCGCGTCGAGCAGGGACCCGTACACGTCGAGTTGGCGCTGCTCCCAGGCGTCGTTGCCGGCCCGCACCGGGGCACTGTCGCGCCAACCAGACAGATGTCCGAGCTCACGCTCGGACAGGTCCCGCTCGCCGCCGATCCCGAACATGATCTGCAGATCCGTGCCCCGCCCGAGCTGGGTGGCGGCGGCTCGGGCCAGGAACGCGAAGAACTTGCCCGCCTCGTCTGGGCACGCCGCGATGAACAGGCCCTGCAGGGTCATCGACGCATCACGCACCCAGGTGAAGCGGTAGTCCCAGGTACGCGCACTGCCTACCCCCTCGGGCAGACTCGTCGTCGGCGCGGCGAGCACCGCCCCACTGTGTACATAGGTCAGCCCGCGCAGCACTACGCCGCTGTGCTGCACCAGCTCCCGCAACGGCCCGTCGTAGCGTTGATGCAGCTTCGACCAGCTCTTCCAGGACTTCTCGGTGGCCTTCAGACGACGGCGAGTCTGTCGGGGTTTCCACCTGGTCGGCTCCGAGGCCCAGGCGTCGAACTGCTGCAGCGCGAACCCCCACTCCTGTCCCTGGTGCAGCGCCGCGGTGGCCGAGGCTCGCGCGCCGCTGGAGTCCAGCTCCAGGACCAGATCGGTGCTGAGCATCAGTACAGTTGCCCCGCCGTGGGTGCACACAGCTCCGCGTTGGGCGATCAGATTCGGGTGGACCAGCCCGTACTCGGGGCGAGGCACCCACTCCACCCGCACCGGCACCGAGCCCCGGGTGCAACGCACCCTCCGCAGCAGCACGCCCGGGGCGGAGTGACCTAGCTCGTGTCCGCGCTCCCGCGCGCCCAGCGCCATCGCATCGGTCACGACCAGCTCGCCGTCCTCGCTCGACCAGGTCGTGTCCAACACCAACCCGCACGGCCGATACCGCCAGCTCGAGCTGAAGGCGTCCGAGGACGGGGCGATCAGGAAATGTCCAGCATCGTCATCGAGAAGACGCGCCAACGCCGGAGCACTATCAAAACGAGGTAAACACAACCAATCCACCGAACCAGCGGCCGTCACCAACGCCGCCGAGTTACAGTCTGACAACAACGCATGCTGACCCACCGGAACATCACTCACCGAGCACCAACCCGGCGGTTCGCTCGCTGAACATGGCAGAGACCTTCCGTGGCCGACCTGATCCGGTCGCCAGGGGTCTGGGGCAACTCCGATCCAAACCTAGCCCACTCGCCCCGCCAGCCACAGAGTCGATCAATTACAGATTTCTTTCCCTTCCTACCAAATGTGTCCATCAGCGTTGTCTCAAACGTTCGGCCCGGGTAGCAGCCGATGAGCGACGTTCTTCTCTGTTCATATTCTTGACGCCCCGCTCGGCGACCGCACGGGCCATGATGTAGCTATCCGGTCGGAGCAGCTCCTGTGGCTGCAACTTCTCGTGCCGGATCGCATCGTCCCGGCCCCTGGCGGCGCATCTCATGGTGTCGCTTTGCAGGGGGTATGCCGATGGACCGGCTGGTGATCATGTCTGTGTGGCCCGATCAGGAACGTGCGCATCTGATCGTGGGCGGCACCCTAGATGGGTGGGGTGCCGGCGAGTTGGGGCGGCAGGTGGCTGGGCTGGTTGACGCCGGGACGGGCCACGTGATGGTGGATCTTTCTGGTGTGCGGGGTTGGGATGCCCGCGCCATTTACCTCATCAACACCACGTTCCGACGGCTGTCGGTCGAGGGCTCGTTGTCCGTGCGTGGGCTGTGGGGGCCCATGCTCAGTGGGCCCAACTTGCTGGTCGCTGAGAAACCCGAACCAGCCAGCTCGGGCGTCGTCGGATCGGCCGCGGTGGACGGGATCGACGCGAGGCTTGTCGATGCCATCTGACGCTCGACGATCCGCCGCGATACGGAGGGATGGCAGTTGACCATGACCGATGACAGTGCCCAGACCGCGGATCTGCTGGTGATCTTCGGGATTACTGGGGACCTGGCCCGGCTGATGACGTTCCGCGCGTTGTACCGGTTGGAAAGGCGCGGGCTGTTGGATTGTCCGATTGTGGGTGTGGCCAGCGACGAACTGTCGACGGATCAGTTGGTGAAACACGCCCGCGAGGCGATCTGTGACTCGGACGAACAAGTCGACGACGGGGTTTTCGACCGATTCGCGGCCCGCTTGTCCTACCTCGGTGGTGACGTCACCGATGACGGCCTCTATGCCCGCCTGGCCGAACAGATCCCGCACGAGTCCAGCGTGTTGTTCTACCTGGAGATGCCGCCGTCGCTGTTCGGCCCGATCGTGGAGCGGCTGGACAAGGTCGGTCTGTTGAAGAACGCTCGGGTCGCGGTGGAGAAACCGTTCGGCCATGACCTCGACTCGGCCCGAGAACTGGATCGCCGATTGCACGAGGTGCTCGGGGAGGACCAGATCCTGCGGGTGGACCATTTCCTGGGCAAGGAACCGGTCATGGAGCTGGAGTACCTTCGCTTCGCCAATCCGGTGTTGGCGCACGTGTGGGACCGCACCAACGTGTCCGCTGTGCAGATCACCCTGGCCGAGGACTTCGGGGTAGCTGACCGGGGCAGGTTCTACGACTCGGTCGGCGCTCTGCGAGACGTGGTGCAGAACCATTTGCTGCAGGTGCTGGCGCTGATGGCGATGGAGCCTCCCGCGGGCGGCGGCGCGGATGAGCTGTGGGACAAGAAGGCGGAGGTCTTCCGCGCTATCCCGGCGGCCGATCCTCAACACTGCGTGCGCGGTCAGTACGACGGTTACGCCGACATCACGGGGGTGGCGGCGGGATCGAGCACCGAGACGTTCGTCGCGCTCCGCCTGGACATCGAGAACTGGCGCTGGGCCGGGGTCCCGTTCTTCCTGAGAGCGGGGAAAGCATTGGCGGAGAGTGTCACCGAGGTCCGGTTGTTTCTGCGCCGCACGCCGCGGTTGGCGTTCCTGCCGGCGCCGGGGCAGGTCGAGGCGAACCAGATTGTGCTGCGCATCGATCCCGACCCGGGCCTGCGCTTGCGGATCGCCGCGCAGTGTGGCGATTCGTGGCGCGATGTGCATCTGGACGCATCGTTCGCCCGTGACCTCGGCGAACCCTTAGAACCCTATGAGCGGCTCCTGCATGCCGGACTCATCGGCGATCATCAACTCTTCACCCGCCAGGACAGTCTCGACGAGACCTGGCGCATCGTGCAGCCGCTGTTGGACGCCGCTCCGCAGGTCTATCCGTACCCGCGCGGGTCGTGGGGCCCGGACGAGGCGGACTCGTTGCTGCGTGGCCATCAGGGCTGGCATCAACCGTGGACACCCGAGCAGAACTAGACCCCTGCCTGCCCTCCCGCAACGGCGGGTTTACGCAGGTCGACAACGAGGAGATGCGCCATGCAGTTGGGAATGATCGGCCTGGGCCGCATGGGGGCCAACATCGTGCGGCGACTGATGCGCGAGGGCCACGAGTGCGTCGTGTACGACCACGACTCGACCATCGTCGACAAGCTCGCGTCCGAGGGCGCGACCGGAGTCGGCTCGGTAGGTGAACTGGCCGGGAAACTGTCCACCCCTCGGGCGGTATGGGTGATGGTGCCCTCCGGCGAGATCACCACCTCGGTGATCGAGGAACTGGCCGAGAACCTGGACTCCGGTGACACCGTCATCGACGGCGGGAACTCCTACTACCGCGACGACATCGCCCACGCGAAGAAGCTCTCCGAAGGTGGCATCCGGCTGCTGGACTGCGGCACCAGCGGTGGCGTCTTCGGGCTGGAACGCGGCTACTGTCTGATGATCGGCGGAGACGCCGACGCGGTCGACCAGGTCGAACCGATCTTCGCCGCGTTGGCTCCCGGCGTCGAGACCGCTGCGCGCACCCCCGGGCGCGACGGTGAGGTCGCGGCGTCGGAGAAGGGCTATCTGCATTGTGGGCCCAGCGGCGCCGGGCACTTCGTCAAGATGGTCCACAACGGAATCGAGTACGGGATGATGGCCTCCATCGCCGAGGGGCTCAACATCCTGCACAACGCGGATATCGGCACCCGCGACCACAAGAGCGACGCCGAGACCGCCCCGCTGGCGGACCCCGAGTACTACCGGTACGACTTCGACATCGCCGAGGTCGCCGAGGTGTGGCGGCGGGGCAGCGTGATCGGCTCCTGGCTGATGGACCTCGGCGCCGCCGCGCTGCACGAGTCGCCGACACTGAGCGACTTCGCCGGGCGGGTGTCCGACTCCGGTGAGGGTCGCTGGACGGCCATCGCGGCGATCGACGAGGGAGTGCCGGCCCCGGTGCTGACCGCCGCGCTGTACTCACGATTCGCCTCCCGCGATCTCGACGAGTACGCCAACCAGACGCTGTCGGCTATGCGCAAACAGTTCGGCGGCCACGACGAAAGTTCGTCCTGAGAAGTCTCTGCGCCCCGCAGGGGCACATCCACACCTGGTGAGGAGCCACTCCAGCATGACAAGACCGATCGCCGTACTGTTCGACATCGACGAAACCCTGGTGCACACCGGGGGCTCCGGGGCCCGCAGTTGGGCGTGGGCGTTCGAGAAGCTGTACGGGGTGGCCGCCGACATCGGCGAGCACACCTCGGCTGGGGAGACCGACCCGCAGGTCGGTCGAGCGACGTTCCGTGGGGTGCTCGAACGCGAGCCTAGCCACGAAGAGATGGCCAAGCTCTACACCCAGTACCTGTGGCATCTTTCCGAGGACATCTGGACCTCGGAGGGCTACCGGGTGCTCGACGGCGCGGAGGCGCTACTCACCCGCCTGGGCGCCGAAGGGGTGATCCTCGGGGTGATCTCCGGGGCGATGGAAGGGGCCGCGCGCACCAAGATGGAACCGGGGAAACTCAACCGGTACTTCGTCTTCGGCTCCTACGGCTCAGACTCCCCCGACCGCACCGAGCTCACCCGGCTGGGCATGGCCAAGGCGGCTCGACTGCACGGTCAGGATCTGGCCAAGGACGAGGTGTACGTGGTGGGTGACACCCCGCGCGACATCGAGGCCGCGCACGCCGCCGGAGCGACCGCGATCGGCGTCGCCAGCGGCCACTACAGCACCGAGGACCTGGCCGAAGCGAAAGCCGACCACGTCCTGGGCTCACTGACCGAACCGTTCCCGGGCCTGTGACCGCCGCCGATCTCACCGACCCTCGGGCTACGGCCGCGATGTCGGGAACCGACGTCTCAGCGGGAGTCGGCGACAGGGTCTGGTCTGAGCGATGCTGAGCTCGAAGAGCTGTGTGTCAACACCATCCGAACGCTGTCGATGGATGCGGCAGGCGGCACGCTGATCATCGTGGACACCCACATCGGCTACGGCGCCCCACACGAACAGGACACGGCCGCCGCGCACGGCGAACCGCTCGGCGATGATGAGGTGGCCGCCGTGCTGCCCGCCCGCGTTCGCGCACGGTGGCGGTGGAGGAAGCCGGCACCTTCGGGTGGGAACGATACGTCGGCCTGGACGGAGTCATCCTCGGCATGGCGACCTTCGGTGAGTCAGCCCCGCTGGCCACGCTGCTCGACACATTCGGCTTCCATACCAAACAGGTGATCGACGCCGCGCACGAGGCAATCCGCCGCGCCGGCCGAGTCCAGGTGGAAAGGCAATCATGACGAATCCAACGCAGCAACTACACGAGGCCGGCCAGAGCCTATGGCTGGACTCCATCTCCCGTGACCTGCTCGACAGCGGCACCTTGAGCTCCTACATCACGGAGCTGTCGCTTACCGGGCTGACGTCCAACCCGACGATCTTCGAACACGCCCTGGCCAACTCCCACGACTACGACGAGGCGATCCGCGCGGGCATGACCGACGACCTGAGCGGGGAGGAGTTGTTCTTCGAACTCGCGCTGCGGGATCTGCGCGAGGCGGCAGACCTGTTCGCCCCGGCGCACCTCGCCAGCGACGGAGTCGACGGCTGGGTGTCCCTCGAGGTCTCGCCCCGCCTGTCCCACGACGCACCGGCCACCCTGGATCAGGCGAAAATCCTGCACTCCCGGGCCGACCGCGACGATCTGTTCATCAAGATCCCCGGGACGGTGGAAGGCGCGAAAGCGATCGAGGAATGCATCGCGGCCGGCATACCGGTCAACGTGACGCTGCTGTTCTCACCCGAGCACTACCAGCAAGCCGCCGAGGCCTACCTGCGCGGCATCGAACGCCGCGTCGCGGCAGGTCAGGACCCTGTGGTGGGCAGTGTGGCATCGATGTTCATCAGTCGCTGGGACACCGAGGTCGCTGAGCGCGTCGAGCCGGGTCTGCAGGATCGATTGGGCATTGCCGTGGCGGGGAAAATCTACCGCCGCTACCGCGAGCTGCTGGCCAGTCCGCGCTGGCAGCGCCTCGCGGCCGCCGGAGCCCGCCCGCAACGGCTGCTGTGGGCGAGCACCTCCAGCAAGAGTCCCGACGCCTCCGACGTGCTGTACGTATCCGCGCTGGCCGCCCCGGACACCATCAACACGATGCCGGAGAAAACGCTGCTGGCCTTCGCTGATCACGGCCAGGTGTCCTCGATGCTGCCCGCCGACGGTGGCGACAGCGAGCATGTCCTCGGCGAGTTCACCCGAGCCGGGATCGACCTCGACGAGCTGGGCGCGACGTTGCAAGCCGAGGGTGAGCAGTCCTTCAACGACTCTTGGGACAGCCTGCTGCACCGCATCAAAGACCACACCCGGCGACTCGCGGGGACGCGATGAAGAGCACCCACCAGGTAGGTGCGGCAACCGTGAACGCCAGCACCCGTCCGGACCTGCCGGCGTGGCGGGCGCTCACCCAGCACGCAGCGGCGATGAACGGGGTGACGTTGCGGGAGTTGTTCGACTCCGACCCGGGTCGGGCGCAGGAGTTCAGCCGGCAGGCGTGCGGGATGTACGCCGACTTTGCCAAGAACCGGATCACCCGCGACACCATGGGGCTGTTGCTGGAACTGGCCGAGCAGTGTGCGCTGCCCGATGCGATCGCGGCGATGTTCGCCGGTGACCAGATCAACCTTTCCGAGCACCGTTCGGTGGGCCACGTGGCGCTGCGCGCACCGCGTGAGGCGACGTTCACCGTGGATGGCGAGAACGTGGTGCCGCAGGTCCATGAAGTCCTGGACAAGATGGCGATCCTCGCCGACAACGTCCGGAGCGGGCAGTGGGTCGGGCACAGCGGCAAACCGATCCGCGCGATCGTCAACATCGGCATCGGCGGCTCCGACCTCGGCCCCCGGATGGCGTATCAGGCGTTGCGCTCATTCAGCGACCGCGAGCTGCGGTTGGAATTCGTCTCGAATGTCGACGGCGCCGAGTTCGCCGAGGCCACCCGCGACCTCGACCCGGCGCAAACCCTGTTCGTGGTCAGCTCCAAGACCTGGCACACCCGGGAGACGTTGACCAACGCTCACACCGCACGGCGGTGGACCCTGGCCGCCTTCGACGGCGACACCGCCGCGATCGCGCGGCATTTCGTCGCCGTGTCCACCAACAGCGAGGGGGTCGCCGAGTTCGGGATCGACCCGGCCAACATGTTCGGGTTCTGGGACTGGGTCGGCGGGCGATACTCCTACGACTCGGCGGTCGGGCTGTCGCTGATGATCGCGATAGGGCCGAACAACTTCACCGACATGCTCGCCGGACTGCACGACGTCGACGAGCATTTCCGTACCAGCCCGTTGCACCGCAACATTCCGGTGCTGATGGGCCTGCTGTCTGTCTGGTACAACAACTTCCTCGACGCGCAAACCCACGCCGTGCTGCCCTACAGCCACTACCTGGCGCTGCTTCCGGCGTATCTGCAGCAGCTGCAGATGGAAAGCAACGGCAAACACGTGACCCGCTCCGGGCGCCCGCTCGACTATCAGACCGGGCAGATCATCTGGGGCGAGCCCGGGACCAACGGCCAGCACGCATTCTACCAGCTGATCCACCAGGGGACCAAGCTGATCCCCGGTGACTTCATCGGGATACTGGCCCCCAGCAGCCCGCTGGAGGACCACCACGACGTGCTGATGGCCAACGTGTTCGCCCAGACCGAAGCGCTGGCGTTCGGGCGGGCGGAGCGGGAGCTGCGAGAGTCCGGCGCCACCGAAGAGCAGATTCCACATCGGGTCTGCGAGGGAAACCGACCCAGCACCACATTGCTACTCGATCGGCTCGACCCTCGCGGTCTCGGCGCGCTGATCGCGCTGTATGAGCACAAAGTGTTCACCGAGGGCGTGATCTGGGACGTCGACTCGTTCGATCAGTGGGGTGTGGAACTGGGCAAGGTCCTCGCCGAGACCGTCAGCGACGAGCTCGGCGCCCACGACGCACCCACCCTGGACCATGACAGCTCCACCAACGAGCTCATCCGCCGCTACCGCGGGTCGCGCGACCGCGACATCTGAGGGGTAGTCCATGACCAGCACCACGCAGCAACCCGCACGCCCGAGAGTGGTGATCGTCGGCGCCGGATTCGGCGGACTGATGGCGGCACGCGGGCTGCGACACGCGCCAATGGATATTCTGCTACTCGACCGCACCAACCACCATCTCTTCCAGCCGCTGCTCTATCAGGTCGCGACCGGCATCCTGGCCCCCGGTGAGATCGCGCCACCGGTGCGCAAGATCATGCGTCGCGCCGCGAACACCAGACTCGAGCTGGGCGACGTCACCGAGATCCAACTTGACCACCGCGCCGTCACGGTGTGTGGGCCCGACGGTCGAACCCGGCAGGTGCCCTACGACTACCTGATCGTCGCCGCGGGCGCTCAGGACACCTATTTCGGCCACGACGAATGGGCAGCCCACCTGTACCCGATGAAAACCCTCGCCCACGCCCTGCGACTGCGCGAGCAGATCCTGCTCGCCTACGAATACGCCGCGAACTGCACCGACGTCGCCGAACGGGAAAGGTGGATGACGTTCGCGATCGTGGGCGCCGGGCCGACCGGAGTGGAACTCGCCGGGCAGCTCGCCACGCTGTGCGAGGAGCTGCGACCCGAGTTCGACCAGATCGATCCCACCTGTAGCCGAATCGTACTGATCGACGCGCTCGACGAACTGCTCACCAGCTTTCCCGAAACCCTACGCACGCATGCCAAGGATCGCCTGAGAAGCCTGGGGGTGGACATCGCACTCGGCGCGAAGGTCACCGACGTTGACACCAACGGGATCACTATAACGACCAAAGACGGGCCCAGTGAGCGGATCGAGACCCACACCGCGATCTGGGCCGCCGGAGTGCGGGCCAGCCCACTGGCGGCCGCACTCGCTACCGAAGCCGAGGTGGACGGCAAGGGACGGGTGCGGGTGCGCCCGGACTGCAGCGTGCCCGGCCACCCCGAGGTGTTCGCGATCGGTGATCTGGCCAACCTCGACGACCTGCCGGGCCTGTGCGAGCCGGCAATGCAGCAAGGCAGCCACGTCGCGAAAGTCCTCCGCAACCGGGCATCCGAAAAATCAGAACCGGCCGCGTTCGCCTACCGCGACCTGGGCACCACCGCAACAATCTCGGGCACTGACGCGATCGCCGAGGTCTTCGGTGTGAAACTGCACGGGCCGCTCGGCAAACTGGCGTGGGCGCTCGTGCACATCGCCTTCCTCATCGGATGGGGCAATCGCGCGGGCGTCCTGGTTCGGTGGCTTTTCCTGGGACTCACCCGAACGCGCCCAGAACGGATGATCGTCCACGGGTTGGATCGCCGGGCATCCGATCCGGCCAACCCCGACAGTGCCGCCCCCTCGATGCCGCGCACCCACAAACGGGAATCGAACGCCGGCACATCCCGGTGAACAGCCATAGCCCGGACACCCATCCCCGATCGAACACCACACTCGATACGCAACCACGTGGGCCGCGAATCACCCCGGGGCACGGGTGTATCTCGGCTCAGACCACGCCGGTTTTCGAACTCAAGTCCCAGCTGATCAGACATCTGATCGGCCTCGGCATCCACACGGTCGACGTCGGGGCTGCCACCTATGACCCATCCGACGACTACCCGCCACACTGCTTGCGGACAGCCAGCAGGGTGATCGCCGAGCCGGGCAGCCTCGGTGTCGTGATCGGCGGGTCGGGTAACGGTGAACAGATCGCGGCGAACAAGGCGGCCGGATGTCGTTGCGCGTTGCCTGGAGCACCGAGACCGCAGCGTTGGCCCGCAAGCACAACAATGCTCAGGTGATCAGCTCGGAGCCCGGATGCCTCGGGCTGACCGTGCTCGGCCTGATCGATTTCGGCCTGGAGCACGCCCGTCAGCTCCGCACGCCAAGGCTCTCCGGCTCAGCGGCGGCCAGGATCGCACAACCGGTGGGGCTGGCTGGCCGCACCGGGCCGGACCTGGGCCCGCGGTTTGCTGATAGGGCCGCTGAGTCTCCCTCTGTCGGCACGCGCGCCACATCCGTCGCCGTCGGTGATGGCCTCTGACGAGGATCGGTACAGGATCCTGAGCGAGTTGCGCCGGTGCGTCAGCGGGATGGGCTGGCCAGTGCTGTTCGGCCCGGCGCCGGTCACGGGGTTGTGCTCACAAGCCCTCTGGGCGGCGGATCGTGGTCCGACGGACCTGCGGACGGCACCGCCGCCAGCAACCTCACCGGCACACTCCCGCCTTGTTCGAGGCTGGCCACGTTCGGCGAGGCCGTCTGGGAGTGCTGTCATGGTGAACCCCGGGCCAACGGGTTCCGCGTTATCGGCGGTGTCAGTCTTTGCTGAGCAGGACCTCACCTTCGAGTCCGTCTGGATCGCGGAAGAACACGCTGTGTACCGGCCCGAAGTCGTTGACGGTGCCGTCGCTGGCGCCGGTGTCGATCAGCCGCTGTCGGATCGTGGCGAACGCCTCCGGTGACGTGGCCTGCAACCCGACGTGATCGATGCGCCCACGGCCCCACATCGGGGTCTGCCGGGCAGCTTCGGTGTCGCCCTCGATCACGAAGATGTTCAGCTCGGTGTGCGGGCCGATCCGGATCATGGTCATCGTCTCTCCCGGAGCCTGCCCGTGCTGGCGGGTGGGCCCGACCTCGGCGTCGAACACCTGCGCGTAGAACCGGCCCAGGCGGGCGACGTCCTTGGACAGCCAGGCAATGTGGTTGATGCCGTCGAGCAGCATGGTCGGACCCTTCCCTCGATGATGATCTCTTGATCGATGAGGTGTACGCGTCGTCGGGTTCAGTCGTTGGCCGGGGCTTGCAGACTCCAGACGCGCCCGTCAGGGTCACGCACGGTCATCTCTTGGGTCCCGAAATGGGTGCCCTCGAACGGTGTGAGCACCTCGAGGTTGGGCGCTGGGCGGAACGCTGCCGGGTCTGCCACCTTCAGCACGATCCGCACCTGGGGCTCCCGATCCGCGGGGATCTCGGCGATGAAGACGTAGGGGCCGCCAGCGCTGTTGCGCAGCTGCCCAGAGTTGTGATCGGTCTCGAACTCCAGCTCGAAGCCCAGCGCTTGGAAGAATCTCGCCGTCTTGCCCCAGTTGTGGGTTTCCAGGAACACGGCCTCGATACCCTCGGTCCTCATGTCAGTCTCCTTTCGGGCCGGCGGCCTGCTGGTGGCCGTGGCGAGGTACCGGCGCAGCGCGGCGGCCACCATGGCTAACAGCGACTGCTCGGTGTCGATGGCGTGATGCTTGAGTTCCCGAATGAGGTCGACCGGCAGGTACACGTTGAACTGCTTCAGTTCACCAGCCACCCAAGCAATCTAGCATGCTAGCAACCTGGGATCGAGTTTATGACAGTGGACGGCGCCGTGAGAATGGCGGTGGCGTTTCCGTGATCACCGTCGTGGGCTGTGCTGGGGATGAGCACGGCTTTGCCCTTCAACCGTCCGACTTCGCCATCATGGTGGGCATCGGTAGCAGCGGCGAGCGGGTATGTCGTGCCGGCCGGATGGGCCAGGACTCCGGCCGCGACGTGGTCGGCCAGCGCCTGCAACGACACGGGCTCCTCGGTCAGAGTGCTGCCGGCGCCGAGGAAGACAGCGCCGAGAGCGAACGCGTGTGGATCGGCGAGGGTGACCACCCTTTCCGCGACGCCCACGACGGACACGAGGTCGGCGAGGCCACCGACGCCGGCCGCGTCGAGTCCGGCGGTCGGCGCCGCCCCGTGGGTGGCCTCCAGGATTCGCTCGGCCAGCCGTGGACCGTGCGCGATGGGCATGGCGCCGAGACACCGCAGCCGCGCGTGGCTGCCGGGCGAGCCGGTTCCCAGCACTCGTACTCCGCGCTGGGCCGCGAGCTGGACAGCGAAGGTCCCGACCGCGCCGGACGCGCCATCGATGACAAAGATGTCACCCGACCGCAGCCCCAGGGTGGCGAGTGCGTGCGCGGCGGTCGTGGCCACGACTGGCAGCAACGCCGCGACCTCCCAGGCCATCGTGTCCGGCTTGCGAGCGAGCTCGGTTTCGTGCGCGATCGCGTCCGAGGCGTAAGTGCCGTTCACCGCTCGACCGAGAACGTGATCGCCGACCTTGACGCGCGACACTTCGGTGCCGACGGCGTCGACGACGCCGGCGACATCCACGCAGAGGCGGGCGGGCAGCTCAAGCGGCATCACCTCGCGCACCGCGCCGCTGCGTTGCTTCCAATCCAGCGGGTTGACCCCGGCCGCGCGCACCGACAACCGGACCTGTCCCGGACCCGGGTCTGGGAGCGCTATCTCGATCAGTTCGAGCACATCGGCAGTGCCGTAACGGGCGAATTGGACCGCGAAACTCATCGGAGACGACCTTTCAGATAGCGGGCAGTCGACAGCGGACCTGCCCAGTACCCAGGTCGCAGCCAGTATCGCAAGGCCACTCCGCGCTGAACATCTGCACGGACCGGCCGGCTGGCCGCGGCTGGATTACCCGTCCACGCCAGCCCCGACCAGGCCTGGGCGCGGCTACAACAGCAGCGCCGGCCCTATGCCCGCCCGCTCGACGAGCTCACCCGACGACTCGCCCTGGACCCACCACCCACTGGCGCGACCATCACCCGCCCCACGACAACCGGGACCGTCAGTGGGGAGACAAGGTGGACTTCACCGCAGACGAACCAGCCGTCGTGCCACACGATCGACCAGCCCCGGCGGTAGTGCCCCCACCCCGTCTTCCGGATATGGAGATCCGATGCGACCGCTCACCGAGCAGACCATTCTGATCACCGGCGCCACCGACGGCCTCGGCAAGGCTGTCGCCGCCGATCTCGCCGGGCGTGGCGCCACGGTGCTGCTGCACGGTCGCGACGACGCCCGCGGCCCAGACCACCATCACCGTCGACCAAGATCTCGACCTGCTCGGCGCCGCCCAGGCATTGATCCACCTACGCGCCGGTGACATCGCTTTCGCCACTATTCCCCACCGGCACGCCCAACCTGCACACCCGAAGCGACGGCGACGCTGTCGAGGTGGATCCCGACCAGGTCCACACGTTCAACCGCGCCGTGCTGCGCACTGACCGGGACAGCGGCCCGGCCACCGAACCCGCCACCACCCCAAGGGGTGTACCCGCAGACGCCCACCGGATCGCACCGCCACGGCGCCCAGAACCAACCCGCCCGGCTGCGTCATTGACCGGCGCCGGTCGAACCCTGAGGGTCAGGTCGGGCTTACGGGTGGTGAATGTTTGCATCGCTCACGAAACGGAAACCCGGTGCGCAGCTGCCCTGGACCTCGGTGGCCCGGATGAGGTCTGCACCGCCGTCGACGTCGCCCAGCCGAGTCAGCGCGCTGGTGATGCCCTTCCCGTTCGAGCTGCGGCGGCTCTAAGAACGCCACACACACCGACACCAGGCGCGGCCGGCCCGTCCGGCGAACGGAGAACCGACATGACCTCCCTCATGACCCGCGCGACACCCTCGCGGCAACTACGTTCCCGGGACAGCGCCCCGACTACGTCGCTGACCTCACCCGCGCGGGTGCCCGTGTTGAGAGTGTCGGACATGAAGCGTTCGTTGGACTTCTATCTGGCCCTGGGATGTGGGGTGGACCGCGCCGCCGACAGCTGGGTACAGCTGCACCTCGGCCACTCCCGTCTGGTCATCAGCCCGGCAACCGGCCCCATCACCCCGACCGGAGCTTCATTGACCCTGGACACCGACGACGGCCGGGCCCCGATTCATCTGATGGCCATGGGCAGGGTTCTCACCTCCGTCCCGGATGCCGCTGACCAGCTGCTGACCGCTGTCCAGGTGACCGATCCCGATGGTCACCTGTTGCGGATCATCCTGGGTGGCCACGAGCCGACGCCGATGACACCCGAGACGGCCACGGCATGAAGAGCTATGACCTGATCGTTGTGGGCGCGGGCAGCGGCAACATGCTGTTCGTTCCCGAGCTCGACCATCTTCGGGCGGCGATCGTGGAGTCGGATCGTTTCGGTGGGACCTGCCTCAACCGCGGCTGCATCCCGTCGAAGATGCTGGTCGTGGCCGCCGACGCGGCCCGAGCCGTCGACGACGCACGGCGCCTGGGGGTGCACGCCACCCTGGACCGGGTCGACTGGCCGGCCATCCGCGACAGAGCGTTCGGGCGGATCGACCCGCTGCACGCCAGCGCCGTGGAGCACCGGCGCAAGGCCGGAGTGGACGTCTACACTGAGCCGGCCCGGTTCGTCGCGCCCAGAGTGCTCGAGGTCGATGGCCAGCGGATCACCGCGACGCAGATCGTCGTCGCCGCCGGAGCACGCCCGGTCGTCCCGCCGATTCCGGGGCTCGACACCGTTGACTTCCACACTTCGGACACCATCATGCGCATCGACGAGGTACCCGCCTCGATGATCGTGATCGGCGGCGGCTTCATCGCCGCGGAACTCGGCCACGTCTTCGGCGCGTTCGGCGCCGAGGTGACCATCGTCGCGCGTGGACCCCGGCTGCTCATGCCCGAGGACGAGCAGGTGTCGGCCCGGTTCACCGAGCTGGCGCAGCGGCGGTTCAACGTCCTGCTGGACACCGAGGTGACCGCAGTCGCGCCCGTTGACGACGGCGTGGTCGTCACGGTCGAGCGCGATGGGCGGACCGAGGAGCTGCGAGCGGCCGCACTGCTGGTGGCGACCGGGCGGCGCCCCAACACCGACCTGCTCGACGTGGCCGCCGGCGACCTCAAGGTCGACGAGCACGGCCATCTGGTGACCGACAACTCCTACCGGACCTCGGTGCCCGGGGTGTGGTCGTTCGGTGACGCGGCGAACCACTTCCAGCTCAAGCACATGGCCAACGCCGAGGCGCGCGTCGTGACCCACAACCTGACCCACCCTGACTCCCTGCGGCAACTGGTGCCCACGCTGGTGCCGCACGCGGTGTTCTCCGAACCCCAGATCGCCGGCGTCGGGCTCACCGAACAGGATGCGCGGGACAACGGCGTTGAGCATGTGGTCGCGGTGCAGGAGTACGCCGACGCCGCGTACGGCTGGGCGCTGGAGGACACCACCAGCTTCGTCAAGCTGATCGCCGACCCACACGCCGGCACGCTCTTGGGGGCGCACATCATCGGCCCCCAGGCCGCCACCCTGCTGCAACCCCTGCTCCAGGCGATGATGCTCGGCCAGACCGTCGCTCAACTCGCCCACGACGTCCTCTACGTGCACCCCGCGCTGACCGAGGTCCTCGAGCAGTGCCTGCTGGAACTGTGAGATGAGCGCTGGAAGGAGTGTCGCCGTGCAGGTCGCGGGTGTGGATGTCGGTGGGACCAACATCGAGGTGGGGTTGGTCGGCGACGACCACGAGGTGCTGGACCGGGCCAAGGCCACCACCCCGAGCGGCGGGCCCGACGCGGTCGCGGACACGATCGAGAAGCTGGTGGCGTCGCTGGCAGGCGACCCGGCGGCGGTCGGCGTGGGAATTCCCGGTGTGGTGCACGAGGGTGAGGTGTTGACAGTGCCGAACCTGCCGAACTGGAACGGTCATGTCGACCTCGCCCCGGATCTGGCCACACGACTTGGTGTCCCGGTTGCGCTGGGTAACGACGCCAACGTCGGGCTGCTCGGCGAGTGGCTGGCCGGGTCCGCCGTGGGCGCCTCCAACGTGCTCGGGGTGTGGATGGGTACCGGCATCGGCGGTGCCCTGATCATCGACGGGTGCCCGTTCGGCGGGGCGCGGGGCGCCGCCGGGGAGATCGGGCACGTCATCGTCGCGGCCGGCGGCGCGCTGTGCCGGTGCGGGCGTCGGGGCTGTGTGGAGGCCTACGCGGGCCGCCGATCGATGGAAGCCGCGGCGGCGATGATGGCTGACGCCGGGCGTACGACCACGCTGTGGGCCATCCGCGACAAACTCGGCAAGGCGACCCTGACCTCGAAGGTGTGGGCCCGCGCCCTGGCCAAGGGTGATCCACTCGCGACCGAGCTGTTCACCACCGCCATCGCCACCCTCGCAGTCGGGGTGGCCTCGGTCGTCAACGTGCTCGACGTCGAACGGGTCGTGGTGGGCGGCGGTCTGGCCGAGAAGCTCGGCCAGGACCTCGCCGACCGGATCGCCGCCGCCGCCGCACCGTGGATGCTGCAACCCCATCCCCGCCTGACGTTCGTGGCGGCCGAGTTGGGTGACGACTCAGGAGTGGTCGGCGCCGCGGCGCTGGGCCGCGCACTCGTGAACTCCGGCTGAATTGCCACGACGGAGCGGCGCCGTCGTGGAGTTCGGTTACTGCTCGGGCGACCGCAGATAGCGTTCGAGCGCCTCACGGGCGACCTCAGTGGGCTCGCGGCCATCGGCGCGGGCTCGTTCGACCAGCAGTCGGCGGGTCTGCTCGGGAATCCGCAAGGAACACCTGCGGAGCGTGTCGCGGCCCCTCCGGCAACGACGGTCCTCCGCGGCGGGTCCGGCGCGGTTCGGAGCCGATCTCACAGTGCAGGTTGTTCAGCGTTTCCTCGGCGATCCGCGCGGCGCGGGCCTCGGTGAGTCGGGTGCCATCGCGCAGGTAGACCTCCGCGACGTCCACCGTGTCGTCGCCGCAGTCGGTGTACTCGGGCCTGGTCTCCACCCGTGGTGGGGCCGGAGTCGGACGGCCGATCGGCCGAGTGGACGCGCTGGCTTTGATCGCCGCGATCACCACGCAGACGTCGCGGTAGGTGCCAAGCGGGAGTCGCCCGAGCTCAGCGCGGGTATCCCTATCGGCGCCGTAGTGTTCGGCTTGAGCGATGAGCTGCCAGGTCTTCGCCGGGAACAACAACTCCGCCAACCCGGTGGTGACACGAAAAACATCAGGATCAGGCCATGATCGCAACCGGTCGCCCTCGTCGCGGTGACCACCGCCCGCGCTCGACCGAGAACCATCCACGATCGCAGGATGCTTCCGCTCAAACACCATGGTGGCCCCTCAGCTGACGGTGTGTACCCGGTCGCCGGGGGTCTGGGGCGTCCTTTCACAATACCGGAGGATGCGCGACGATTCACCCGCGGGCGGGCGTCGGTGTGGCTAGGAGAGCGGCGTTCAGCCGGCGCAGGCGTCCAGGGCGGCATCCACGTCCGTGGTCACCACCAGCAGATCGAGCGCGCCGCGGTGGGCGAATCCGGCGTCCACCACGCCCCGCAGCCACCCAAGCAGGCCGCTGTAGTGGCCACCGGGGTCGAGCAGGACTACCGGTTTGGTGTGCAGCTCCAGGACCCGGGCACTCCAGGTCTCGAACAGCTCCTCGCAGGTACCCAGACCCCCCGCGAGGGTGATGAACGCGTCCGCGCGGACATCCATCAGCGCCTTGCGCTCGCGCATGGTCTCGGTGACCACCAGCTCGTCGCAGTCGTGGTCGGCCCACTCCCGCTCCACCATGGATCGCGGGATGACCCCGATGGTGCGGGCTCCGCCGGCCCGGGCGCCCCGCGCCACCGCCCCCATCATCGAGGCCTGACCACCGCCGGAGACCAGCGTCCAGCCCCGGGCGGCGATGCCTCGGCCGACCGCGTCGGCCAGTTCCAGGTGGTGCGTCGAAATCCCGGCCGCGGACGCGCAGTACACGCAGACCGACCGGCTCAGTGCCGATGCCTCGCTCGCGGGCTCGCTCAGTGCGTCCGCTCCCATGCCCGGTAGGCCTCCTCGACGACCTTGACCGCGTCGCTCACGTCGTCGGTGACGTGCAGTAGCCCCAGGTCCTTGTCGCCGATCTTGCCGCTGTCCTTGACCACCTTGGCCAGCCAATCACGCAGCCCACCCCAGTACTCGCTGCCAAGCAGCACCACCGGGAACTTGGTCACCTTCTTGGTCTGCACCAGGGTGAGCGCCTCGAACAGCTCGTCCAGGGTGCCGAAGCCGCCGGGCAGACAGACGAACGCCTGCGCGTACTTGACGAACATGGTCTTGCGGGCGAAGAAGTACCGGAAGTTGATGCCCAGGTCCACCCACGGGTTCAGGCCCTGCTCGAACGGCAGCTCGATGCCCAGCCCCACCGACAGTCCGCCCGCGTCACTGCAGCCCCGGTTGACCGCCTCCATGGTGCCCGGGCCACCCCCGGTGACCACGGCGAACCCGGCATGCGCGAGCGCCGCGCCCAGCTCCCGGCCCAGGGCGTACTCGGGGTGGTCACGTCCGGTGCGCGCGGAGCCGAACACGGTGACCGCCTTGGGCAGCTCGGCGAGCATGCCGAAGCCCTCGACGAACTCCGCCTGGATGCGCAACACCCGCCACGGGTCGGTGTGCACCCAGTCCGACGGGCCGCGCGAGTCGAGCAGGCGCTGGTCGGTGGTGGTGGACTCCTCGCGGCGGTCGCGGCGCAGCACCACGGGGCCACGCTGCCGCTCGGCCGGACGCTCGTCGGATTGCTCGAGATCGGGATTGGGACCCGGTTTCGGATCAGACTTGTCGGACACGGCGCGACCCTACTGGGACGGGGAAACCAGGTATCGGCGGAGCAGCTCGGTGCACTCCGTGATCCGCGCCACCTCGACGTACTCCTCCCTGGTGTGAGCCAGGTTCGGGTCACCGGGGCCGAAGTTGATCGCCGCGACACCACGGGCGGCAAACCGGCTGACGTCGGTCCAGCCGTACTTGGCCCTCGGGCGGGCCCCGGTGGCGGTGAGGAACGCCCTGGCCGCCGCTCGGTCCAACCCGGGCAGTGCGCCGGCGGCCGCGTCGGTGACCGTCAGCTCGAACCCGTCGAGCACCTCTCGGACGTGGGCTGCCGCGGCCGCGACCGTGCGGTCCGGGGCGAACCGAAAGTTCACCGTGACCTCGCAGGCGTCCGGCACCACGTTGCCGGCCACCCCGCCGGCGATCCGCACCGCCTGCATTCCCTCCCGGTACTCGCAACCGTCGATGTCGACCCGGCGGGCCTGGTAGCGGGCCAGCCGGTCCAGCAGCGGGGCGGCGGCGTGGATGGCGTTGTCCCCCAGCCAGGACCGGGCGCTGTGCGCGCGTCGCCCCCCGGTGGTGACCACCACCCGGAGGGTGCCCTGGCAGCCGGCCTCCACCGACCCGCCGGTGGGTTCGGCCAGTACCGCCAGGTCCGCGTCCAGCCACTCCGGGTGATCCCGCTCGATGCGGCCCAGCCCGTTGCGTGCGGCCTCGATCTCCTCGCAGTCGTAGAAGACGCAGGTGATCTCGTGCGCCGGGTCGGGCACGGTGGCCACCAGGTGCGCGATCATCGCGTCCCCGGCCTTCATGTCCGAGGTGCCGCAGCCGTAGAGCCTGGTGCCGTCCCGGCGCGAAGGCAGGTTGTCGGCGACCGGCACGGTGTCCAGGTGGCCGGCCAGCAACACCCTGGTGGCCTTCCCTCCGGTGCTGCGGGCGAGCACGGCGTTCCCACTGCGCAGGATCTCCAGGTGCGGGACCTGCCGGCGCAGCGCGTCCTCCACGGCTTCGGCCAGCCCGTGCTCATCCCCCGAGACACTGGGCACGTCCACCAGCGCGGCGGTGAGGTCGACCGGGTTGGCGGTGAGGTCGAGCTCGACGGTGCCCACGTGGGATGACGCTACTATCAGCTCGAGTTGCCCCGCTGGTCGAGCCTCGCCTGGAACATTGCGGTCGTGTTCGCGTGTGGGAACGGCTGATCGGGCACCGGGACGCCGAGCGCGGCGCAGATCGGCTCCCAACCGTCTCCGGGGCGCCACTCCAGCAGCCGACCTGGGGCGATCCGGTCCCGGACCTCGTCGTTGTGCCGCAGGTACGCTGCCTTGGCCTCGTCCTCATTCTGCCACTCGGGTGTGAAGCGGGTGGTAAGCAGACTGTGTGGCCAGCCGGGAGGAAACGGCCCATGCTCGTACCTCTGGGTGACAGCTGGGGAGAAGATGGTGTTGCTGGCGCTGGTCCACCAGGCGTCGGCATCGCGCACCGACAGCAGCACCAGCGCACCCGGATAGGCCTCGCTCAGCTCCCGCCAGAACGCGGCCGAGGGCCAGTCCACCGCTGCGACATAGTCGGCGAGGAACTCATCCCAGTCCGGACTCTGCCCACGCGCCGCGGCCAGCCACACGGGGATGTCATCGGGGCGGCCGAACACCTCCAGCATGTGGTAGCACCCGCCACCGAGCAGATGCTCCAACGCGATCTTCAACGACTCGGTACCCGTTCGACCGACGCCGGCGCCCACCACTCGCAATGCCATCCCGCCACCTCCATCGTCTCCGGACTGCCTGGTCGACGGGCCCACCACGGTGAGTAAAGCGGAAACCCACCGCCGCCGGAATGGCCCGGCCCTGGCCCAGCCGGCGATGGCTGGTGAGCATCGGGTCGACGGCCGGCCGGGGCGGCCACGGTAAGTTGCCATCCGTGCACCTCACCGACGGCGCGCACGGCGCCGGCCTCGCCACCATCTCCGCCGATGGCACCGTGCTGGACACCTGGTACCCGGCCCCCGCGCTCGGGCCGGCCACCACCACCGAACCGTCCACCGAGCTGAGCGCCCTAGCCGGCCGCGACGAGGTGCGGGGGGTCGAGCTGGCCGCGGTGCACACGGTGATCGACTCGCTGGCCGAGCCACCGGCTGACGCCCACGACGTCTACCTGCGGCTGCACCTGCTCAGCCACCGGTTGGTGCGGCCGCACACGGTGAACCTGGACGGAGTATTCGGGCTGCTGGCCAACGTGGTGTGGACCAACCACGGGCCGTGCGCGGTGCCCGGATTCGAGCTGACCAGGGCCCGGCTGCGGGCCGCGCATGGCGCCGTCACGGTGTACTCGGTGGACAAGTTCCCCCGGATGGTCGACTTCGTGGTGCCGGCCGGGGTGCGGATCGGGGACGCCGACCGGGTCCGGCTCGGGGCACACCTGGCCGATGGCACCACAGTGATGCACGAGGGCTTCGTCAACTTCAACGCCGGCACCCTGGGCACCTCGATGGTCGAGGGCCGGATCTCGGCCGGCGTGGTGGTCGGCGACGGCTCCGACGTGGGTGGCGGTGCGTCGATCATGGGCACGCTGTCCGGCGGCGGCAGCGAGGTGATCTCGGTCGGGCAGCGCTGCCTGGTCGGCGCCAACGCCGGGATCGGCATCTCGCTGGGCGACGACTGCGTGGTGGAGGCGGGCCTCTACGTCACCGCCGGCACCAGGGTCACCCTGCCGGACGGTGCGGTGGTGAAGGCCCGTGAGCTGAGTGGTCAGGACGGCTTGCTGCTGCTCCGCAACTCCGAAACCGGCACCGTCGAGGCGCGCCCACGGGCCGGACGGACCGTCGAGCTCAATGCCGCTCTGCACGCACACAACTGAGGGCCCGCTCCTATCCTGAACAGGTGACAGAGATGACCAGCCAACGCGCCGCTATCCGGGCCGCCCGTCGACCCACCTGTCAGTCCCGCGAGCCGCTGCCGGCCGGGTTGTTCACCCTGCCCGACCCGTTGCGGGCCGAGGCCTGGGACCCCCCGGTGCACCATGTCCGGGTCGCGCTCGACACCCGGCTGCGGTCACTGCTGGACCACGACCCTGGCGCGCGCACCGGCGCCGACATCGAGGACGTGCACCAGATGCGGGTCTCGGTGCGCCGGATGCGCGCGGCGCTCGCGGCGGCCCGGCCGGTGCTCGATCGCGAGTGGTCGGACGAGCTGCGCGCCGAGCTGGGTTGGCTGGGCCGCTCGCTGGGGCCGGTGCGGGACCTGGACGTGCTGCTACCCCGGCTGCGAACGCTCGCCGAGGACCTGCCGGTCGAGGAACGGGCCGCCGCCCAGCGACTGCTCGCCGCGCTGGACATCGAGTACGCGAAAGCCCGCGAGGACATGCTCATCGCACTCGGAGCGCCCCGCTACACCGCACTGCTGGAGCGCCTGGTCGACTCCGTGCGGCTGCCCTTGCCCACCCCGACCGCCACCCAGCCACAGCCGGAGCTGGCCGAGCTGGTGCGCGCACAGTTCCGTGCACTGCGCAAGGGGGTCGGCAAAGCCGGTGCGGAGCCGCCGGACGCGGTGCTGCACGAGCTGCGGATCCGGGGCAAGCGCTTGCGCTACGTCGGTGAGCTGGCCGAGCCGGTGCTGGGCAAGCCGGTGCGCAGGCTGCTGGCCGCCACCGCCGGGCTGCAGGAGGTGCTCGGCGACCACCAGGACGCCTGCGTGGCCCAGCACCGCATCCGCGAGCTGGTGGCCGGGTTGGGCGAGGCCGCAGACCCGGGCGTGGTGTTCGCCGCCGGGCGGTTGGTGGAGCGCGAACACGCCCGTGCCAACCACCAACGTTCACTCTGGCGGGTCGCCTGGCGGAAGGTCGCGCAGCGCGCCAAGCACCTGTAGCCAGCGAACGGCGCTTTCACCCACTTCTAACGTACGAACGTGCCGTTCGCTCGGCGGGGAGCGGGGAGGGTTGCCGATCAGTGCGGGCGGTTGCCGATCCTGGCGAGCGCTACCGCCTGGGCGGCGCCGGCGGCCAGCAGCACCGCCAGCGGTACCGGGTAGCCGCCGGTCAGGTCCAGCAGCACGCCCATCAGGAGCGGCGCCAACCCGGCGGTGAAGTAGCCGACCCCGAGCGCCACGCCGCTGGTGGCGCCGGCGGCCGCCCCGTTCGGGGTGCGCCAGGCGATCACCGAGAGCCCCAGTGGGAACCCGGCACCGACCCCCACCGCCATCAGCGCCACCCAGGCCCACGGCCCGATCACCGGCGGAAGTGGCCACCACAGCGCCCCCGCCGTGCCGGCCACACCGCAGGTCAGCGCGAGCCCGGCCCAGAACGTCCAGCGCCGCCGCCGCTCGGCCGCCGCGGTGAACCCCAGCGCGATCGGGATCTGGACGACGCTCCACAGCGCCTGCAGCAGCGCCGCCCGCTGCGGCGGCCAGCCCAGGCTCTGGTAATACGGCGACATCCAGGTCAGCCAGCCGTAGAACTGCACCGACGACATGGCCAGGTAGGTTGCGGCCAGCCGGGTGAAACCGTCCCGCCAGGGCAGTGCGGCCCTCGAGCCATCGGTCTCCTCGGTCGATCGCTCGGAGCCACCGGACGGGAACCGCCGGGCCACCGGCCACCAGACCACCACCGCAAGCACCGCCGGCACCGCCCAGACCGCCAACGAACGCGACCAGCCGCCGAGCCCGGCCGCCAGCGGCACCGCGCCCGCGCTGGCCGCTGTGGCGCCGACCATCATGGCCACCACGTAGGCACCGGTGACCGTGCCGGCCCGGTCGGCCAGGTGGTGCTTGACCACGCCGGCCACCAGCACGCCGGCCACCCCGACACCGCCGCCCACCAGCACACTTCCGGTGACCAAGGCGCTCGCGGCCGGCACCAGCCGTAGCATGCTGCCGGCCGCCACCACCGCCACCCCGAGGCCGAGCGCCCGCTCCCAACCCAGCCGTCCGGCCAGCCGGGGAGCGCCGAGTGAGCCGACGCCCATCATCACCACCGCGCTCGCCTGCACCAGCCCCGCGACACCGGCGGACAGCCCCAGCTCGGTTCGCACCGTCTCCAACAATGGCGGATACGCCGCCAGCGCGGCGCGCAGGTTAGCCGCCAGCAGCAGTACCCCGACCAGCACGGTGCGGGGCCGAACCGACCGGACCGGCGACGCCGGCGCGGCCGGTTCAGTCACGGCGTGCTCAGCCGGCGGACCGCCTCGGCAGTCCGCTCGTCGGTGGCCGTGGCCGCCACCCGCACGTATGCCGCGCCGGCGGTACCGTAGAACTCGCCCGGCGCCACCAGCACTCCGCGCGCCGCCAGCCGATCGACGGTGGTTCGGCAGTGTTCATCCATGGTGGACCATAGGTACAGCCCGGCCTCGGAGTGCTCGATCCGCAGCCCGAACGCAGTCAGCGCGCCCCGCAACGCGGCCCGCCGCCGGCGGTAGCGGGCCCACTGCGTGTGCACGTGCTCGTCATCACTCAGCGCAACCACCATCGCGGCCTGTACCGGGTGGGGCACCATCATCCCGGCGTGTTTGCGCACCGTAAGCAGCGCGGCGACCACGGCTGGGTCGCCGGCGACCCAGCCGGCGCGGTAGCCGGCCAGGTTCGACGACTTGGACAACGAGTGCACCGCGAGCAACCCGGTGAGGTCACCACCGGACACCGACTCGTGCAGCACCGACACGGCCCCGACCTCCGGGTCGCACAGCGACAGATAGCACTCGTCGGAGGCCACCACCGCGCCGCGCTCACGGGCCCAGTCGACCACCTTGCGCAGGTGCTTTGCCGGCAGCACCCGGCCGGTCGGGTTGGACGGCGAGTTCAGCCAGAGCAGCCGGACCGGCCCTGGACCCAACGCCAGGGTCGAATCGGTGCGCACGACCTGTGCGCCGGCCAGCCGGGCCCCGACCGCGTAGGTCGGATAAGCCAGCTCCGGCACCGCCACCACGTCGTTCGCGCCGAGCCCGAGCAGGCTGGGCAGCCAGGCGACCAGCTCCTTGGAGCCGATGGTCGGCAACACCGCGTCCGGCACCAGGTCGTGGACACCGAAACGGCGGCGCATCGCCGCGACCACGGCCTCCCGCAGCGCGGGCGTACCCCAGGTCGTCGGGTATCCGGACAGCTCGGCGGCCGGCCCGGCCAGTGCGGATCGAACCTCGGCTGGTACCGGATCGACTGGCGTACCGATCGAGAGGTCCACGATCCCACCCGGGTGCGCGGCGGCACGCGCGGTCGCGTCGACGAGGGAGTCCCAGGGAAAGTCGGGCAGTCGTGGAGCAGGTCTCAGGATCGATGGTTCGACCCTGCGAGCAGGTCTCACTCGTCGTGTACTTGCGGCGGCAGGTCGGCACCCGGCGGCACATCGCGGGCGATCTTGCCGACCTTGGAGGCCCCGCCCGGCGAGCCCAGCTCGTCGAAGAAGTCCACGTTTGCTTTCGTGTACTCCTTCCACTGGTCGGGCACATCGTCCTCGTAGTAGATCGCCTCAACGGGGCAGACCGGTTCGCAGGCTCCACAGTCGACGCACTCGTCGGGGTGGATGTACATCATCCGGCCGCCCTCATAGATGCAATCGACCGGACACTCCTCAATGCAGGCTTTGTCGAGGAGGTCGACGCAAGGCTCGGCGATCACGTAGGTCACAGCGTTCTCCTGCGGTGGGGGTGCGACGTTCGCCCGACAGTATGTCTGTTGCGATCGGGTTCAGTGCACCGAGGTGGGCATGAAATCAGGGTGAGTCCCGCCACCGTGCACGACTCGTGGGGCAGGATCGACAGGTGGGTCGCGCACACAGAGGTCCAGAGGCGGTGGCCGCCCTGCCCGGACTGCTCGGTCGACGGGTGGCTCTACGCTACCGGAGCCGCGGCCAGACCCTCACCGACGCGGTCGGCGAGCTGGCCGCGGCCGGCCCGGAGGTCGTGGTGGTGGATGCCCGAGGCGGCCCGGTGCGCATCGACACAGACACGGTGGTGGCAGTCCGCGAAGTTCCCCCGGCGCGCCCCAAACGGCCGTCCTGGGCGACGGTGGCCAGATTGGAGGGCATCTGCGCGGACGGCTGGCCAGCACTCGTGGACCGGCCGTTGGGGCAGTGGCGGCTGCGCGCGGCTGGTGGGTTCACCCGGCGGGCCAACGCCTGCCTGGCCATCGGCGACCCGGGTGTTCCGGTGCCGGATGCACTCGCCGAGGTGCGGTCGTTCGCTGCCCAGCACGACGTCCGGCCTCTGGCGCAGGTGCCCGAGGGCTCCCCGTGGCACGCGGACGTGGCCAGGCAGGGCTGGGTGCCCGACGAGCGTCACCGGGCCGGCTGGCGGGTGGACGTCCTGGTCGGCGAACTGTCCGGGCTGGCCGCGGCGGCCTCTGGCTCACCACCCGACATGACGAAGGTCAGTATCGAAGGGCGGGAGCGGTGGCGGGTGGCCGCCGTCGAGCCGGCCACCGGTCCGGTCGACACCGTGGTCAACACCGAGGCACGGTTCAACACTGAGGAACGGTTCAACACCGCGCAGGAACACGTGCTCACCGCGCCGGCGCTGCCCCACCTCGCGTTTGCGGTGGCCCGCCGAGGTGCCGAGCTGATCGGTGCGGCCCGGCTCGCGGTGCTCGACGAGCACCTCTACCTCACCCGGCTGTCCGTCGCCGAGGAGCACCGGCGGCAAGGGTTGGCCACCGCGCTGATGACCGCCGCGGCCCGCTGGGCGGGTGCGCGCGGCGCGCGCTGGTGCGTGCTGCAGGTCGCCAGCCACAACACCGCCGCGCTGGCGCTCTACCGGCGGTTGGGCTGTACCGCCCATCACCGCTACCTCCATCTGCGCCCGCCCGGATAGCCGGCACCCGCCCCGTTTGCCGGGTGCCGGATGCCGGATGCCGGATGCCGGATGCCTGATGCCGGCTCAGTTCAACGCTCCGCGCTCCGCCCGGCGTGCCCGGATCACCCGGCCGAGCGCCAGCGCGCCCGGGAAGAGGCCCGCCGCGACGAGCAGCACCGACGGCCAATCGTCCGGCAGCAACACATCGCCACCGGGCCCGGCGAACCCGAGCACCGAGACCACGACCGCCCAGATAGCCAGCACCAGCACGGCACCGAGGGTGCCGGTGGGCAGGTCTCCGGTCCGGCGCACCAGCCACGGCGTGCTGACCAGCGCCACCAGGGAGCTGACCGGCAGCGGGCCACCGCCGACCCGAAGCGTGACAAACATCAGTTCCAGGAGCGCCAGCAATGCAACGTCGGCCAGCATCACGCCCAGCACCAGCAACGTGTCCAGTCGATCGGCCGGGCCCGTCCGTCGCGGCTCCACCGTTGTTGTCACGCCTCGATGCCCTCGAACAGATCGGTCTCGGTCTCGTGCGCGCGCACCGACCGGGCGGCCCCGACCAGCGTGTAGCACTCGGTGGCCGGCACCGGCTGGGCGATCTCGTTGGTCAGCGCGAACGCGGCGTGCGCGCCGCTCTGCCACACGGTGAGCTGGGTGGCGTGCGCGCGCAGCGCGGCCAGCTTCGCCGGGAGCTGTTCACGCACGTCGACGCGGGTGGTCACCGAGGCGTCCGGGACACAGGCCAACTCGTCGAGCTCGGCCACCCGCCAGGGCAACCCGTCCAGCTCGGCCAGCTCGGCCAGCCCGGCCTGCACGTCGAAGCGGGGGGCCACCGTCCAGTAGACCTTGCACACACTGGACGCCTCCGCCGCCGCCGCCATGGTGATCTCGTGGGCGCGCACGTGGTCGGGGTGGCCGTAGCCGCCCAGCGGGTCGTACCCGATCACCACCTGCGGCCGCACCTCGTCCATGATCGCGGCGAGCTCGGCGATCTGGTCGGCGCGGCCGGCGGCGGCAAACGCCCGAGGGTGCAGCGATTCGGGCGCCGCCGCGTCGATGACCGCCGCGAGTATGCCGTGCCCGGTGGCCATTCCGCTGTCCCGCCAGCGCCCGACGCCGCCGAGAAACCGCTGGTCACGCAGGCCGAGCGCGGCGCCGGCCGCGATCAGCTCGGCCACCCGGTAGCCACCGAGCTGGTCGGCCTCGCCGACCGCCAGACCGGCCAGCTCCGGGCACATCACCTCGCCCTCTTCACCGAGAGTGCAGGTGACCAAGGTCACATGGGTGTCCGGGGCGGCGGCATAGCGGGCGATGGTGCCGCCGGTGGTGATCGACTCGTCGTCGGGATGCGAGTGCGCCAGAAGCAGCCGGCGCGCAGCGGTGGGTGCCACCACCGCAGGGTACGCACCGTGCTTGGTCGTCGAGTGCGCGTCCCAGCGACACCAGCCCAACCCACCCAGCCCGAGGGTGACCCGCCCCAGCCGCCCGCCCGCCCGCTGCAGTGATCCACGTTTCGGTGGAGAATCGGACTTCGGACGTCCGTTCACACACCAGAATGCGGATCATGCGGTGCGGCGGACGCCGGCCAGCGACGCCCGGATCTGGGTCAGCACATTGTCCGGACGGTTCATGAGGTCGTCCCAGGTGAACCGGAGCACCGTCCAGCCGGCGAGGACCACGGCGTTCTGTCGTCGACGGTCGGCACGGAAACGGTCCGCGCCGGCGTGCCAAGCCCAGCCGTCCACTTCGACCGCGACCCGGGCCTCGGGGAATGCCAGGTCCAACACTGCGCCCGCAGCCACATACCCAAGGCGCCACCCGGAGATGCCGGCGTCACGGAGCAGCCGCACGAGCACTCGCTCCGCACCTGAGGCAGCACGGTCGGCAGCGGCGGCGAGGAGCGCGGCCGCGGCCGGCGCGCCCCGGCGGCCCAGGTTGCGGCAGTGCGCGCGGTAGACCGCGTCGAAACTGGTCCGTCGCTGCAGCGCACGGTCGAGCAGTTCGGCACCACCCGGACCGAGAGCCACCGCAGCCTCGATCACGGTGAGGGGCGTCGGTGACCCATACCCAGCGCACGAGCATCAGATCGACCTCGGCCAGCGACCGCCGCCGCACCCGGATCCCGGGCTGACAGCCGGGTTGACGAGCACGCGCCACGGTGATCTCGATCACGTCCGGGCAGTCATTCACCAGTCCGAGCCACCATGCGGCGGCGAGCCCGGTGACCGCAGCGCGAGGGCCGGCCCACAGCACCGCCGCCCGCAGCCTGGCCCGGTCAGAGAGCCGCCGGTCGGTCACCCGGTACACCCTCGGGTGCAACCGTTCCCAACGCCCGCTCGCCACCCGGTGCCGCACTCCGCGTGAAGTCAGGCCGGCCGCGGTGGCCTGCCACATGGTGATCACGCCGTCCTGGCGCCGCAGCACTGTTCGATGCGCATCATGCGAGGATCGGTGATCCGGACCGCGCGCGGTGGCGGAATGGCGAAATTCGCCTCCGGTGATCCCCGTTTCGGGGCGAAAGCGGTCATCTCCCGTCCGGTTTTCCACCGAGACGTGGATCACACCAAGTGACGCGCCGGCCGGCGGCAGGCGGCTGGGCCGGCGGCGGAGCCAAGCGGCATAGTCGGGTGGGTGCTACGACGGCTCGGGGAAGTGGCAGGCGGCCAGGTGCTTGGGCGAGTCCTGGGCCACCAGCGGCGGCTCCTCGGCCGCGCAGATCGACTGGGCCTTCCAGCAGCGGGTGCGGAACCGGCAGCCGGACGGCGGATCCACCGGGCTGGGCACCTCACCGGTGAGCACGATCCGGCGGCGGGCCCGCTCGGCCAACGGATCCGGCAGCGGTGCGGCGGACAGCAGCGCCTGGGTGTACGGATGGCGGGCGCCGGTGTAGATCTCGTCGCGGCCGCCGACCTCGACGATCTTGCCCAGGTACATCACCGCCACCCGGTCGGAGATGTGCCGCACCACCGACAGGTTGTGGGCGATGAACAGGTAGGCCAACCCGAACTTCTCGCGCAGCTCGGCGAGCAGGTTCACCACGCCGGCCTGCACCGAGACGTCCAGCGCCGACACCGGCTCGTCCAGCACCACCATCTTCGGCCGCAGCGCCAGCGCACGGGCGATCCCGATCCGCTGGCGCTGGCCGCCGGAGAACTCGTGCGGGTAGCGGTTGCGGTGCTCCGGGCTCAACCCGACCGTCCGCAGCAGCTCGTCCACCCTGGCCTGCGCATCACCGGAGCCGGTCTCGGTCTTCCGGTGGATCTCGAACGGCTCGCCGACGATCCGGTTCACCGTCCAGCGCGGGTTGAGTGAGGCGTAGGGGTCCTGGAAGACAATCTGCAGATCGCGCCGTACCTCCCGCATCCGCCGGGCACCGAGCCCAATGAGCTCCTCGCCGGCGAACCGAATCGACCCTGAAGTCGGCTCGTGCAGCCGCAGGATGCTGCGGCCCACCGTGGACTTCCCGCACCCGGACTCGCCGACCAGCCCCAACGTCTCACCCGGCCGAAGCTCCAGCGACACCCCGCACACCGCGCGAACGTGGCCCACGGTGCGCGGCATGATCCCGCCGCCACGCACCGGGAAGTCCTTGACCAGGTTCCGCACCACGAGCAGTGGGCCGGCCCCGGTTGACTGATCAGCCATCGGGCGCCCCGGTGGCCGGCGCTGCATCCAGCTCAGGATCCAGCCCGGCGCCCACCTCGGACCGTGCGAACAGCTCGGCCGCCGGGCGATCTCCGGCCAACTGCTCCCAGCGGCGGCAACGCGCTCGATGACTCAGGACGTCCACCGGGACCAGCGCCGGTTCCCGCCGCAGGCACTCCGGCTCCACCAGCGGGCAGCGCGGGCCGAACGTGCACCCGTGCGGCTGGTGCAGCGGCGACGGCGGCGCGCCCGGGATCGGGGTCAGGGGACGGCCCAGGTGCGTCGGGTCGGGCACCGAGCCGAGCAGTCCGACGGTGTAGGGCATCCGGGGGTGCGCGAACAGGCGGACCGTCTCTGCTGTCTCCACCACGGTCCCGCCGTACATCACCTGTACCCGGTCGGCCATCCCGGCCACCACACCCAGGTCATGGGTGATCAGCATGATCGCCGCACGGCTGGCCTTGGCCACCGACCGCAGCGTCTCCAGGATCTGGGCCTGCACGGTGACGTCCAACGCCGTGGTCGGCTCGTCGGCGATGATCAGCGCAGGGTCGTTGATGATCGCCATCGCGATCATCGCGCGCTGGCGCATGCCGCCGGAGAACTCGTGCGGGTAGGCGCCGGCGCGCAGGCTCGGCTGCGGAATTCCCACCCGAGCCAGCGCCTCAATGGCCACGGTGAGTGCGCGTCTCCTGGTCACCTCGTGGTGATGCGCGCGGTAGGCCTCGGCGAGCTGCCAACCCACGGTGTACACCGGGTTCAGCGAGGTCATCGGGTCCTGGAAGATCATGCCGAGGCGGTTTCCGCGCAGCTTGCGAAGCTCCGACTCCGGGCGGTCGACCAGCTCCCGCTCGGCGAACCGGATCGAGCCGGTGACCGTGGCGGTGCGCGGGAGCAGGCCCATCAGGGCCGCCGCCGTCACCGACTTGCCGCAGCCGGACTCCCCCACCACGCCGAGGACCTCGCCGGCATTCAGCTCGAGCGACACTCCGCGCACCGCGCGCACCACGCCGTCCTCGGTGCCGAAGTCCACCGCCAGGTTCTCGACCTTCAGCAGCTGTGGCAAAGGCTCGCCTCCCCGCTGAGGCCGCTCCAGGTCGCTGCGATGTTCCTCACCCCCGGTTCGCGGGCATCAGGCCCGGACCCGCTTCTGCCGGGGGTCGAACGCGTCGCGAAGGCCGTCGCCGATGAAGTTGACCGAGAGCGAGATCAGCACGATGAACAGGAACGGAAACCAGAACAGCCAGGGCAACGTGGCGATCTCGTTGCGGTTCTCGTTGATCAGCAAGCCGAGCGAGGCACTCGGCCGCTGCACGCCGAGCTTCAGGAACGACAGCGCCGACTCCAGCAGCACTGCCTGGGCCACCGTCACCGTCGCATTGACGATGATCACGTCCACGGTGTTCGGCAAAATGTGCCGGAACACGATTCGCGGCGTGGATGCCCCGAGTGCTCGGGCGGCCTCGACGAACTCCTTCTCCCGCAGCGAGAGCACCATGCCCCGGATGGTGCGGGCGATCACGAACCACGCGGTGAACAGGGCCAGGATCAGCGCCACGGTCAGCCAGTTGCCACCGTCGCGAGCTGAGGGCGCGAGGGTGAACGTGCTGCGGGCCAGCACGGCGATAACCACCAGCGACGGAATGCACAACAGCAGGTCGACCAACCGGCTCACCGCGCTGTCCACCCAGCCGCGCAGATAGCCGGCCAGTGCGCCAAGCATCACCCCGAGCACCGTGGCCACCAGAGCCACCACGAGCGCGATCTGCAGTGAGAACCGGGTGCCGGAGATCACGCTGGCCAGCATGTCGTGGCCGATCCGGTCGGTACCGAGCGGGTGGCTCGGGCCGGGCGGAGCCTTGGGGTCCAGCCCGGGCTCCAAGCTCGCGGTCCAGACCAACGGGCCGGCGAACGCGAACAGCAGGAGGCCGACGAACAGCACCGATCCGGCCACCGCCGCCCGGTGCCGCAGGAACCGGCGCGCTACCAGCGCCCATCCGGAACGGGGCCGCACATCCGTGAATCCGATCGGGGTGGCCGTCACCGGGTTGAAGACGTCAGCCAAGGCGAATCCTCGGGTCGAGGTAGGCGTACACCAGGTCGGCCAGCAGGTTGAACATGATGATCACCACGGCGGTGACCATCATCCAGCCCTGCACCATCCACGGTTCCTTCTTGGTGATCGCGTCCACGATCAGGAAGCCCATGCCGCGCCACCCGAACACCGTCTCGGTGATCACCGCGCCGCCGATCACCGCACCCAGGTTCAGCGCGAACACCGTGGCCACCGGGATCAGCCCGTTGCGCAGCGCGTGCCGCACCACCACCCGGGACGGTGTGAGCCCCTTGGCGCGGGCGGTGCGCACGTAGTCCGCGCCAAGCACATCCAGCATGGAGGCCCGCTGGAATCGGCTGTAGAGCGCGAACTGGATCGACACCAGGCACAGCACCGGCAGCAGGAACGTGCCGGTGTACTGGTAGACCAGCGAGCCGAACCCGCCGGAGAAGCCCCCTGGCGGCGGGCCGGCGGTCACGATCCAACGGCCAAGGCCGATGCTCTCCAGCCAGTTGTTCAGCTCGATCCCGCCGTACTTGAGGATCACTGCGACGCAGAACAACGGCATCGAGAACAGCACGAACGCCACCCCGGTGGCGGCATAGTCGAACGTCGAGTACTGGCGCACCGCGCCGAGCACCCCGACCGCCATCCCGATCAGCAGCGCCAGGATCTCGGCGACCAGCACCAGCCGCAGCGTCACTCCCAGCGCCCGACCGATCTCCGGGCGTACCTCGACGGTGCCGTTGCCCGGGGTCACCGTGGTCTTCCAATCCCCGGTGACAAAGCCGCCGGCCCAGTCCAGGTAGCGCGCCACGATCGGCCGGTCGTAGCCGATCTTCTGGTACTGGGCGGCCACCTCAGCCGGATCCCTCGGGCGCTGCAGCTTCCAGTCGGCCAGTGGGTCGCCCATCGCCGTGGTGAGCGCGAAGCACAGGAACGAGGCCGCGACCAGCAACGGAACGGCGATCATCATCCGCCGCGCCGCGAACCTCAACACCGGACTAACGCTTCTGCCAGGCGAACGCGTTCCACAACGCACCACCGGTGCTCAGGTAGCCGATCGGACCGATCGACCGGTCGGCGGCGGCGAAGTCGACCAGCTGGAACAGCGGCAGGCTGTGCATGTCCTGGGCCATCAACTGGTCCGCCTGGTTGAGCGTGGCCAGCCGCTGGGCAAAGTCGAGCTGAGTGTTGGACTTGGCCAACAGCTCGTCGACCTGTGGGTTGCTGTAGTCGTTGTAGTTTGCCGCGCCACCTTTGGCTCTGCTCTCGTAGTTCGGCACCGAGCTGGACTTGGTCGACGAGCCGACCCAGGCGAACAGCGCGGCGTCGAAGTCACCGGCGGGCAGCCGCTGGTCGTTGAACGCCTCCTCGCCGTCGTCGATCACCTCGATGCCGGCCGGCCGGCAGCTGCCGGCGATCAGCTGGACGGTCTGGTTGCGTCGGTCGACCAGCTTGTGTCCGATCTTGAAGCTGGCCCGCTGGGCGCCCTTGGCGTAGACCCCGTCCGGACCGAGCGCCCAGCCGGCAGCCTCCATCATGGCCTTGGCACCCGTCACGTCGCCGGTGCCGACCCCGGCGTAGTGGTCGACGTAGCCGTCCTCGTTGGGGTTGAGCAGGAAGCTGCCCAGCGGCTTGGCTGCGGGGTCCACCCCGCGCACCAGCTTGTCGACGATGTCCTGGCGGTTGACGCAGGCCGCGACCGCCTTGCGCAGCTCCGGGTGGTCCCGGAACAGCGGTCGGGCCATGTTGAAGTCGATGTGCTCGTAGGTCTGGCCACCGCGGGCGAACACGGTGAAGTCGCCACCGGCCCGGACCTGCTCGGCGATCGCCGGGTCGGCCTGCTGCTGGATGACCTGGACCTCCTTGTTCAGCAGCTTCTGCACCGCCGACTGGGAGTCCGCGACGGCCGTCCCGGTGATCTTCGCCGGGCCGCCGGGATTGCCCCACCACCTCGGGTTGCGCACCAGGACGATCTGCTGGTTGCGGATGGCGCTCTGGATCTGGTACGGCCCGGCGCTCAGCCCGACGGCAGGGTCGAAGTTGTTCCACGCCTTGGTGTAGAACTGGCCGGCCCTGCGCGCCTCCGGGGTGTCCTTGTCCACGGCCACCTTGGTGATGTCCGGAATGCCGGTGAGCTGCTCCAGGATGTGCGCCGGCAGCAGCTGCGAGCCGGACTGGCCGGGCGAGGACCACAGCCCCCGATAGTCGGCGTACGGGGTGGAGAACGTGGCGGTGACCGTCTTGCCGTCCGGGGTGCAGTTCAGCTGCGATATCTGGTCGTAGCCGTTGGGCGAGGAGTCGAACACCTGCGCGGCGCCGTCCTTGGCCGGGCTGCGCGCGGCCAGGTAGAGCAGGTACATGTCCTTGCAGCCCACCGGTGCGCCGTCGGACCACACCGCTTCGGGCCGCCACTTCCACTCCACGACCTGCGGGTTGGTGGACTTGACAGTGACCGACTCCATGTAGTCACGGTCCAGCTTGATGCTGAAGTCGGCGTCCACGAAGTAGGGCGACGGCGTCCACAGCTGGTAGAAGTAGGCGTTGGCCTGGCTGTTCGCCGCGCCGGTGTTGTTGTTGTAGTCCTGGAAGCTTTCCTCGGCGGTGACGGCGACGTCACCGATGTCGGCCACCTTCGGCCGGCTGAACGTGCTGTCGGCGGCGCCGAGTACCCCCGGGTCGAGGTTCTGGCGCCGATCACCGGTGTCGCCGGCCGGACCGGGACCGGTTCCGCAGGCGGTGACCGCAACCACCACGGTGACCGCAACCACCGCGGCGGACAGCTTGCTCATCACTGCGACCTCCGGACGTGACACGCGGATGCCGCATTATCCACGCCGACCGGCCGCCAGCGGCTCACAGGTAGCGGCCGAGCCAGTCGATCGTGGCCTGCCAGGCGTTGGCGGCGGCAACCGGGTCGTAGCGCGGCCCGGAGTCGTTGAAGAACGCGTGGTCCGCGCCAGGGTAGACCGTCGAGAGATGCACCAGGTTGGCGTGCAACATCGCCGCATCGGCCGCGTCCTGAGTCTCGTTCACCCGCAAGTCCTTCTGCCCGTAGAGGGCCAGCACCGCAGCCTTGGCCCGAGAGAAGTCCGGACGTTCGGGGGCCGGGCCGTAGAACGGCACGGCGGCTGCCAGTCGGGCCTCCCCGGCGGCCAGCAGTCGCCAGACCATACCCCCGCCGAAACAGAACCCGACCGCCCCGATCTTGCGACCCGGAACCCTGCGGGCCAGCTCGGAGATACCCGACCGCAGGTCGGCCAGCAGCGCCTCGTCCGGAGCAGCGGCCAGTACCGCCGGAGGCTGCGCCGGGTCGGTGAGTGCGGCGGTGCCGCCCTGAGCGGACAGCAGGTCCACGCACAGCGCCCCGTAGCCGACCCCGGCGAACCGGCCCACCAGGTCGTAGAAGTGCTCGGTGAGGCCCTTGTTCTCGTGCACCACCAGCACCCCGGCCTTCGGAAGCCCAGCCGACTTCGCCGGAGCTGCCCACGCCCCGCGCAGCTGCCCGGCCGGACCGGCGAACCGGATGTCGGTACCCCTCGGCGTGTTCGGACCCCGACCGGGCGGCGCACCGGCAGTACCGGCAGCACCGGCGGACGAGTCCGAGGGCTGACCGCAGGCAGCCAGCAGGGACGCCGCGGCCCCGACTCCGAGCCCGAGCAATCCCAGCCTGCGCAACGCCTCCCGCCGGGACGACAGGCCGCCGGCAAAGTCCTCGGCGACCTCGCCAGCCAGGTAGTTGCGCAGCGCCATGCTCACAACGTAAACCCGGCGAGCAGGAATGGCATTCGGTGGTCAGAGCGCGATGTCCAAGGGCCGCAGCCGGAGGGCGTCGGTCGATTCGTCGCCGAACCACATCTCGACATGCCCGCCGCTCTGTCGAGCGTCAGGATTGAGCATCCGTCCGTTCTCGACGGGCCACGGCTGCGCGAGGGCTTCGCAGATCTCGTCCTGCACCGCAGACAGGACCGCCGCGGCGACGGTACCCACTCGTTCCTCGGGTAGGCCCGGTCCGTCATGGTCGAGGATCGCCGCGGCGCTGGAGCCGCCAACCACCCGGCCACCAAAGACGACTTCGACCTCCGTCGCCGAGCGCACGGTGACACCATCAGGGGCGACCTCGTTCAGACGCTGGGCCAGCGCTTTGGCGACGTCACGGGACGACACAGCCGTTTGGCACACTGTGAGAACCGTGTCCTTTCGAGTCGACGTGCTCGATATCGAAACTCACGATAGAGCCACTGGGCGCGTGGCTTGGCGGATACTCCCGTGTGGGTTGTACGGCTTCGCCTTCTTCCAGTCGAAGAGCGTCTTGCCGACGAACACCTTGACGTCCCAGACCCCGGAGTTGTCCACGAAGTCCTTCACGCCCCAAGCCACCGTGCCATCAGGCGAGGTGCGCACCGCAATAGTGCCATCGTTGCCGTACCACGTGTGGTCGAGGCAGCTTGGTAGGCCGTCAGCGACCGCCGTGCCCGCGCCGACGAGGAGACCTGCGAGGACGAGCCCCCACGGTCGTCGCCGCAACGGCCGCCTGGCTGCGCTCCTTCTCAGCACCTGTACCCCTTGAGACAGCAACTCGATCCCCTGTCGTCGACGTCAGAACATCCGGGGCATGACGAGGTGATCGTTCCTCACGGCAACGCGGCGCGAGGCAGATTCGTCGCGGTTGTTCACAATCGCGAACGAAGGCGCCGACGGACGCTCGTAAGGACCAGTCAGCCGTTGAGTGGGTGCCAGGTGGCGGCGGTCCCCAGCGGCCCGATCAGCAACGGCCCGGGGGCGATGTTGCCGGTGGCCCGATCGCCGTCCGGGGTACTGGCCAACGTCGTGACCAACTGGAACAGTGGGATGGCTGGCAGCTGTCGCCACAGGATCGGCTCCACCGCGGCCGCCGCCTGGTCGGGCGTCAGCCCGGTGCTGAGCACCGCGTCCAGCGCCGGCTGCAGCTCAGCCGAGCAGAAGCCGGTGGCGTTTCGCGCAGGCTGGTCCACGCCGGCCATCCCGGGTGGGCAGCCGTAGGACGACACCGCTTCGGTCGCCAGGTCCGCGCCGACCGCCCGGGGCTGCACCTCCAGGTCGACCCGCACGGCGGCCGGCGGCAGGTCCGAACTCGGCGAGCTCGGCGTGGACGCGTCCGCGGTAGACAGACCTGCTGTCGCGCCGGACCCTCGGGGTGCCGCCGGCGTGGCGGTCGACGGGGC
>JALYVZ010000065.1 GCA_030852965.1 Actinomycetota bacterium | reverse complement strand
ACGCGGCCCCGGTGAGGTCTCCGGCCGGAGGCGGCGGACGGGGGGTGCCAACCGGCGCAACCGGCGCCGCTGGTCGGGTGCCCGCGAGGACGACCGCGACCCACAACCCCTGGGTCGGCTGGCCGACAAACTGGTGAGCGAGCGCGGCTGGCGCGCGCCGCTGACCGAGGCGGCGGTGTTCGGGCGATGGGAGAGCCTGGTCGGCGCCGACATCGCCGAGCACGCGACCCCGGTCAGCCTGCACAAGGGTGAGCTCACGGTGACCGCCAGCTCGACGGCCTGGGCCACCCAGCTGCGCACCCTGCAGCGCCACCTGCTGGCCCGGATCGCCGCCGGGGTCGGCGACGGCGTGGTGAAGCGGCTCAAGGTGCAGGGCCCGACCGCCCCGAGTTGGCGCAAGGGCCCGCGTACGGTCCGTGGCCGGGGCCCCCGCGACACCTACGGCTGACACCCCGCCGGACGCACGTCATGGCCGGCCGTAACCGGGCGCGGTGGTCGTCACCGGCTGATGCTGTGGATCGAAGCCATCCCCGTACCTGAGTTTCCGCCGCTGCGATGCGCGGGCGCGATCGAGCGCAGCACGGTCGTGTGGATGGCGAGGTCTTCCGCTGCCGGTCGATAGGGGCGTGGGCCGTAGCGGCGGGTCAGCAGTGTCCACAACAAGAGCGGTGTCTCGTGGCCGACCTCGACCGGCTCGTTCTTGCGCCATCCCTTCGAGGACAGCTGTACGAACAGCGATCGCTTTCGAGTGTCGCCGATCAGACCGAGGGCTGCCCCGCGCATGATCAGTGCTTGCATGGAGACGCCCCACGTGGCTTTCAACCGTGCGTACTCGGTCAGCGACAGCCGCTCGGAGATGTCAGCCTCCGCGCGTTCTCTGGGCACGAGCAGCGCGGCGGCGAACCTGTTGGCTTCGGCTTCTGGATCGGCTGTGCGGGGGCGGAAGGTGTGCAGGACGAGGTGGCCAACCTCGTGGGCGAGGGTGTATCGCTCGCGGTCTCCGTGGCTGCCGGGGAAGTAGCCGATGAGTGCCGGGGCGCCGAGTCCGCCCCAGTAAGAGACCCCGAAGTGGCCGCCGGCTGCTGGTGGCTCGTCTGGGTCATCAGTGAGTACCAGGGGGGCAACCGTGACACCAGCCCGTTCCAACACCCGCGTGAGGTGCGGGATCGGCTTGTCGGGAGCCAACCGGAGCGCCTCTCGGGTCTGGTTGGCCAGGTCCTCGATGTCGTCCTGCGTGAGGGTGGCCGCACTGGCGAACGGTAGCGGTGGCGTCGGGTAGTTCTCGGCGTTGAGCAGGGTCTCGGTGACGCGGTAGCTCTCGCTGTAGAAGGCGTGCACCCGACGAGTCATGATCTTGCTTGCAGTTGAGGTCTTCCGGAAGCGCAGCGAGTCGAGCGGCACGGTGCTCGGCTGGACGTCGAAGAACCGCAACGGAGTGTCGGTCGCCGCTGCGATTGCGCGCAGCCCGTCATCGGTCGCGTCCCGGGTGGCGGTCTCAACCTGGGAGATCCACGACTGTGCTACGCCCGAGGCCACGGCGAGCTGCTCCTGGGTCAGACCCAGTAGCTCCCGGAGAGTTCGCAGCCGCTCACCCGGTGATGCCGCCAGCACCTTCCTCGCCCTCTTCCTCGTCGTTGGGAGGCAACTCAAGTCCCAGGTCCTCATCGGTTGGGTCGAACCTCAGTCCCGCAAGTTCATCAGACGTCTGAGGCAGCACGAAGTTGAGGTCCACGTCCTGGTGCGAACCCCACTTCCAGTTCCAGTCACCGATCGGGCGAACGACGCGAAAGCACGGCGCGGCGGTCTCGAAGTTGATCCGCCACAACACGAGCAGCCTGTCGTCGGGCTCGCCGAACAGTGGCAGTCGCCCGGCCAGGGGCGGGTTGCGGTAGAACGCCTGGCGTGCCCGGTTTGAGCCAGGAGGAGGCACGTCGTGATCGTTCAGGGCGTGCAGCACGCGCGCACGATAGTTGCCATTGGTTAGCCACAGTTCGCCGTTCCGGGCGTGATTACCTGACAGCCTCCAGGTGCCGAGGTCAGCGCGGATGTGGTCGAGACGCAGGTGGGCGAACGCTCGCACTGTGTGGGTTGCGTGCCACCGGTAGTTGGGGTCTCCTTCGAACTCGGGTAGCCGTTCGCGCCGCAACTGATCGGCCCAGGAGAAGACGTCGTGCAGCGGCTCGCAGAGTGGGAGCATCGCTGTGCGCACGCGCTCGACATGGTCGTTAACCATGACTGTGATTTTATCACGGATAGAGTTAAGAGATCGCTTTGGCGCGCCGACTGGCGCCGGCTACACCTCGATTTCCGCGGCGGTGCAGGGCCCGGCCGCGCCGAGCTGGCGCAAGGGCCCGCGCACGGTCCGCGGCCGTGGCCCCCGCGACACCTACGGCTGAGCGCTCGCACTTGATGAGCGCGAGCCCGCGATCCGGAGGCGACTCAGCTCGATCCTCTGGCCCTCGGGTGTGACGGTCACCAGCCAGTCCTCAATCATTGGCTCACCGGCGTCCTGCCACCACCGGTACGCCGCGAGTACCTCGTCGACCAGGTGTCGCGGGCCGGACTGCTCAACCTCGTATGGTTTGCCACCGGCCGAGGAGATCGTGGCCCAGGATTGTGGGCCGTACAGCCAAAGCACCCCGTCGGCGCTGTCGTCCGGCGAGTGCCAGGTGAACTTGATGTCCGAGGTGCGTTGGTCGATCGCCACGGCGGCGTTGCGGTCGCCGGTCATCAGGTAGAACGGGTGCACCTCGATGATGGCAGTGTGTTCGGGGACCAGGTCGAGCCCGTCGGGTACCGCACGCGAACGGGCCTGTGAGCGCATGCGCATGAATTCAGCCGGGCCAGCCAGTCTGCCGGCTGCTCCCTGCTCGGTGCGGTTCAGCACAGCCAGCCCCGGCGGGTATCAGTCGCCGTTGAGTGGGGCGACGATCCGGCCGCCGACACGGGTCTGTTCAACCCAGGACCAGGGGATCTCCCGGGTGCCGACGGTGACGATGACCCGGTCAAATCGGGAGCCCCACTCTGCGCCTTCGGCCCCGTCGCCGGTGATCACCGTGACCGACGGGTAGCCCCACCGTTGCAGCGTGTCCCGCGCGGTCGCCGCCAGGGCGGCGTCGATCTCGATGCTGGTCACGATCGTGCCCGCCTCGGCCAGCAGCGCGGCGTTCCACCCGGTACCGGTACCCGATCTCCAACACTCGATCCCCTGGCGCGGGTGCGAGAAGCTCCAGCATCGACCGGACCACCCGGCGGTCCGAGCACGACGACGTGACCTCGAAGCCGGTGCCGTCGACAGCCGGGTGCCCGTTGTCCACGTGGGTGTAGATCGGCTCGTCGGCGGCCACCATGGCCGCCCACTCGTCGGGGTCGGTGTGCCGGTCGACCGGGACCATGTCGTGACCCGCACGTTCCTGGTCATGGCGCCAGACCAGATCCGGGATGAAGCTTTCGCGCGGCACCGCTACCGTGACGGCCACCCAGTCGAGTGTCTGGGTTACGTCTTGCCTTGTTGTCGTCGTCCTGGGCGTGCTTGCCGGGGTCGGCGTTTTCCGGGATTTCGGTGCCACCCCGTCGCCTTCGGGGCGGTTCCCGCTCGATCACCGCGCGCAGCGGCCGGGCGGCCAGTTCCTCCGCGTGACGAGCGATCACCCACAACACGCACGGCCACACCGGACCTCGACATCCCGATCCCGCGCAGTGCCCCGTGCGATCCGGGACGTGCTCCTCCAGCAGCACCAGCCACCCCTTGTCGCTGTACTGGACCAACAACTGCGCGGCCGCCACGATCACCCCGCCAGGTCTCCGCCCGCCCGCTCAGCGCCGTCCGCGGTGTGTCCGGTGTCCATGATGGATGTCCGACTCTCGGTAGTGGGTTGATCGCGATCAGCTCGAACACGCCGCGGCCTCGGCGAGCAGATCGCCAGCCTGGCGGCCACACATGCAACCTCGGCGAAGATCTCTGGCCGGTGGGGGCCGGGCTTGGGTGCCGAGCCTTGGTGAGGCCGCCACGGTTGCTCTCCCGGTTGGCGCGGGTCTTCGTTGGTCGCTGGCTAACGGCCGGGTTTCCACGACACCGACCGTTAGCCAGCAGCTCTGGATGCCCGTCAGTCCGGCCAACACTGGGGGTGTGGATCATGGCTTGGGAGCTGACCGGCGAGATCCGCCGGTTGTGTCCTCGGTCTGGCGCCGTGGCCACGGCAGCGCCCGCCAGACCGCCGTGAACACGCATGCGGGGGACCGATGCGACCATCCCGAAGAACGTTGACTATGGAGCGATCGTTGCGGTGGAGGCGGAGCTGTGCGCTGGGTCGGTTGCTCGTCGGCACCGGTTCAGCATCCGCCCGACCGCACGGTTGGAGGGGGACAGTTTGTCCCCACCTTCGGTCAACTGATCGTCGTCAGCCTCGACTTGAGGCGTCTCGCCTCAGCTCGGACTGCCTGGGGTGCCTGTTCGGCCAGCTCGTCTGCCAACGTCCGAGCCCATGGGATCAACGCGACTGCCTCCGGTGAGGTCCGCGCGGCCGCATCGAGACTGTGCACCGCGTCCTTCAACTCCCGTCGGTTCGCGTGAGCCTGCGCGCGTTCCAGCAGTAGACGCGATCGGCGTACCACCGATGTGGTGCCGGACAGATCGATCTTGTGCGCTCGGGCGATGGCTTCGCCGCTGCGACGCAGACTGACGGCAACGATGACGGCGAGGATCTCCACGTTCCTCCGGTCGAACGCCGACGGGAGATGCCAGGCCCCGCTGGGCATGCGCTCGGCTACTGCAGCCGCGGCATCGAGATCGCGGTAGGCGTCGCCCTCGCGGCCCGCAAATCCATGGGCTGCCGCGGCTTCGAGATGAAGCGCGCCGATCGTCCCCATCGCCGCTGCGGTGAGGTCGTCTCCGCACACGGCCAGCAGCGCGTCGGCGCCGCGGTCGGCGAGGTGTGCTGCTTCGGCGTAGTACCCACTCGCACAAAGCCCCACCGAAGATGCCCAGGCCGCCAGGGCCAACGACATCGGGCTATCAGCCTCCTCGGACAACGCCCGGCCTCGCTCGACCGCCAAGGAGTGGAGTTCGGGCTCGCAGATATGGGCGAGCAGCCGCTGCACCAGGCGGTAGAGGTCTGCCGCGGCGGACCGCGAATGACGTCTCTCGATACCGTCGGTGGCGCGAATCGACGCATGAGCCTGTCGGATGAGAGTAGGAAGGGAGCGGCCCACCTCTGAACGCTGCATGGGAGACCTGTGCCACAGCAGCCACAGCTGCTTGACCTGGCGATCCAGGTCGTCGGCGGCGAGGACCGGCAGGTCTGTGTTCGTAACCACTGTGTTCGTAACCACTGTGTTCACGGATAATTGTCCAAAGGAGACGGCGCGCATCGCGAGACGAATCGCTGGAACGGCGTGGTGGACGTCGTTTTTCCACGCTTGGACCGGCGCTTCGAAATCATTTCCTGCAAGTTCGGAAAGGTCGGCGATGCCGAGACTACGGGCCAGCGCGATCAACAGATTTAAGGAGTTGAGAGGGCGGTCACCGTTCTCGATCTTCTTGAGCCAGTCGGCGCTTCGTCCGACAAGCCCGGCGAGAACCGGGCGTGTCATCCCCCTCGCCTCGCGCCTCGCCCGGATCCGCTCACCGGTGGAAGGTCGGTTCACCACGTGCGTGTTCCGCACCTCGACGTTCATGGCCGAAGACTACCGGGCGCGCGCAAGCCCGGGTCTGCGCGGATTGCTAGGCTGTGTTTTCACCTGGGCTGTGTTTTCACCTGGGCTGGCGGAAGGAATCTTGCATGGCGGTCGAAGGAATCTTGCATGGCGGTCGTCGGCGTTACCGGCCATTCAAATCTTACCGACCGATCTGCGGAAGTCGTTCACCGCGAAATCGTCAATGTGCTTCGCCCCCGCGCGAACGGCCTGGTCGGGATGACGTGCCTTGCTCGCGGCGCCGACCAGGTGTTCGCCGATGCCGTTCTCGACCTCGGAGGCGCTCTCGAGGTGATTATTCCGGCGAAGGACTATTTCTCGAATATCGCTGATCCAATCAGTCGGCGGCGTTGCGACGCGTACCTCAACGCTGCGACTTCGACCGTCACCTTGGATTTCGACACGTCCGGGGGCCCTGCCTATCTCGCCGCAAGCCGGTATCTCGTCGACCATTGTGATCTTCTTCTTGCGGTGTGGGATGGCTCGTCGGCATCCGGCACAGCGGATGCTGTCGACTACGCCCGCAAGCGCGGACGATCGACCGTCGTCGTCTGGCCAAGGGGGGCGCAGCGTGTCTCTACATAGACTCGCCCACCGGTCGGTTCGTCGCCTGCATCTGTGGCAGATCGTCTCCGCACACCGTGGTGCTGCCACCCTCTGAGGTGGGGCAGCTTAGTGGTCGCGCCCGGAAGTCCGTCGGGGGTTGATCACGCGGCCTGTGGGATGGGAGGGGCGGCGGCCTGCTGTTGGTGCTGGTTGATCCTGGCCAGGTGGTCGTCGAGGTCGGTTGGGGTGAACTTCCATTGGAAGGGTCGGGCTGTGGCGTTGTAGCGCAGCTCGAAGTCGGCGAGGCGTCGTTCGACCTGCTCGAGGTTGGTGAAGTCGTTGGGGGAGACGACCTTGCGCTGGAGGATGGAGAAGAAGATCTCGACCTGGTTGAGCCAGGACGCGTGCACCGGGGTGTGCACCATGACCGCGTTGGGAAAGCGCTCGGCCAGCCGGTTGATGGCGGCCTTGCCGCGGTGGGAGGAGCCGTTGTCGACGACCCAGAAGACGCGCTCGGCCGAGGCGTAGGGCTGTTGTGTCATGACGTGCTCGACCAAGGTCATGAACGGGGTGATCCCGGTGGTGGGTGCGCACTGTCCGAAGATCTTGGCCCGGTGGACGTCGTAGGCGGCGAGGTAGGCCAGCGCGCCGCCACGTTCGTACTCGTGGTTGACCCGCATCGCGCGGGCCTTGCCTGGTGCCAGGGTGGGGTGGCATCGACAGCGGGCCTGGATGGAGGTCTTCTCGTCGGAGGAGATCACGTACTCGTCGGGGCACAGGGGGCTGCCCTCCCAGACGCGGGCGTAGAGGTCCAGCACCCGGGCGGCCTTGGCTCGGAAGTCGGGGTCGCGGATGAAGATCCAGGATCGGTGCTGCCAGGGCTTGATCGCGTCCTCGGCCAGCCAGCGGCGCACTGTGGACGCCGAGACCGAGCCGACGATGCCGGCAGCGACGGCCTCGCTGGCCAGCTCCGGGGCGCTCCACACCGCCAACGGCACCTCGTGCTCGGCGGGTAGCTGGCAGGCCAGGGCCTTGACCTCGGCGGCCTGCACCGGTGTGAACTTCGGCGGGCGCCCGGACCGGGGCCGGTCGCCCAGCCCGTCGCGCCCCTCGAGGGCGTAGCGGTCCCGCCACTTGCGCACGGTGTCCACCCCGATCCCCAACCGGGCGGCGATCCGGTTGTTGGACAGGGCGCGGGCCGCGAGCAGCACGATGCTCGCCCGCGCCCGCGTCCTGTTGGGCGGCGGTATGGGTACGAACGAGCTTCTTGAGGCGATGCCGCTCCGAGGCGGTCAAGGTGATCTGGCAGGCACGAAGGGCCGACACGAGCGCTCCCCGGGAAGATCAGGACGAATGATCTCTGGAGGATGCATCGGACACCGGGGTGCAGACCGGCGGACACGCCGGGAGGGCCACGATGGGCCTCGTGCCCGCGATCCCCGAGTCCACCAAGACCTCCCTGGCCTAGCGGCTACGCGCCCACGCCCGACTCGGCTGGCCCCAACTGGCGCAGGTGAGGGTTCGCTACCGCGGCTCGTTCGCCTACGTCGACGGCGAGTTGGTAGACGGCGAGGTCCTGCCGCTGATGCGCCTGCGCTACGGCGGGTCCGCCGCACGCTGGGGATTCGCGGTCTACCTCGCCAGCGACAACGGCTACAGGGACTCTGTCCTGCCCACCGGCACCTTCGCCGGCAGCCCCCAGGACGCACTCGACTGCGCCTGCGAAATGCACCTGGCACACACCGACCTCTGATCCACCGAACCACACACCTCAGGCACCACGTCAACCCCCGACGGACTTCCGGGCGCGACCACTTAGGGCGGAGAACAGCCCGAGGACGGGCGGCGAGGCCGTAGCGTCGATCCAGCCTCGACGTGACGGCGCGTTTCCTTGTACCCGACCCCAGTTCTGGCGGTCCGGTACGTACTCGCCCGCGTTCGTCGCTCTGCGGAGCTTCCAGGGGTGTCCTAGCCGCGTTCCTGTCGGTGCTCACCGGTATGATGGGAACATCTGCGGGTCGCCCCGAAACGACCTGCTCAGGTAGGGCTACCGTTCTGGCTCAGCTGCCAGCCCGGCTGGACGGGTACCCCCCGAGGAGACAGGCTGCACGTGGCGGAGAAGAAGTACGAGTACAACGCCGAGTCGATCACCGTTCTGGAGGGTCTCGACGCGGTACGCAAGCGGCCTGGCATGTACATCGGCTCGACTGGCGAGCGTGGCCTGCACCAGCTGGTCTGGGAGCTGATCGACAACGCCGTGGACGAAGCGATGGCCGGCTACTGCGACAAGTTCACGCTCACCATCCTGAAGGATGGCGGACTCAGGGTGGTCGACAACGGCCGAGGCATTCCGACCGACATCCATCCGAAGTTCAAGATGTCGGGCGTGGAGCTGGCGTTGACCCGCCTGCACGCGGGTGGGAAGTTCGACGGCAACTCCTACGCCGTGTCCGGGGGCCTGCACGGCGTCGGCGTCTCGGTCGTGAACGCGCTGTCGACCAGGGTCGAGGTGGAGATCAAGCAGAAGGGTCACGTGTGGCGGCAGACCTACCTGCACTCCAAACCAGGGCCACTGGAGCAGGGTGAGCGCTCGCGCGACACCGGCACCAGCGTCACCTTCTGGCCTGACTCGACGATCCTGGAGACCACGGACTACAACACCGAGACGATCCGTCGGCGTCTGCAGGAGATGGCCTTCCTGAACAAGGGCCTCACGATCGTCCTGCACGACGAGCGCAACGGACACGCGGTAGAGGAGGAGGAGCCCGATGCCGAGGGCTACGTGGCGAAGATCATCGAGTACACGTTCTGCTACCCGAACGGGCTAGAAGACTTCGTCGCGCACCTGAACAAGTCGAAAGACCCGCTGCACAAGAAGCTGGTGGCCTACACCGCGGAGGGTGAGGGTGCCAGCGTCGAGGTGGCGATGCAGTGGAACTCGGGTTACTCCGAGTCGGTCTACACCTTCGCCAACACGATCAACACCCACGAGGGCGGCACCCACGAGGAGGGGTTCCGGGCCGCGCTGACCTCCACGGTCAACCGGTATGCCCGGGACAAGAAGCTGCTCAAAGAGAAGGACACCGCGCTCTCCGGTGACGACATCCGCGAGGGTCTGGCCGCGATCGTCAGCGTCAAGGTCAAGGAGCCGCAGTTCGAGGGCCAGACCAAGACCAAGCTGGGCAACACCGAGGTCAAGTCGTTCGTGCAGCGGGTCAGCAACGAGTGGCTGGCCGACTGGTTCGAGCGCAACCCCACCGAGGCCAAGATCATCATTAACAAGGCGGTGCAGTCCGCGCAGGCCCGGATGGCCGCCCGCAAGGCCCGCGAGCTGGTGCGCCGCAAGTCCGCTGGCGACCTGGGTGGGCTGCCGGGCAAGCTGGCCGACTGTCGTTCCACCGACCCGCGCCGCTCCGAGGTCTACATCGTCGAGGGTGACTCGGCGGGCGGCTCGGCGAAGTCCGGGCGGGACTCGATGTTCCAGGCGATCCTGCCGATCCGCGGCAAGATCATCAACGTCGAGAAGGCCCGGATCGACCGGGTGCTGAAGAACACCGAGGTCCAGGCGATCATCACCGCACTGGGCACCGGCATCCACGACGAGTTCGACCTGGCCAGGCTGCGCTACCACAAGGTGGTGCTGATGGCCGACGCCGACGTCGACGGCCAGCACATCCGCACCCTGCTGCTGACCTTGCTGTTCCGGTTCATGCGCCCGCTGGTCGAGCATGGGCACGTGTTCCTGGCCCAGCCGCCGCTATACAAGATCAAGTGGGGTGGTCGGGGCGCCGAGCCGGAGTTCGCCTACTCCGAACGTGAGCGTGACGGGCTGATCGAGGCCGGCCGCGCCGCCGGCAAGAGGTTCCCCAAGGAAGAGGGCGTGCAGCGCTACAAGGGTCTCGGCGAGATGAACGCCAAGGAGCTGTGGGAGACCACGATGGACCCGGCCAACCGGGTGCTGCTGCAGGTCACCCTGGACGACGCGGCGACCGCGGACGAACTGTTCTCGATCCTGATGGGCGAGGATGTGGAGTCCCGGCGCAGCTTCATCACCCGCAATGCCAAGGGCGTGAAGTTCCTTGATGTGTGACCCAGGCATGTGTGACGCAGGCATGTGTGACACCAGCATGTGTGAGGAGAAGGCCAGCTCGTGACTGACACGACCCTGCCACCGGTTGGCGGCGACCGCACCGAGCCGGTCGACATCCAGCAGGAGATGCAGAACTCCTACATCAACTACGCCATGAGCGTGATCGTCGGCCGGGCGTTGCCGCTGGTGCAGGACGGTCTCAAGCCGGTGCACCGCCGGGTGCTGTACTCGATGTTCGACTCCGGCTTCCGCCCGGACCGCAGCTTCGTCAAGTGCGCCAGGGTGGTCGGCGACGTGATGGGCAACTACCACCCGCACGGCGACTCGGCGATCTACGACGCGCTGGTGCGGCTGGCCCAGCCGTGGTCGATGCGCTACCCGCTGATCGAGGGCCAGGGCAACTTCGGTTCCCCTGGCAACGACCCGGCCGCCGCGATGAGATACACCGAGGCCCGGCTCTCGCCGCTGGCCATGTCGATGCTGGCCGACATCGACGAGGACACCGTCGACTTCGTCGACAACTACGACGGCAAGACCTCCGAACCGATCGTGCTGCCGTCCCGGATCCCGAACCTGCTGGTCAACGGCAGCGCGGGGATCGCGGTCGGGATGGCCACCAACATCCCGCCGCACAACCTGCGCGAGGTCGGCGCCGGGGTGATCTGGGCACTGGAAAACCCGGACGCCGCCGACGAGGAGCTGCTGGCCGCGCTGATGGAGCGGATCCCCGGGCCGGACTTCCCGACCAGCGGGCTGATCGTCGGCCGCGACGGCATCGAGTCGGCCTACCGCACCGGGCGCGGCTCGGTGCGGATGCGCGCGGTCGTCGAGGTCGAGGAGGACGCCAAGGGCCGCGCGATCCTGGTGATCACCGAGCTGCCCTACCAGGTCAACCCGGACCACCTCATCGAGTCGATGGCCGGGCTGGTCCGCGATGCCAAGCTGGCCGGCATCGCCGAGATCAACGACGAGTCGTCCGACCGGATCGGCATGCGCATCGTGGTCACGCTCAAGCGCGACGCGGTGGCCAAGGTGGTGCTGAACAACCTCTACAAGCACACCCAGCTGCAGTACAGCTTCGGGGTGAACATGCTGGCCATCGTCGACGGGGTGCCCCGCACCCTGCGCCTGGACCAGATGGTGCGCCACTACGTCCGCCACCAGGTCGAGGTCATCGTCCGGCGGACCCGTTACCGGCTGCGCAAGGCCGAGGAACGGGCGCACATCCTGCGTGGCTACGTCAAGGCGCTCGACGCCCTGGACGAGGTCATCGCGCTGATCAGGGCGTCGCCGACGGTCGACGTCGCGCGCACCGGCCTGATGGAGCTGCTCGACGTCGACGAGATCCAGGCGACCGCGATCCTGGACATGCAGCTGCGCCGGTTGGCCGCGCTGGAACGTCAGAAGATCATCGACGAGCTGGCCGAGCTGGAGCTGCTGATCGCCGATCTGCAGGACATCCTGGCCAAGCCCGAGCGGCAGCGCCAGATCGTCCGCGACGAGCTCACCGAGATCATCGAGAAGCACGGCGACGACCGCCGCACCCGGCTGATCCCGAGCGAGGGCGACGTCACCAACGAGGACCTCATCGCCGTCGAGGACGTCGTGGTGACCATCACCCAGACCGGGTACGCCAAGCGCACCAAGACCGACCTGTACCGGGCGCAGAAACGCGGCGGCAAGGGTGTTCAGGGCGCCACCCTCAAGCAGGACGACATCGTGGCGCACTTCTTCGTGTGCTCCACCCACGACTGGATGCTGTTCTTCACCAACAAGGGCCGGGTGTACCGGCTCAAGGCGTACGAGCTGCCCGAGGCCAACCGCAACGCCCGGGGTCAGCACGTAGCCAACCTGCTCGCGTTCCAGCCCGACGAGCAGATCGCCCAGGTCATGCGGATCAAGGACTACCACGTCGCCCCGTACCTGGTGCTGGCCACCAAGTCCGGGTTGGTGAAGAAGTCCAAGCTCACCGACTTCGACTCCAACCGCACCGGCGGCCTGATCGGGGTGAACCTGCGCGAGAGCGACGAGCTGGTCGGCGCGGAGCTGTGTTCCGCCGACGACGACCTGCTGCTGGTGAGCGCGGAGGGGCAGTCGATCCGGTTCAGTGCCACCGACGAGGCCTTGCGCCCGATGGGGCGGGCCACCTCCGGGGTGCTCGGCATGCGGTTCAACGCCGGCGACGAGCTGCTGTCGTTGGGCGTGATCCGGGACGGCACGTACCTGCTGGTGGCCACGGCCGGCGGCTACTCCAAGCGGACCCCGATCGAGGACTACCCGGTCCAGGGCCGGGGCGGCAAGGGTGTGCTCACCCTGCAGTACGACCGCCGGCGCGGCACCCTGGTCGGCGCGCTCATCGTGGACATCAGCGACGAGATCTTCGCCATCACCTCCGGCGGCGGGGTGATCCGGACCCGGGCCCGCGAGGTGCGCAAGGCCGGTCGGCAGACCAAGGGCGTGCGGCTGATGAACCTCGGTGAGGGCGCCACCCTGCTGGCCATCGCCCGCAACGCCGAGGAGGCCGACTCGAACGGCTCCGACTCGAACGGCTCCGACTCGAACGGCTCCGACTCGAACGGCTCCGACTCGAACGGCTCCGACTCGAACGGCTCCGACTCGAACGGCTCCGACTCGAACGGCGGCGCCGGTAACGGGGACGCCGGCAACGGGGATACCGGTAACGGTGGCACCGGCAACGGTGGCTCCGCGTAGGCTCACCGACGTGACCGAGTCCGAGCCTGACCAGTCGGCACCGCCTGATCGAAACGGCGGTGAGCCCGAAGCGGTGGCCGCGATCCCGGCCGGGCTGGGGAATGGCCGCCCGAGGGAGGCCGCGACCCCGGCCGGGCCGGGGAATGGTCGCCCGAGGGACGCCCCGCCCCGGCTGCCGCCACCCTGGGAGCGGGTGCCCGCCGACGCGGGGTCCGGGTCCGCCGAGCGGTCGGGCTCACCTTGGACCAGCACCGAGTCACCAACCGGACGATTCGAGCCCGCGCTCGGGAGCCCGTTCGATGAGACTGGGCGTGCGTCTGATGGGACCGGGCGTCTCACCGATGGGCCCGGGCATCTGGCCGATGAGACTGGGCGCCCGTTCGATGAAACTGGGCGTGCGCTCGATCAGCTCGGGCGTCCGTTCGAACCAGCGGGCACGGCCGACCCTGGTCCGGCACGGACCGGGAGCCCGGCCCCGCGCGAGGGAGCGACCGACCTCGGCGACGCGCGTACCGTGGGCGTCGACCCCCGACTCGGGCCCGGTATCGGTGGCATCGGCGTGGGTGCCGGCATCGGAACTGATGCCGACTCCGGTGCCGACGGTGGCAGTGGTGGTGCCGACGGTGGCAGTGGTCTAGGTGCCGGTGGTTTGGGTGCCGGTGGTTTGGGTGCCGGTGCCGGGCAGGCGACCCCTTCGGGTGGTTTCGCGTCGGGTTGGCCCCGCAACCGCCGTCCACGCCAGGCCAACCTGCAGCTCAAGCGGCTCGACCCGTGGTCCGTGCTCAAGATCGCCCTGGTGTTGTCTGTGGTGCTGTACCTGGTGTGGATGGTCGCGGTCGGCGTGCTGTACGGCGCGCTGGACGGGATCGGGGTGTGGGATCGCCTCAACGGTCAGTACGCCGACCTGGTGGCCGAGCACGCCGGTGATCGACTGGTTTCCGCGGGCCGGGTCTTCGGGTTCGCGGCGGTGGTCGGAGCGGTGAACAGCCTGCTCGTGGCGGTGGCGTTCTCGGTCTCGGCGTTTATCTACAACGTGTCGGCCGACCTGGTAGGGGGTATCGAAGTGACCCTCTCCGAGCGGGACTAGACTGGTCGACAGTTCGGCGGGCACGTGGTTCAGGGCCGCCGAGCACCTCTCGAGGGCTCATAGCTCAGACGGTTAGAGCGCGTCGCTGATAACGACGAGGTCGGAGGTTCAAGTCCTCCTGGGCCCACTCCCGCCACGCGGACCGAAGGAACAGTGATCACATGATGATGAAGAAGCTGCTGCCGCTCGTCGCCCTGCTTGGTGCCGCGCTGCTGGTCATCTACAAGACGACCCGTGCACGCTCCGGCGACGATCTCTGGCAAGAAGCCACCAGCCCCACCAGCCCCACCAGCCCCACCAGCCCCAGCTGACGGCTCGCACCTCCGCACCCGACGAGCGGAACCAAGCGTCCCGCCTCGTCACGGGGACGTAGCTCAATTGGCAGAGCACCGCCTTTGCAAGGCGGGGGTTAGGGGTTCGATTCCCCTCGTCTCCACCAGTCTGACCAGCCATAACAGTGTGATTCCGTGATCAGCATTGGATCAATGGCATCCACTGTGGCTGCGAGTAGCCTTCTGGTGTGGCAAAAAGGGCTCGAAAGACGCGCGAGCGAGGCACGATCCGCCGGCGAGGCAACTCGTACCAGGTGATCGTTTACGCCGGGGTGGACCCGGTGACGGGCAAGCGGTTGTACCTCCGAGAGTCCACCACGGACCCGAACGAGGCGGACCGCCTCATGACCCGGCTGTGCGCCCAGGTCGACGAGCAGCGGCACGCCAAGACCAACGCCACCTTCCGCGCGGCGATGGAGCTATGGCTGCGCACCCACGAGATTGAGGCAAGCACCCGGGAGAGCTACGAAATGTACGCCCGGCTGCACTTCTACCCGGTGTTCGGCAACGAGCCGGCCGGCCGAATCAGTGCCCAGATGCTGGAAGAGTTGTACGCCGAGCTTCGCCGGTGCAGCGTTCGGTGCTCCGGCAAGCCGTACGTCGAGCATCGGGTTGGCGGCCCGCACGAGTGCCGAGTCGTCAAGCACCGCCATCCCCCGGGACGGCCGCCGGCGGCCGGACGTCCTCCGCACGACTGTGCGGAGCGTGGGTGCACGGTCGTCGAATGCCAACCGCACAGTTGCGATCCTCTGTCCGGTGCGACGGTCCGCCGCATGCACTTCACCATCCGAGGTGTGTTGTCGGCGGCCGAACGTTGGGGCTGGATCACCAGCAATCCGGCCAAGGTGGCCTGCAAACCCCGGCCGCCAGCGTCCCACCCCGACCCGCCGACGGTCGAGCAGGCCGCCCGGGTCGCGGAGGCCGCGTGGGCAGAAGACCCGGCCTGGGGCACGCTGGTCTGGCTGGTGATGGTCACTGGCGTCCGCCGGGCCGAGCTGCTGGCGCTGCGGTGGTCCGACATCGATCTGGTTGGCGGCATGCTGAGTATCCGGCGGAACTACATCCGCGCCTACCGCGAGTCGTTCGAGAAGGACACCAAGACTCACCAGATGCGGCGCCTGTCGATTGACCCCGCGACCGTTGAGGTGCTTACCGACCACTTCGCCCGCTACGTCGAGCTGTGCGAGTCCCTCGGCACCGCACCGAGGCTGGACGCCTTCGTGTTCTCCTACCGCCCTGAGCACGACCGTCCCTACGACCCGAGCGGCGTGACCCACCGCTACGCCCGGACGTGTGAGGGTCTGGGCATCGACAGCCACCTGCACGCGCTGCGCCACTACTCCGCGACGGAGTTGCTCACGGCTGGGGTTGATCTCCGCACCGTGGCCGGCCGTCTCGGGCACGGGGGCGGCGGTGCGACAACTCTGAAGGTGTACGCGGCCTGGGTCGGTGAGTCCGACCGACGAGCTGCTGAAATTCTTGGAAGCCGGATGGCTCGGCCGCGAATAACACAGCAGCAGGGAGGTCCGGCCCTGCCCCAGAGCCGTCGGAAGCCTGGCCCGCGTGGGTCATCGCGCGAACCGACAACGACCGGTGGCGAATGACGTCTCGCACTCACCGTGGTCTCCGTCGTCGCGCCGACGTGCACTCGAAGGAGCTGCGAGATGTGGTGCAACGCCACGGGCCAGGCCGAGCGAGTAAGTAAGGGAAGCGCGAGGTGTTATCCGGTTGGCAATACGGCCTGGATCAAGTTCATTGAGGAGCGTCGTTCACGGTCACTTTCCTAATGAGGCTTCGCCTCGGACCGCCGAGGTGGTGGTCGGGTTGGCAGGTGACGTCGCGCCTCGGTGGGGCCAGGCTGGTGGGTTGAGTTGACGCCGACCCGGAGGTGCGCTGTGGCGACCCGTGTG
>JALYVZ010000253.1 GCA_030852965.1 Actinomycetota bacterium | reverse complement strand
TGATGGCCCGGGGGTTGGCGGTGGCCCGCATCGGCGTGCTGGGCTGGTCGATGGGCGGGTACGGGGCGCTGTTGATGGCCCGGCAGTCCCATCGGCGTGCCCTTGGGTCGCTCACGGTGGCGGTGGTCGCGGCCGGGAGCCCGGCCTTGTTCCCGTCGTCCGCCTCCAGTGCGGCAGGGGCCTTCGACAACGCCGCGGACTATCACAAGTGGGGTCAGCTCGCGGCTGAGCCCGACGTGGGGGCCGTTGCGCTCATGGTCTCGTGCGGGTCGTCGGATCCGTTCGTGGACCAGACTCGGGCCTACCGCGCCGCGGTCGAGCCCACCCCGGCGGGCGGCATCACCGCGGGCTTTCACGAGTTCGGGTACTGGCGCTCGCTCGCCGGTGCCCAGCTGACCTACCTCAGCGACCACCTGAGTGAGGGGTGAGCCAGACCACCGTCGCTGCGCATGGCCCCTGTACAGGTTGGACGCCGACGATGGTGATGTCCCCATGGTCGGCGTCCGGCCAGGCGTGGGTCAGGACTTCCGCACGACTACCGCCGAGCCCAGGCAAGGCTTCCGAAGGCGACGACGAGGGCGACGTTGACGGGGACAGCAGCGGCGGCGATGTTGCCGATGTGAGCGATCGGCCAACCGATGATGGCGATCAGCACGAGTACCCCCTGCCAGCGGTGGCCCAGCTTCGCGAGGGCGAGAGCGACCAGGGCGAAGGAGAACGGAAAGAACAGGCCGAGCGGCTTGATGAGGTTGGCGGCCCCGGCCTGGTTGACGAGCTGGATGTCGCCCAGGGACATGTGGATGGTTTCGAACCCGTAGGCCACGTTGCCGGCCATACCGATGAGACCGGTCACGATGACGGCTGCGGCCAGGGCAGACTCCCGGGGCAGCCATGTCGCGACCCGGAGGATGACGAACCCGTAGGCGATGGCGGCGAGCACGTGAATCACGCCTGCGGAGGCGTCGGTCCAGCCGCGAGCGGCGTAGGTCGAGTCCGCGGCGAGGTACATCAACGGTGCAACGACCAGCGCGGCGGTCAGGATTCGCTCCGTGGCCGTGGGGCGGTCGGACACCGTGCGGGTAGAGACGGGCGGGATGGTGACGGATGTCGGGGACACGGGCGTTCCTGCTTCCTCGTGGTTGTTTTCCCACTGTCAGTTCGTTCGCGTTCGGTCGCTACGGGGTCAACCCTGGAGCACGAGAACAGGGGAAACCCTGCACGTTGGCGCCCGCGGTCGTGCCACGATTGCGGGGTGAACCGCACGGGCACCTGGGAACCACGCGGGGCTCTGCCCCTGCTGCTGGTCAGCCTCGTCACGGTCCTGGTGACGTTCGGCTTTTCTCAAGGCTTGTGGATCTCGAACCTCCACAACGGCCTCCTGGCGCTGGCTTTCGCCGCGGTGGGCGCCTATGTGCTCTTCCAACGGCCCGGCCACCGCGAAGGGGTGCTGTTCATGGCCACCGCGCTCGTGGAATCGGTCCTGTTCCTCGGCCGGCAGGTCGGCCACTCCTCCGCGGGGGCGATCGACCGGTGGTGGGCGTGGCTCGGAGTGTGGCCGGTGGTCGTTGCCCTCGCCCTGACCACCCTTGCGGTGATCTGCTTCCCCGACGGACACCTTCCCTCAGCCCGCTGGCAGTGGGTGGTCGCCGGGGTGGCCACGATCGCCACCGCTTGCGCGGCGTTGTCCGCGCTCTGGCCGGTGGAGTACTCGTCAGCCGGCGTGACCAGCCGTCATCCGCTCAACCCCCTGGCGCCGGCGATGGCCACGCACGCGTGGTCGGTGCTGGCCCATCCGGCGTACGTGACCTTCCAGGTGCTGTGGGTCGTCGCCGTGGTTGCACGCTGGCGCGCCGCCGAAGGCCACGTGCGTCGCCAGTTGACCTGGCTCGTCACGGCCGCAGGAATCTCGGCCATCACGCTGGTCGGAGGACTGGCGTTCGGGGGCACCGCCCGGCCGGGCATCCTGGCCGCGACCATCATCCCGTTGGCCGCCGGCTGGGCGATCGTCCACGGACAGCACACCGCCGCGTACTCCGCACTGACCTGGCTGTCCCGCAGCGACCCGCACTCCGCAGACCTGCCCGGGGACTTCGCCAAAGCCGTCGCCCAGGCGCTCAACGCCCGATCTGCGATCTTGTGGATGGGTCCCCCCGACGACCTGCAGGCGATCGGCGTCTGGCCCGAGACCGACGGCTCGCTGGCACCGGGAAGACCACGCAGACGCGGCGAGCTCGTTGGTCGGCACGTTCGGACCGTGTCCCAGGGGGACCATCCTGCAGGAGCGATCAGCATCGACCGCGCCGAGAGAGACCCGCTGTCCCTGGCCGAGATCCGACTGCTTGACGACCTCAGCGCCCAGGCCGGTCTCGTCATCGAGCACCAGGGCCTGGCCGACGTCATCGCCCGCCAGCGGCGGGCCGGACTTCTCGAGGACCTGAGTCCCCGCGAGCAGGAGGTGCTCGAGCTGCTCGCCCGCGGTATGTCGAACGCCGCCATCGGCCGCGAGCTCCACCTGAGCATCAAGACGGTCGAGCCCGTGATCAGCGCCACCTTCGTCAAGCTCGGGTTGCACCACGACGTGGGCAGCAATCGCCGCGTTCTGGCCGCTCTTGCCTATCTGCGCGCCTAGCTGGACAGGTTCAGCCAACGCACGATCGGGGTGTCGCGAGCGCGGGTGGCGCTGCGTCCGGCACCGATTGGCTTCCTGGGCCGCTCTCTAGTTTTCGGGATGCGGCGAAGCTTCTTCATTCGGGGGTCTCCTCATCACCGCCCAAGCAGGCGCGGCACCCGCACCCGGTCCACTGCGCCGGCTCGCTCGAGCTGGGCCAACAGCGTGTCACGGTCGTCGGCGACCTCCCGGAGGGCCTCCGGATCGACGTGCCAGCCGTCCACGTCGGCAATCTTCACCCGGCGTGGAGCACGAAGAACAGAAGGCTGGGGTTCGTCGAGAGCGCGCCGAAGTCCTCCGGGAGCGGCTCGCTGTTGACCGAGACGGTGAAACCGGCTGCGGCAAAGGATTCAGTCATCGCGTTCAGCGGCCGGTTCCAGAAGCTCATCGGGGAGGTGTGACCGCCGAGGGTCCACTCCTCGGTCCAGCGGTACGTCTCGAAGAAGCTGGTACGGCGCCCACCCAGTCGTTGGATGGCGTGGATCGCGAACGGATGGTCGACCGAGACGAGAAGCCGGCCACCCGGCTTCAGGACGCGCGAGGGGCAGGCGGTCCGTCAGGTCGGCAACTAACAGCTCCGCGTCGCTGCCCAGCTTGCGCCGAGCGATCGCCAGCATCGCGGAGCTGGCGTCGGGGCCGGTCACGGTGGCACCTCGATCACGCAGCGCAGCGAAGAGCGGACCCGAGCCGCAGCCGGCGTCGAGGATCCGTCGTCCGGCGACGTCGCCGACCAGCCCCAGCATCGCCGGCCGCTCGTGGTAGGCGTTCTGGACACCGGTCTCGTTCTCGGCGGCGTAGGCCTCGGCGAAGCTGTCGTAGTCGTTGTTTCCGGCGGGATCTGCTGGAACGGGGTGGTCGTTCGGGGCTGGGGCCATGAAGCCACCGTGGCATCGACAGATCCAGACCCACCGGGGCCGCCCGAGTGGCACGCTCGACCCGTGCGCATGCCCGAGCTCCCGGAACGGCTGCGGTGGAGCCACAACACCTACTACCACCGGTGGCTGCTCAGGCGGCTGCCGCCGCGCCCCGACCGTGTTCTCGACGTCGGTTGTGGTGCCGGGCGGCTCGCGTGCACGCTGTCCTCCCGGGCTGATCAGGTGGACGCGATTGACACCTCGCCGGAGATGATTGCCGCCGCCCAGCAGCGCGGCCTGCCTTCGCGACGGGTCCGCTGGATCGTTGGCGACGTCCTCGACCCCGCGGTGCCCCTGATCGAGGGCGTCTACGACGCCGTGACCTCTGTGTCGAGCCTGCACCACCTGCCCCTGCAGGAGGGGCTCGACCGCCTGGGCGCGTTGGTCCGCCCCGGGGGTGTCCTGGTGGTGGTCGGGCACTACCGACCCGCGACGTTCGTCGACCGCTGGCTCGGCCACACCGCGCTCGTCGCCAACGCCGCTGTGGGGCCGGCCCTGGCGCTGGTCGGGCGAGCCGGCAAGCCGGACGACGACGGGATGCCCGTACAGCCTCCGACCGCGACTCTGGCCGAGATCCGCAGGGCCACCGGCAGACTCGAGGGTGCCACGGTGACCAGGGGGTTGTTCTGGCGCTACCTGCTCACCTGGCGCCGCCCGACCGGCTCCTAGGATGCGCCCATGAGCAGCTGGACCGAGATCACCGACCTGGACGAGCTGGTCGCCCTGATCGGTCAGCCCGGGGCGCGGGCGCGGGACAAGAGCCGCCCGGCGCTGGGTGACGTCGACCGGAAGTGGTTGGCGGCCTCGCCGTTCTGCGTGCTGTGTACCGCAGCTGACGATGGCACCTGCGACGCGTCACCCAAGGGTGACCCGGCCGGTCAGCTCGTGCACGTGATCGACGACCGGACCATCGCCGTGGCGGAGCGACCCGGCAACCGCCGGGCCGACGGGTATCGCAACATCCTCACCAACCCCCGCGTCGGGCTGCTGTTCCTGATCCCCGGCCGCGGCGACACCCTGCGCATCAACGGCCGTGCCCGCCTTGTCAGCGACGCCCCGTTCTTCGACGACATGACCGTGAAGGGTCACCGTCCGCTGCTGGCGCTGGTGGTCGACGTAGAGGACGTGTTCTTCCACTGCTCCAAGGCGTTGCTGCGGTCGGAGCTGTGGGAGCCGGCGACGTGGGACCCGCACGCCAGCGTTCCCCGCCGCGCCGTCATCGCCCACGAGGTCGAGCCCAACGAGATGACGGTCGCGCAGCTCGAGGAGTACTACGGACCCAGCTACGCCGACAAGCTCTACGGCTGAGCGGTAGCTGTTCACGCGGTACCGGACGGCGCACGCCCGGTCACCGGTGGCAGCCGCGGGATCGGAGCGGCCATCGCGGTGCACCTGGCCCGCGCCGGCCACGACGTGGTCGTGGGCTACCGCCACGACGCGGCGTCGGCGGCAACCGTGGTGCAGGCGATCACCGACGCAGGTGCCCGCGGTGTCGCCGTGCCAGGCGACGTGTGTGAGCCTTCCGACGTCGCCGCCCTGTTCGCCGCCGGTACCGCCCTGGGTGCCGTCACCGGTCTGGTCAACAAGGCCGGGCTGACTGCGCACCTCGGCGACCTGGCCGACACTCCCGTGGACGTGGTGCGTCGCGTTATCGACGTCAACCTCGTCGGCGCGCTGCTGTGTGCCCGTCGCCGGCGGACTGTGACGCCGATCGGGAAGCGTCCGTGGTCACGGTGACCACGCACGCTTCCCGATCGGGGCGGGCGGCGACGGGGCGGCCAGGTCAGGTGGGCTGCACCGGCTGCTGCAGCTCGGTGACCCAGTCCTGCTGATCCTCCGACTCGGCCCGGACGTAGAGCTCCCGGCACGGCCCGGAGTGGACGTAGCCGTTGTCCACCAACCAGTGGTGCATCGCCTGCCACGACTCGCTGATCCTGTCCATCGGGCCCAGGTGCACCCCGCACACCGCGGTGGCCGCCGGCAGGTCGACGACACCCAGGCCGGGAAGCGGTGCGCCGGCGTAGGCGTACCCGACCACCACGTCCATGCCGTTCTCCGCCTCGGAGTAGGTGGCGATCGCGGTGGCCAGGCTGGCGTGCACCCGATCCAGCTCCACCTGGACCCGGTCGAACATCGGGCCGATGTGCTGGGCGAGCTCGGCGGAATCCAGGGTGTCGGTCAGGGCCGCCAGGCGCACCGCCGGCACCGGCTTCACGACGTAGTCAGCCGGCATGTTCTCAGTGGTCACCATGTTCTCCTTCTCGATCATCCGGAGCCTCGACTCGACCGCGGCCAGCCGGGTGCCGGCCGCGCGCATCTCGTCCTCGAGGTCGGTTCGACGCAGCCGCAGCATGCCGTGCAGCTCGTCGATCCCGACCTGGTCGGTCAAGATCCGAGCCACCTGGTCCAGACGCAGACCCAGGTCTTTCAGCGCCACGATGCGGTTGAGGACGTACAGCTGCTCCGGCGAGTACGAGCGGTAGCTGCTCCACGGATCGACGTGGTCGGGCCTGAGCAGCCCGATCTCGTCGTAGTGGCGCAGCATCCGCACCGACACCTGCCCGAGTCGGGCGAAGTCTCCGATCAACATGGCACCGTTCTCCTGCCTCACACCGTGTGAGGGTCAACCGGGA
>JALYVZ010000252.1 GCA_030852965.1 Actinomycetota bacterium | reverse complement strand
GGTTGTGGGCGGTCGGCGGCGCGGCCATCGTCGGGCTGGCCCTGCGCGGCGCGGTCACCGGTCGGCTTCCGTGGACGTTCGTGCTGGTGGCGAGCGTGAGCCTGGCCGTTCTGGTGCTCGGGTGGCGGCTTGTCGTCCTTGCGGTGCTCGCGACCCGGCGCGCCAGGACTTAAGCTGACAGTCATGCCCGTGCGTGAAGCGCTCAAACCAGGCCGAGTCGGACCGGTAAGGCCGGTGCCGCCAGAGATCCAGCGACCGGAGTACGTGGGTAAGCGCGGCCCGACGCCGAGCAGCGATACCGACGTACAGCCGCCCGAGATCATCGAAGCGATGCGCACCGCCGGGCGGACCGCCGCGCGGGCACTGGCCGCCGGCGGCGAGGCGGTGCGGCCCGGGGTCACCACCGACGAGGTGGACCGCGTGGTGCACGACCACCTGGTCGACCACGGCGCCTACCCGTCAACCCTGGGCTACCGGGGCTTCCCGAAGAGCTGCTGCACCAGCCTGAACGAGATCATCTGCCACGGCATCCCGGACTCCACGGTGATCTCGGACGGCGACATCGTGAACATCGACGTCACCGCGTTCATCGGCGGGGTGCACGGCGACACCAACGCCACGTTCCTGGCCGGCGACGTCGCCGAGGAGGACCGACTACTGGTGGAGCGCACCCGCGAGGCCATGATGCGGGCGATCAAGGCGGTTCGGCCCGGGCGGTCGCTGAACGTAGTCGGGCGGGTCATCGAGTCTTACGCCAAGCGGTTCGGCTACGGGGTGGTGCGGGACTTCACCGGGCACGGCATCGGTCGGGCGTTCCACTCCGGGCTGGTGGTGCTGCACTACGACGCCCCTGAGGTGGACACCCTGCTGGAGCCGGGGATGACCTTTACCATCGAGCCGATGATCAACCTGGGCACCATCGACTACGACATCTGGGATGACGGCTGGACGGTGGTCACCAAGGACCGCAAGCGCACCGCCCAGTTCGAGCACACCATCCTGGTCACCGCCGAGGGCTCGGAGATCCTCACGTTGCCGTGAGTGGTGCCTTGCTCATCGCCGGCACCACGTCGGATGCGGGCAAGACCGTGCTGGTGGCCGGACTGTGCCGGTGGCTGGCCCGCGCCGGGGTCAAGGTCGCGCCGTTCAAGGCGCAGAACATGTCGAACAACTCGGTAGTCACCCCGGACGGCGGTGAGATCGGCCGGGCGCAGGCCCTGCAGGCGGCCGCGTGTGGGCTGGAGCCGTCGGTGCGGTTCAACCCGGTGCTGCTCAAACCCGGCAGCGACCGGTCCTCGCAGGTCGTGGTGCTCGGCCGGGTGGACGGCACGGTCAGCGCAATGTCCTACCGGGAGCGCAAGCCGGCTCTGTTGGGTGTTGTCACCGAGACCTTGGCCGGACTGCGCGCCGACCACGACGTGGTGATCTGCGAGGGCGCCGGCTCGCCGACTGAGATCAACCTGCGGGCAGCAGACATCGCCAACATGGGGCTGGCGAGAGCGGCCGGGTTGCCGGTGCTGGTGGTCGGGGACATCGACCGGGGCGGGGTGCTGGCGCACCTGTTCGGCACCCTCGCGCTGCTGTCCGCGGCCGACCAGGCGTTGGTCGCCGGATTCGTGATCAACAAGTTCCGGGGCGACCCGGCGCTGCTGGAACTGGGCCTGGACCAGTTGCGTTCCCTGACCGGGCGGCCGTCGTTCGGGGTGCTGCCGTTCGACGACCGGCTCTGGCTCGACGCCGAAGACTCCCTGTCCTACGTGGCCGACGGGGTCGTGGGCCGTCCGGCGCCGCCGCTCGGTCAGCGCTGGCTGCGGGTGGTGGTGCCCCGGCTGCCGAGGATCTCGAACGCCACCGACGTCGATGCGCTGGCCTGCGAGCCCGGGGTGGCGGTGCGCTACGTGGCCGAGCCGTCCCGGTTGGTCGACGCGGACCTCGTGGTGCTGCCCGGGACCAGGTCCACGGTCGACGACCTCGACTGGCTGCGCCGCACCGGGCTGGCCGACGCGATCATCACGTACGCCCGGGCCGGCGGTGCGGTGATGGGCATCTGCGGCGGCTACCAGATGCTCGGACGCTCGATCGACGACCCGGTCGAATCGGGCCGCGGCGGGGTGGCCGGGCTGGGGCTGCTCGACCTGGAGATTCGCTTCGACACCGTCAAACACCTGTCCCGACCCATCGGCACCGCGCTCGGGCACTCGGTGACCGGCTACGAGATCCACCACGGCCGGGTGGCGCACGCCGGTGACCCGCCGCTGATCAGCGCGGTCGAGGGTGCCAGCGAGGGCAGCGTTGCCAGGGGAGTGCTCGGGACGCACTGGCACGGGCTGATCGAGAACGACGGGTTCCGCCGTGCGCTGTTGGCGCGGGTGGCGCCGATCGGTTTCGTCGTGGCGCCGGACACCTGCTTCGCCGACTTGCGCGCGGGACAGCTGGATCTACTCGCTGACCTGGTGGAACGTCACCTCGACACCGACGCCGTGCTGCGGCTGATCTCGGACGGCGCGCCGTCCGAGTTGCCGTTCGTCCCACCTGGATCTGACTAGGCCTGACCAGTATGCTGATACCGTGGAGAACCAGTTCAACATCTACGAGGCCAAGACCCAGCTCTCCAAGCTGGTCGAGCGGGTCGAGAACGGTGACGAGATCGTGCTCGCCCGCAATGGCAAGCCGGTCGCCAAGATCGTCCCGCTGCAACGGCGGACCGAGCCGAGGCAGCCCGGCGGTTGGGAGGGAAGGGTCTGGATGGCGGACGACTTCGACGATCCGGGCGGCGATTGGGGCGAGATGATCGACGAGTTCTATCGTAAGCGCGGCATCGATCCAGACGAGGCTGGTCCTCGCATGCCCGTGGAGCAAGAGTGAGGCTCCTGCTGGACACGAACGCGGTCATATGGTGGTTGGGCCGAGCGACGCGTCTGGGGAACGCGGCCCGACGAACCATCGGGGCGGCCGACCAGGTGCTTGTGTCTCCGGTCACCGGGTACGAGATCAATTACAAGCGAACCATCGGCAAGCTCGATGCCCCTGATGATCTTGAGATGCAGATCGTCAGGCACGGTTTCGAAGTCCTGCCCCTTTCGTTCCGCCATGCGATTGAGGCTGGCGATCTGCCACTGCACCACCGCGACCCGTTCGATCGGCTCCTGGTTGCGCAGGCCCGGTGCGAGGGCCTCACCTTTGTCACCGCCGACCGGCAGCTGGATGCTTACGGCGTGCCGATCCTGGATGCGACCAGCTAGTCCAGCGGCAGGCTGAGCAGGGCGTTCTCGACGACCTCGGGCAGCGCGGGGTGGATCCAGTACTGACCGTGCGCCATCTCGGGTGCCGACAGCCCGAACGACATCGCCTGGATCAGCGGCTGGATCACGCTGGATGCCTGCGGGCCGAGCAGGTGGGCGCCGAGCAGCTGACCGGTTTCGGGGTCGGCGAGCAGCTTGCAGAAGCCGGTGGTGTCCTCCAGCGCCCAGCCGTATGCCACCGAGCCGTAGTCCTGCACCGTGCTGACGTACCGCAGGCCCTGCTGGTTCAAACGCTCGCGACACTCCGCCTCGGTCAGCCCGACCGAGGCGATCTCCGGCTCGGTGAACACCGCGGACGGCACGAACCGGTGGTCAGTACGGCGGAGGTCGTCCGGGTTGGCCAGGTTGTGCGCGACCACCGTGGCCTCGTGGTTGGCCACGTGCTTGAGCTGGTAGGGCGAGCTGACGTCGCCGAGCGCGTAGATGCCCTCGGCGGTCGTCCGCTGGTGTTCGTCCACCATCACCCGGCCATCGGCGTGCACCGCGACCCGGGCGGCCGCCAGGTTCAGCCGGTCGCTGTTCGGGACCCGCCCGGTGGCCACCAGCAGGGTGTCTCCGCTGGCATGCGAGCCGTCCGAGAGCCGCAGCCGGACCTGGTCGCCGTCCCGCTCGGCGTCGACCGGGACCGCTCCGGTACGCACGTCCCAGTGCTCGCGGGCGACCTCGGTGAACCGAGTGGACAACGACTCGTCGAGGTGCCGCAGCAACGCCGGACCCCGCGTGACCAAGCTCACCTCGACCCCGAGTGCGGAGAAGACGTGTGCGAACTCGGCGGCGATGTAACCGCCGCCCACGATCACCATCCTGGCCGGCAGCTCGTCGATCCGCATGATCGTGTCGGAGGTGTGGAAGAGCACCCGCGCGCGCTGGATCGGCTCCGGCACCACCGCCCGGGAGCCGGTGGCGATCACGAAGCGGTCCGCGCTGATCTCCTCGGTACCGCCGTCGGCCAGAGCCACCGCCAACCGGTTCGCATCCGTGAACGAGCCGTGCCCGTTGATCAGGGTGATGTTCGGCTCACCCTCGGCACGGTAACGTCGGCCACCAGCGGCGATCGGATCGATCCGGCCGAACACCCGGTCCCGGATGTCGGCCCAGCGCACTTTGTCCACACTGGCGTCGACGCCATAGCGGGCCGAGTCACGCGCCAAGCGTGCCACGTTGGCGGCGTAGACGAACATCTTGGTCGGGATGCAGCCGACGTTCAGACAGGTGCCGCCGAAGGTGCCTTCCTCGACCACCGCGACCCGCAGCTGGGCGAACCGCAGGTCGGGCAGCGAGTTTCCGGAGCCGGAACCGATGATCACCAGGTCGAAGTGCCGCACCCATCGACAGTAGCGCGGCACCCGGCGCGGTCACTCAGGGGCGGTCTGGAGAGTGAGATCCGCCCGGTCGGGGCTCCGACGTCGCCGCCGTGACGTGGAGTCTGGTAGGCAGAGCCGGTGAGCACTGAGTCGGTTGCAGCAACGGTCCACCGCAGCTGGGCTGTGGACCTCGATCCAGCCAGCCTGTACGCGCTGCTGAAGCTGCGCGTCGAGGTGTTCGTGGTCGAGCAGGCCTGCCCCTACCTCGAGCTGGACGGGCGCGACCTGGAGCCGAGGACCAGACACCACTGGCTCGGCGGCCGGGGCGACCCGGAACCGGTACTGGGATGCGTGCGGCTGCTCAAGGAGCCCGATGGTGGCTACCGGATCGGGCGGCTGTGCGTGGTTCGTGAGCTGCGCGGCCGGGGGCTGGGCCACCGGCTGATGGACGCGGTCCTTGCCGAGGTCGCGGACGGGAACTGTGTGCTGGACGCGCAGGTCACCTGGGCTGAGTTCTATGCCGGCCACGGCTTCGAACCGACCGGCGAGCCATACGACTGGGACGGCGTCGAGCACGTGCCGATGCGTCGGCCGCGCCGCGAGTTGGCTTCGTGACGCGGACCACGCGGACCACGCGGACCGCGTTCCCGTTCTCGGCCGTCGTCGGCCACCAGGACATGCGGCTGGCGTTGTTGCTCACGGCGGTACACCCGAGGATCGGCGGGGTGCTGGTGCGCGGGGAGAAGGGCACTGCGAAGTCGACGATGGTGCGCGCCCTGGCCGGGCTGCTCCCGGCGCTCGGGGTGGTGAGCGGCTGCCGCTTCGGCTGTGATCCGGGCCAGCCCGACCCGGAGTGCCCGGACGGACCCCATCCGGCCGACGCGCCCGTCCGCGAGCGGGCCTCGCGGCTGGTGGAGCTGCCGGTCGGGGCCACCGAGGACCGGTTGGTCGGCTCGTTGGACCTGGAGCGGGCGCTGTCCGAGGGGGTCCGCGCCTACCAGCCCGGACTGCTGGCGGCGGCGCATCGTGGTCTGCTCTACGTCGACGAGGTCAACCTGCTGCACGACCACCTGGTGGACCTGCTGCTCGACGCGGCCGCCATGGGCCGGGCACACGTCGAGCGCGACGGGGTGTCGCTGTCCCATGCCTCGACGTTTCTGTTGGTCGGAACCATGAACCCGGAGGAAGGCGAGCTACGGCCACAGCTGCTGGACCGGTTCGGGCTGACCGTGGAGGTGGCCGCCGCGCGGGACGTCGACGAGCGGGTCGAGGTGGTGCGCCGCCGGCTGGCGTACGAGGCGGATCCCACCGGCTTCGCCTCGGACTGGGAGCCGAGTGAGCGTGAGCTGGCAGCCCAGGTGGCGGCCGCTCGTGAGCTGGTGGCCCGGGTATCGTTGCCGGACGCGGAGCTGCGGCGGATCGCCTCGGTGTGCGCCGCGTTCGGCGTCGACGGGATGCGGGCCGACCTGGTCACCGCCCGCACCGCGATCGCACACGCCGCATGGCGGGGCGCGACCGAGGTGGCCGAGCAGGACGTGCGGGTGGCCGCCCGGTTGGCGCTGCCGCACCGCCGCCGCCGCGACCCGTTCGACGAGCCGGGCCTGGACCAGGAGGCCCTGGACCAGGCTCTGGAC
>JALYVZ010000064.1 GCA_030852965.1 Actinomycetota bacterium | reverse complement strand
GGGCCCGGTCGCCGTCCGAAGCGGGCCCGGCCGCACCGGGCGCCCGCTCGGACGCCCCACGCGCCGCCGGCCCGAGTGTCAGCGAGGAGATCCGACTCAGCAGAGCACAGCGGGTGGCGGCGGCCACCACGGGCATGCTCGGGGTGTCCTCAACCCGGCGGGCGGCCGTGCTGGCGCTGGTGGTGTGCGCGCTGGCGTTGTCGGTCGCGGTGCCGCTGCGCAACTTCCTCGGCCAGCGCCAGGAGCTGTCCCGGCTGCAGGCCGAGCAGCGCAGGTTGACGGTCCAGGTCGAGGCGCTCCACCAGGAACGCGACCTGCTGCGTGACCCTGAGGCGATGGCCCGGGAAGCTCGCAGCCGACTGGGCTACGTCCGGCCGGGGGAGATCCCGTTCGTGGTGCAGCTGCCGAACGACCCGACCACCGCGCGCCGGGTCGTCGACCTGACCGAAGGCCAGCCGTGGTTCGAGACACTGTGGCGCGATGTGCAGGGAGTGCCGAGGTGACCTCAGATGCCGAGATGACGTCGGAGACCGACGTGACTTCGGTTGCCGACGTAACTTCGGGTGCCAGCGCGGCGCCGGACTCCGGCGCGGTGTCGAATGCGGACCGGGCCGCTGTGGCCGCTCAGCTCGGCCGAGCTCCCCGGGGCGTGCGCGGGGTGGCGCACCGCTGCCCGTGCGGGTTGCCGTCGGTCGTGCGCACCAACCCCCGGCTGGAGGACGGCACCCCGTTCCCGACGCTGTACTACCTCACCTGTGCGCGGCTGTGCTCGCGCCTCGGCGGGCTCGAGGCCGGCGGCACCATGCGGGAGATGACCGAGCGGCTCGCCTCCGACTCCGAGCTGGCCGCGACCTACCGTCGCGCCCATCAGGCCTACCTGGCCGAGCGGGACGCGATCGAGCCGCTGGGTACCGAGGTCAGCGCGGGCGGCATGCCGGACCGGGTGAAGTGCCTGCACGTGCACGTCGCGCACAGCCTGGCCGCCGGTCCCGGGGTGAACCCCTTTGGCGACGAAACCCTGGCCGCCGTCAGCGACTGGTGGCGCGCCGGCCCCTGCGTGCAGGGCGCACGAGGCTGCGGGCTGCCGGCGAGTTGAGGTCAGGCCGATTCGATCACGACAGGATCGGACTCAGTGCCCGCTGCTGAACAAGGCGTCGTTTCTACGATCTGGACTGGTTCTTGTGGTAAGGAGATGGGCGTGGTTGTTCACTCTCCGCTGGCGGCCGGGGACTGCGCGGTCGGGTCCGTGAGAGTGTCCTCACGGCTGTTTGGCCGCAGTGAAACAGCAGTGGTGACACTCTCACGGACCCGCCAGAGCAGTCCCGGCTCTCGACGACCCCGCATAGGATCGCTGGTAGCTGTCCGTACCTGTCCTGCGACCAACGGGGGTTTCCGCGATGCCGAGAGTGGCCGCCATCGACTGTGGGACCAACTCGATCAGGCTCCTGCTGGCCGACGCCGGAGGCGTGGGCACAGCTGCCGGGCGGTTGACCGACGTGCACCGCGAGACCCGGATCGTCCGGCTGGGCAAGGGGGTGGACGCCACCGGGGTGCTCGCTGCCGAAGCGATCGAGCGGACCCGGCTGGCGCTGGCCGACTACACCGCGATCCTGCGCGGGGCCGACGCCGAGCGGGTGCGGATGGTGGCCACCTCAGCCACGCGGGATGCGGCCAACCGGGAGGACTTCTTCGGCATGGTCCGCGACACCCTCGGTACCGACGCCGAGGTGATCAGCGGCGACACCGAGGCCCGGCTGTCCTTCACCGGTGCGGTGGGTGACCTGTCGGCCGCTGACGGTCCGTTCGTGGTGGTCGACGTCGGCGGTGGATCCACCGAGGTGGTCGTCGGATCTGTTGACGGTGGCGAAGTCCGGGTCCACGCCGCCCGTTCGGTGGACATCGGGTGCGTGCGGATCACCGAGCGGTGTCTGAGGTCCGACCCGCCCACCGCGCCGGAACGGACCGCCGCTCGCGACCTGGCACACTCGGTCCTGGCCGAGGCGTTCGAGCACGTGCCGGTGGCGGAAGCGAACACCTGGGTGGGCGTGGCCGGCACGGTCACCACCCTGTCGGCCGTCGCGCAGAACCTGCCCGAGTACGACCCCGAGCGGATTCACCTGTCCCGGCTACCGTTGCCAGAGCTGCACCGGGTGGCCGACGAGCTGCTCACGCTGCCCCGTGCCGGGCGGCTGGCCTTCGGCGCGATGCATCCCGGCCGGGTGGACGTGATCGGCGGCGGTGCGCTGATCGTGGCCATACTGGCCGACGAGCTGGCTAAGCGCGCCGGGATCACCGAGCTGGTGGTCAGCGAGCACGACATCCTGGACGGCATCGCGCTGTCTCTGCTCTGACCGGCTCGTGTCCTGACCTGCCTGGGCACGCCGGCAATGGACTGCGCGTTTGGCGCGTTGCTCGCCTGAACGTTTCACCCCTGGCGGGTCACGCGGGGGTGCGTTCAGCTGAACGCTGTCGCGCGGCCGGTTTCGGTCGGCCAGCTATGCGGCGGTTCGGACGTCGCTGGTCTCCCGGGGTAGTAGGCGCTGCAGTATCGGGGTCAGGTCGAGGTGCTCGCCGGTCCAGGTAGGTGTGAGGTTCTCCGGGTCGATGTGCGGTCCGGTGCAGTCGTGTATCCGTATCAACTGGTCGGCGTCACCGCGTGTCGGTTCACCGGTGGGTGGGATGGCGGTGCGATCAGGGCGTAGGAAGCTGAAGCCGCCACCTCCGTTCGGCACGACCCGGTACCCGTTGTCGTGCACCCGTGAGTGGTGGTACGAACACAACAAGATCAGGTTGTCGATGTCCGTGCGGCCGCCATGAAGCCAGTGCCGGACGTGATGAGCATGCAGGTGAAAGGTGTGGGTGCACCCAGGGAACTGGCAGCGCCGACCATCCCGCATGCTGAGCGCGGCGATCTGTGGCGGTGAGGCGAGCCGGTGGGTGCGGCCGAGATAGAGCCGCGAGCCACGGTCAGACAGCAGTAGCTGGACCTCCGCGTCACAGGCCATCCGTTCCGCGGTGGTCTGCGGGACCGCCGGGCCGCCGTCGATTCGGAACGTCCGGGTCACCTCGTCCAGGTGCAGCACGACTCGAGTCCGTTGTCCGGATGCGGGGGCGGCCCCACCCGCGGCCAGGGCGTGCAGCGCGTCGGCACGACGCGCTGCCACCGGGTCCGCAACCTCACCGGGCGGTTCGTCCGACTGGCCGGGATCGGCAAAGTGGGAGTCGGCCCGCTTGGCGTACTCTTCGACCGCGGCTACCAGCGCCGCTCCTTCGGCCGGCGCAAGCCTGCCGCGCAACATCAGCATGCCGTGATCATCCCAATGCCAGGACAACGTCCGCTGCGCGTTGGTCAGCACGGGGTCGGCGCCCTGCTGACGGGCCGCACGCACTACCCGTTCCACATGGCTCGTCGTACCGGCCATCGCGAGCCCGAGCAGCTCCAGCTCGGTGTCTGGCCGGGCAATCCGGGTGATCGCCCGCACCTTGGAGTACGACAGCCGGCCCTCGGCGAAGGCTTCCCGGGTCGCGGGCAACAGCTCCAATGCGTGCGCCACCCGGACGTGCTCGACCGCCGTGCGCAGGCTCATTCCGATCCGCCAGGACAGCCAGTGCGCGCAAGACCGCATACCCGGCCCCGCCCAACCGTCGCGGCGGTCGAACTCGGTGAGCAACCGCAGGAACCGACATTGCGCCGCCGCCAGGTGCCCGGCCAGACCCAGCAGCCGCGACTCCAACTCGGCGAGCGGTAGTGACTCGGCGAGCGGCGGAGCCGTTGCCAGCTCGCCAGGAATGGTCTCGTCCTCGAAGGAAGCTTCGTTCGAATACATGTTCGAATCATCTCATTCGGCACCGACACTCGACTCTCGCGGTCAGGGTGCGGCGTTGGCCCCAGGCCAGGCGGATGGTCTGGATTTGTTCGGGGGTTGCGGGGTGGTGATCTCGGTGTGCTGGCGGAAGTTGCCGGCGGGTCCGGTCGGGCGCGGATGCGGTCTTTCGCCAGGGCCACCGCTTTGATCCTGCCCCGTGTGCCCGCGGACAGGATGGCCACAGCCCGGCTCTACGATCAGTTCTGTGCGAGCTGATGAGCGTGTGCGCCAGGTACGGCTGTTGCGGGATCAGGGCTACACCCCCAAGCAGGTAGCCCACTCGCTCGGGATCGGCTCGGCGGAGGCAACGCGGCTGGTCCGCGCGGCGGCGGCCCTGGCCAAGGCTGAGGCACCCGAGCCTGCTCTGATCGGTTGCTGGATCAGCCCGACCTGGAGCACCGATCTGAGCCTGGGAGAGCACCTCGACTGGCCCCTGCACGAGGATCCGACGGCCGGCACGGACGGTCTGGCAGCAGTCTTGGTGGCCCGCCGACACCGCCACGACAAGGTCTCGGTATGTGGGTACCTCGCTGACGTCTACTGCCTCGGCGTCAAGGACGCCCTCGGCCCCCAGCTCATGGACGAGTTCGGCCCTCGCGGGCTGAACGGGTTTCGCCGTGGCTTCTTCTCCGGATACCACGGCGACCCACTGGAGGCGCCGATCGACCTGGCCCGCGAGGTGGTGTTCGGTTCCATCACCTACGCCCGCGGCCTCGGCTTCGAACCGCACCCCGACTTCGCCGACGCCCAAGCGCACCTCGGTCCATGGAGCGGACCGAGCAGCATCACCTTCGGCAAACAGGGTAAGCCGTTCTATGTTTCCGGACCCAACGACAACCCGCGCGCGGTCATCCGCACCCTCGAACGCACCGTCGGTACCGGCAACTTCGACTTCCTCACCACCATCATCGCCGACTAGCCGCTGATCCGACCGACACCGCCTAACCCACAGCCCAACCCACAGCCCAACCCACAGCCGAACCCGCACCCACCGCTTCCACCAGCCGAGACGAACGCATGTTCGAGCAGAGCGCGAAAGCCGAGACCGACAAGCTCGGAGGCACGTTTTGGAGACGGAAGGCGGGTTCAGCTGAACGTGCTGGCTATGTGGGGGAGATCGTGATCGCCGGTATCGGCGAGCTGGACGCCGCCGTGGCCGGCTGCCGGAGTTGCCCCCGGCTGGTGACCTGGCGGGAGCGGGTGGCCCAGGAGAAACGGGCCGCTTACGCCGACCAGGACTACTGGGGGCGCCCGGTACCGGGATTCGGGCCGGGGGACTCCAGCCTGCTGATCGTCGGTCTGGCCCCGGCCGCGCACGGCGCCAACCGCACCGGACGGATGTTCACCGGCGACCGCAGCGGTGACGTGCTCTACGCCGCGCTGCACGCGGTCGGCCTGGCCAACCAGGCGACGTCGGTGCATGTCGGGGACGGTTTGGCGCTGCGCCGGACCCGGATCACCGCGCCGGTGCACTGCGCGCCGCCGGACAACAAGCCCACGCCGGCCGAGCGGGACCGCTGTCGGCCATGGCTGGACCGCGAACTGGAGCTGCTGGCACCCACGCTGCGGGCGGTCGTGGTGCTCGGCGGGTTCGGCTGGCAGGCACTGTTGCCGGTGCTGGCCGCTGCCGGGTGGACGATTCCCCGGCCGCGCCCGACATTCGGTCACGGCGTGCGGGTCACGCTGGCCTCGGCGGGTGCCGAGCGCCGGGAGCTGCACCTGTTCGGCAGCTACCACGTCAGCCAGCAGAACACGTTCACCGGCCGGCTCACCCCGGCGATGCTGGAAGAGGTGCTGACCGCCGCCTCGGCCGCCGCCGGGCTCAGTGCTGATGCTTCGCCCGGCTGAAACTGGCCGGGCTCAGTGCTGATGCTTCGCCCGGCTGAAACTGGCCGGGCTCAGTGCTGATGCTTCGCCCGGCTGAACTGGCCGCCAGGCTCAGTTCGGGCTGATGACCCGGACGCTCTTGTGCACCGTGCCAAGTCGTCGGTCGCAGGTGAGCACGGTGGCGTTCTCGACGATGCCGGTGGCGATGACCAACGCATCGGGCAGCCGAAGGCTGTGGTGCCGGGCACGCAATTCGGCTGCGGCCAGCGCAACGTCCTCGTCCACCGATCGGACAGGCCCGAAAAGGCCGAGAATGCGCCGCCGCATCTCTGCTTCCGTTCCGTGCCGATAGCCGCCTACCATCGCCTCCGAGAGCACGGATGCCGGCAGGATGAAATCGTCGGCGCGCTCCCGAGCGGCCGTAAGCTCGGCTCGTGCAGCGTTGTGGTGAGCGTCGGCCGGTCGGAACAGCCCGATCACCACGTTCGCATCGAGCGTCACCTTTCCCATTCGTCCCGCATCTCCTCGAGCTCTTCCCGAGTGGTGATCCCGAGGTCGATGCCGGCCGTCTCTTCGAACAGGTCCCACCACGGGTCGCGCTCGCGGATGAGCCGGAACACCCCGTCGGAAACCACCTCGACCCGCAGCACGTCGCCGGGCGCCACGCCGGCCTCGCGCAGCGCGGCGACCGGGAGCGTCACCTGGTTCTTCCGGCTGACCTTGGTCGTTCGTGCCTTACTGCTACCGGGGTGCTTTACCTGAGTGGCCATGAGTAAAGCGTAGCAAGCGTCACCGACAGAAGCAGGTGCCCGTCGTCGATTCAGTGGGAACATGGGCACCATGGCAGGCAACGCCCTACCCACCCCGCCCGCTTCGCGGGCTGCCGTCCCCCATGCGCGCATCGTGATCGTCGGCGGCGGCTACGTCGGGATGTACACCGCCCTGCGGCTGCAGAAGAAGCTGAAGGCGGACGAGGCCTCGGTCACCGTGATCGATCCGCAGGCCAACATGACCTACCAGCCGTTCCTGCCCGAGGCCGCGGCGGGATCGATCGAGCCCCGCCATGTCGTGGTGCCGCTGCGCAAGGTGCTGCACCGCTGCCACGTGCTCACCGCGCGGGTCACCGCGATCAGCCGGGAACGCCGCGAGGTCAGTGTGACGACCGCCGCCGGTGAGGAGCGCACACTCGGCTACGACGTGCTGGTGGTGGCCCCCGGTTCGGTGGCCCGCACCTTACCGATCCCTGGGTTGGCCGAGTGCGGGATCGCGTTCAAGTCCGTCGCCGAGGCGATCTACCTGCGCAACCATGTGCTGTCGTTGATGGACGCCGCCGCGAGCACCGAGGACGCCGACCTGCGGCGGCGGATGTTGACGTTCCTGGTGGTCGGCGGCGGGTACGCCGGGGTGGAGGCGCTCGCCGAGCTGGCCGACATGTCCCGCTACGCCAGCCGGTACTACGAGGGTGTCGAACCGTCCGACCTGCGCTGGGTGCTCGTCGAGGCGGCCGGGCGGATCATGCCGGAGGTCAGCGCGCCGATGGGTCGCTACACCGTCGAGCGGCTGATGGAGTCCGGTATCGCCGTCTTCCTGAACACCCGGGTCAAGTCCATGGAGAACGGCCACGTGGTGCTCGACTGCGTCGACGAGAACGGCCACGTGGTGCTCGATGACGGTACCGAGTTCGACACCGACACCATCGTCTGGACCGCGGGCGTCAAGCCGAACCCGATGCTGGCCCAGACCGACCTGCCGCGCGATGACAAGGGCCGGGTGATCTGCTCGGCGCAGTTGCAGGTCGAGGGCAGTCGCGAGATCTTCAGCGCCGGTGACTGCGCATCCGTGCCCGACCTGTCCAAGGACGACCCGGACGCCAAGACCAGCCCGTCGGCGCAGCACGCGGTGCGCCAGGCCAAGGTGTTGGCCGACAACGTGCTGGCGCACCTGCGGGGCCAGCCGGCGAAGCCCTACGAGCACGCCTACGTGGGATCGGTGGCGAGCCTCGGGCTGTACAAGGGCGTGGCCGAGGTCTACGGCATCAGGCTTCGCGGTCTGCCCGCGTGGTTCATGCACCGGACCTACCACCTGAGCAGGATGCCCACGTTCAACCGCAAGTTCCGGGTCGTCTCAGACTGGACGCAGGCGCTGTTCTTCCGCCGAGAGGTGGTCGCGCTGGGGCAGATCCACGATCCGAGGGCCGAGTTCACCCTGGCGATCGGCGCCGGTTCGGGACCGGACTCCGCGCCGCCGCGCTGAGCCGCCGCGGTCAGGGCGCGTTCAGCCGGCGCCGTCAGCTGCCGTGTCCACCTGGCCCGGCTACCGGCAGATGCAGCCCCGGGTGGACGCCGACGCCGCTGTCGCGGTGCAGAACCGCATGCCGAGAGCATCGTGTGCCGGCCAGGGGTGTGGACAGACCGCGCATGGTTGGCCGCCGTCTGTCGGTTCCCGCGGTGTCACCGCATCGGCCGTTCCTGCCTGGGTGGCTTGCTCTGTGGAGGTCATCTCACTCACCGTCTCCTTCGTGTGCCGTCCGTCTCGCCGGGGTTCCGGTGGGCCGGGTAGTGCGTGCCTCGGCGTCATCGCGCGGCAAGTTCAACCCGGAGCCCTGGTGGGGCCGTGATGGTCTTGGTGCCCTGGGCGTCGTGGATGACGGACAGCTCGCCGCCCGGCAGCTGAATGCCGTGTGCTTCGAGCCGGCGCACGTTGCGGGGCAGTACCGGGTCCAGTGACACCGTCCCGGCGGGTGTGTCGGGCGTCACGCCGAGACAGAGCGCGACGACGGCCAGCGGCACCCCGGCCGCCCACGCCTGCGGGCGGCATGCGGTTGGGTAGGGGACCGGGAAGTCCCCCGGTTCGCGGCGGTGCCCGCCGAAGAGCTCGGGCAGCCGGTCGTCGAAGATCGCCAGCGCGTCGAGCAGATCACCGACGAGCGCCATCGCCGCCTCGTCGAGCTGGTATCGACGCAGGCCCTCGCAGGCCAGCACCGTGTCGTGTGGCCACACCGAACCCACGTGGTAGGAGATCGGGTTGAAACCGGCCATCTCCTCGGACAGGGTGCGCAGGCCCCAGCCACTGGCCAGCGCCGGACCGGTCAGCCGGGCCGCGACCTGCTCGGCCTCCGACTGTGACGGCACGCCGCACCACAGCAGGTGCGCCATGTTCGAGGCGATGGAGTCGACCTGCTGTTTGTCCCCGTCGAGGGCCATTGCGAAGGATCCTGGCTCGGCCCCCGTGCCCGGACGCCAGTAACGCCGGCGGATCAGCTCGCGTAGCTGGTCCGCCTCGGCGGTGAGGTCGGCGGCCTCCGCGTGCTGACCGAGGTGGGCGAGCACCGAGGCGAGCTCCTGGCGGGCACGGTAGGCGTATCCCTGCACTTCGACGACCGCGATCGGGGGGTCGGCCAACCGGCCGTCCGCGAACTGGACGGCGTTCTCCGAGTCCTTCCAACCCTGGTTGACCAGCGAACGGGGTCCGTTGGGGGAGTACTCGACCAGCCCGTCGCGGTCCGGGTCCGCCGGGCCGCGCAGCCAGCCGAGCGCGGCCCTGGCGGCGGGCAGCAGCGCGGTGAGTGCTTCGGTGGGCGCGCCCCAGCGCATGGCCTCACCCAGCATGATCAGGAACAGTGGGGTCGAGTCCGCGCTGCCGTAGTAGGGGCGGGCTCCCCCGACGGTGCCCTCGCCCAGCCATGGCTGGTCCCCGAACCGGACCTCGTGCAGGATCTTGCCGGGCTGCTCGCCGTTGCCGGGATCGTCGCGGCTGCCCTGTCTGGCGGCGAGCGCGCCGAGCGTGTCGAGCAGCAGCTCCGGCCGGAACGCGCGGGCCTGGTAGCCGGAGATCAGCGCATCCCGGCCGAACAGGGCGACGAACCAGGGGATTCCGGCGGCGAGCAGCCGCCGGGAGTGGTCCAGATCATCCGGGATGCTGAGCGCATCGAGGTCGGTCAACGACCGCCCGCAGGCTCGGCCCAACCCCTCCGGGGCGGTGCGCACCAGCACGTCCGGTCGGCCCAGGATCTCGGTCCTCGGCCGCACTGCTGCACGCTCCGGGTTCCCGGTGCCCCGGTCTGCGCTGACCTCGATCCGCAGCGCCCATTGGTGGTCTCTGGTCAGCCGGACATCCCAGCGGGCGGTGTTGCCGTCGACCGTGTCGGGAGGCGGGTCCAGCCGCACCGATGTGCTGCGGAGAGTGTCGGTCGACTCGAAACGCAGCGCGCCGGGATGCTCACCCAGGTGGATGCGAGCGGTCCGCCCGCTCGGACCCCCGGCGAGCCTGCGCACCTGGAAGATGTCGGCGAAGTCGGCGTCGAGCTCGATGCTCAGGTTCAGCCGCAACGGCTCGGGTGTCCAGCAGCGCAGCGTCAGCACCTCCATCATGGTGCCGGCCGAGATCTCGCGTCGCCGGTCGCACTCGACCGGCGCGTCCGGGCGCCGCTCGGCCAGCGTGGCGTAGCCGCGGAAGTGTGCCACCGAGGGACTGACCAGGCCCGACCCCAGATGCCGCAGGGGCTCGGAGTCCACCTGCACCCGCAGCTCGGACAGATGGCGAGTGTCGTCGGTGATCAGGCCGAAGGGCCCGGGGCCGATGTCGCCGCGCTCGTCGGAGATGGCGAAGGTCAGCCCGGAGATGGCCGTGATCGTGCCCGGACCGGCAAGCACCCCCTGGAGCGGCCAGGAGTGCGGGTCCGGCCCATCCACAGCGGTCAACGCGCGCCCCTGCCAGCCGGCCTGCGGGTCCGTCGAGCCGGTGCGGTCTGGTGTGGGCTGGTCTCAGGCTGGCTGGCCCCGAACGGGCTCGTTTCGAACGGGCTCGTCTCGAACGAGGTCTTGGGCCATCGGGCCGAGGGCGTTGGGGCGCTGAAGACCATCGGTGACGCCAATGCCGGCACCCTCGGCCGCGGCACCGCGACCAACAGCCGGGCGTAGCTGCGGGCCATCGCCTCCGAGGAGAAGTGCTCGGCGACATGGCTGCGGCAGACCGCCCGATCGAGCTCGTCGATCCGGTCGACCAGCTCGACGAGCTCGGCAGGGGTGTCCCGGACGAAGCCGGTCACGCCGTCACGCACGATCTCCGGCACCGCGCCCCGGTTGGTGGCCAGCACCGGGGTGCCGCAGGCCATCGCCTCGATGAGCACCATGCCGAACGGTTCCCGCCAGGAGATCGGGAACAGCAGCGCCGAGGCCCGGGACAGAAGCTCGAAGCTGGCTTCGCGGCCGAGCTCGCCGACGAGCTCGACGCCGTGGCCGAGGTGTGGCTTGACCGCGTACTCGAAGTAGGCCCGCTCGGCGGGTTCGCGGCACTTGGCGGCGATGATCAGTGGCCGGCCGGCCGCACGGGCCAGCGTGATGGCCTCGGCGACGCCCTTCTCCGGTGCCATCCGACCAAGGAATGCCAGGTAGCCGTCCGGGTTGGCGCGGAACGGCGCCTGCGCCACGTCGACCGCGTTGTGGCAGACCCCGGCGAACGGCAGGTGCGCCGCGGCCAACCGCTGCGAGCGGCTGATCGCGGCCAGCCGCAACCCCGGTGCCCGCGCGGCCAGCCCGTTGTACAGCTCGAGCAGCACACCCTCCAGCGAGCCGTGCATCACGTGCAGCGAGGGCACGCTGCCCTGCGCCGACAGCAGCGCGCCGAGTGGCCCGGAGTGGTCGATGACCATGTCTGCCCCGCTGAGCGCGTCCAGCCCACCGAGCACGTGCCGCCACTCGTCGGTGGCCAGCCCGATCTGGGCTGGTACGGACTCCAGCGGGGACACGACCTCGACGCCGGGAACGGCTGAGCCCGGCGCGGCAACCAGGGTCACCTGGTGGCCGGCGGCGGCCAGCCCGGCGGCTTGCAGCGCGACCACCCGCTCGATACCGCCGTAGGCCGGCGGCGGGATGGGGATCCACGGTGGGGCGAGCAGCCCGATTCGCATGTAATGGCTTCCTGAATAGACGACGTGGCCGCGCCGGCACCTGGTGCGCCGTGAGGGCGGCGTCGGGTGACATCAATCCGGCGATCGGTCCATCGGTGAGTGCACGGGTGGATGTGACGGCCGGCGGGGTCGCGGCCGACCTGAGGTGGCACGCGACCGCAGGCTGAATGCCATCACCGTCGAGCGCGCTTAAACTCCCTCGGTACCAGTTAACGCCCCGCCGAGCCGGGTGGCAACTCGGGGGTGACCGCGGTCATCCCCGTACGCTGAGCGTTGTGGCCCATGAGGACGAACGAATCGCCCTGTTCCTCGACTACGAGAACCTGGCGATCGGTGCCAGGGACGGACTGGGGGTCACCCCGTTCGACTTCGGGCCGATCTCCGACGCCCTGGCCGAGCGCGGGCGGGTGGTCGTGCGGCGGGCCTACGCCGACTGGTCGTACTTCGACGAGGACCGCAGGCTGCTGGCCAGGGCTCAGGTCGAGCTGATCGAGATCCCGCAGCGCATGGGTGCTTCCCGGAAGAACGCCGCCGACATCAAGATGGCGGTGGACGCGGTCCAGCTCGCTTTCGAGCGCGGGTTCGTCACCACGTTCGCCATCGGCACCGGCGACTCCGACTTCACCCCGCTGGTGCACAAGCTGCGCGAGCTGGACAAACGGGTGATCGGCATCGGCGTGCAGTCCTCGACGTCGGCGCTGCTGCCGCCGGCCTGCGACGAGTTCCTGTTCTACGACCGGCTGCCCGGGGTGGAGGCCGGGACGCCGCCGCCGCGACGGGGACGTGGTCGAGGCGGACGGGTCACCCAGCCCGATCAGCCGCGCCAGGAGTCACGGTCGAAGGCGAACGGGCCGGCCGAGCCGGTGGCGCCCGAACCCGAGCCGGTGCTGGACGAGTCAGCCGATGAGCCGGTGGCGGTGCCCGATGAACAAGACGTCGGCGCACTGGTGGCCCGCACCCTGGCCGGGCTGCAGCGGCACGCCGACGGCCCGGTGCTGGCATCCCGGCTCAAGCGTGCGATCCTGCGCAAGGACCCCACGTTCGACGAGGCCGACTACGGGTTCCGGGGTTTCGGTGAGCTGATGCGTCACCTGGAAGGCCAGCGAACCATCGCGCTGAACGCGGGCTCGGCGCAAGGCGACCCCGAGGTGACCTTCCCGTCCGACGACTCGGCCGACGACGACGCGTTCCGGTTGCTGGTGGACGTGGTCGCCAAGCTGTGCGAGTCGAGCGGTCCGCCGCAGCTGAGCGGCTTGAAGAACCAGCTGCGCAAGCGGGTGCCCGACTTCACCGAGAAGCGTTATGGGTTCAACAGCTTCCTGTCCTTCGCTAAGGCTGCTCGGGCACGTGACCTGTTGGCCATGGAGTGGGACGACGACGCCGGGGACTACCTGCTGCACCCGCTGTAGGGAAAGTGGGCGCCCGGTGACCGCCCAGTTCGCGGCTCGGCCATCAGACCATCGGTTGGCGATCATGCACCCGGTGCGAGGATCAACGCGTGAGTAGCGCACGCCCACACCGCACACACGATTCGTCCGCCGCACACGGGTTACAGCGTGGGTGCGAGGCAGCGAACGTGTGTGCGGTGAGGGCTGCTGGGGGGTGACGAGCGCGACCGTGGTCGGCGGTGGGCCCAACGGGCTCGCCGCCGCCGCTGTGCTGGCCAAGGCCGGCGTGGACGTCACAGTGCTGGAGGGGTCCGACGAGATCGGTGGCGGCACCCGGTCTGGCGAGGCGATCGTGCCAGGGCTGCTGCACGACCACTGCTCCGCGGTACACCTGATCGTGGTCGGCAGCCCGGCGGTCCGGGAGCTGGAGCTGGAGCGGCACGGCCTGCGCTGGTGCCATTCGGAGATCAACTGTGCGCACCCGCTGGACGGTGGGCGAGCGGCGCTGTTGCACCGCTCGGTGGAGCAGACCGCGGCCGGGCTGGGCGTGGACGGGCCCCGATGGCGGCGGTTGTTCGCCGGTCCGTCGGCGAGCTACGACTCCTGGGGCGCGGACACCATGGGCCCGATGCTGCGGATACCTCGCCACCCGGTGCGGCTGGCCCGCTTCGGTGTCCCGACGCTGATGCCGGCGACGGTGCTGGGCCGGCTGTTTCGCACCGAGCAGGCGCGGGCGCTGTTCATGGGCACCGCGGCGCATGCCATCCAGCCGCTGAACGCGCCCCTGAGCTCGGCGATCGGGTTGGCGTTGCTGACCACTGGGCACCGGCACGGCTGGGTGGTCGCCGAGGGTGGTTCGCGGTCGATCACTGACGCCATGGCGTCAGTCCTCGCGGAACACGGCGGCAAGATCGAGACCGGGGCACGGGTGCGGACGGTCTCGCAGCTGCCGCCGGCGGATGTCACGATCTTCGACCTGGCCCCGGCCGCGATCGCGGACATCCTCGGCGATCGGCTGCCCCGCCGGGTGGCCAGGGCCTACCGGCGTTTCCAACATGGCCCGGCCGCGTTCAAGGTGGACTTCGCGGTGGAGGGCGGGGTGCCCTGGACCGCCGAAGCGGTACGCCGCGCCGGGTCGGTGCACCTGGGCGGTTCGGCGGCGGAGGTCGTGACGGGGGAGCGGGACCTGGCCGCCGGACGGATGCCGGAGCGCCCGTTCGTGCTGGTCGGGCAGCAGTACCTGGCCGATCCGGCGCGCTCGGTGGGCAACGTGCACCCGCTGTGGACCTACGCGCACGTGCCGCACGGCTACCCGGGCGATGCCCGCGAGGCGATCATCGGGCAGATCGAGCGGTTCGCTCCCGGCTTCCGGGACCGGATCGTCGGGTCGGTGGAACGCACTCCCGCCGGCTTCGAGGAGTACAACCCGAACTACGTCGGCGGTGACATCCTCACCGGGGCGAAGAACGCCCGGCAGCTGGTTTTCGGGCCACGCACCGCGCTCAACCCGTACGAGGTCGGCATTCCCGGTCACTACATCTGCTCGGCGGCCACCCCACCCGGACCCGGGGCGCACGGCATGGGCGGGATGAACGCGGCGACCTCGGCGTTGGCCTACCTGCGCCGGGCCCGGCGGCTCTAACGGTCGGGTCCGTGAGAGTGTCCTCACGGCTGTCGGGTAGCGATGAAACAGCCGTGGTGACACTCTCACGGACACGCCAGAGATCAGGTATGAACCAACCTGCGGGGTTGATGATCTGCAGCCCCTCAACGTCGACCAGACGCCGTCGTTATGGCAGTCTCGCCGAAGATGCGGAGCTGGGACCCGGCTGACCCGCAGGCGACCGCCGACAAGCTCATGGTCTCGTAAGACCCCCGAATACTCCGGCGCATCCTGAGGCCGCCGGGATGGTTAGCGCCGATGGTCGACGAGCCGGTGCCAGCCCAAGTCGAAGCCGGCGGGCGAGTCGGGTTGGCCGGCGCGGCGATGCCCTTGGGGTTGGCCTAGCTAGGCGACCGCGATCTGGAGCTTGTTGCGGGCGAACGCCGCAGGTCGTCCGGGCGGCTCGGCACAACGCCAGGGCTTGAGCAAGGGTGGTCGGGCCTACTCTGTGGCCATGAGCGGCCAAAACGCCACCGAGCCGGATGTGGCGCAGCAGGACACCGAGCGCACATTCGATCGACTTGTGGACGAGGGCCACCAACGGCTGGGCCGCTCCTGGTCCGGGGTCATCGCCACCGGCCTGCTCGGTGGGCTCGACGTCGGCGTCGGTGTGTTCGCGCTGCTGTTGGTCGAGCACGCCACTGGCAGTAAGATCTTGGGCGGGTTGGCGTTCTCGATCGGGTTCATCGCGCTCACCTTGGCTGGCAGCGAACTGTTCACCGAGGACTTCCTTATCCCGGTCGCCGCCGTCCTGACCAAGACCAGCTCCGCGGTGTCGCTGCTGCGGCTGTGGTCGGTGACCATCGTCACCAACCTCGCCGGCGGTTGGGTGATCACCTGGATCATCATCGAGGGGTTCCCGTCGCTGCGTCCCACCGCGGTGGAGGCCGCGACGTTCTACATCGGTCTGGGCCTGACCTGGCGGGCGTTCGCGCTGGCGCTGCTGGGGGGCTTTCTGATCACTCTGATGACGCACATGCAGCATTCGACCGATTCCGACGGGGTGCGTCTGGTCCCGGCGATCGTGATGGGTTTCCTGCTGGGAGCGGGACAGGTTGACCATGCGATCGTCGCGTCACTGGTATCTTTCGCCGCGTTGCACGCCGGTGCACCGTTCGGCTATGGCGACTGGTGGGAGCTGCTCGCCTTGGCCGTGCTGGGCAACATGGTCGGTGGTCTCGGTCTGGTCACCGTGCTGCGTCTGCTGCAAGTACCCCACAAGGTCGCCGAGCGGCGCCGAAGCAACACCACCGATGCCACTGCATGATCCCAACCCTGACCCAGGCCATTCGGCCGTGATCACGCCACCGCCCACGCCGATCACGGCGATGATCACACAGGCGGCGGTGAGTCCGATGCCGGGATCTCATCGAGCTGAGCCGGTGTCCTTGCGCAGATTCGCCGGCACCGCTTCAGTCTTCTACTAAATGTGGAGTGCGTCCAGCGGGACGGGAGGAGAGGCTATGAGTTTGGGTAGCTGATCTTTTTGTTCGTAAGCTCGTCGTCGCTTGCCGGTGTAAGTCCGGTCCGGGTAGTTGCCAGGAGGCCCGGTAGCAGACTGGCGGGGTCGGAGGGAAACGTCCGGCGTCGAAGCCCAGTGTCGAAAGCCCTGCAATAGGGGGAGCGAGGATGCGGTCCGTAGCATGAAGCGAAGCCTGCGGCGTCGTTAATGTAGCCCGCCTTCGGGTGGGGATCAGAGAGTGCCGAGCCCCCTCCATCAGGGTGAAGGCCGAGTTGAGGGAGGGGCGGTATCGACCGCTTCCGGCCCGGCGGGTGTTCATTCCTAAGCCGGGTGCGGGAGGTGAGTTGAGGCCGTTGTCGATTCCCTCGGTTCGTGACCGGATCGTGCAGGCCGCG
>JALYVZ010000251.1 GCA_030852965.1 Actinomycetota bacterium | reverse complement strand
GCGCTGGAGCGCGGCGAGGCTCCCCACGTCATGGAGGACGGGAAGCAGCGCCGCGATTTCGTGCACGTCACCGACATCGCCCGCGCGAACGTCCTGGCGCTCGCGGCGAACGCGGGTGCGGGCGTCCTGACGCCGGTCAACGTGTGTTCGGGCGAACCGCACACCATCGGCGACCTGGCCACGGAGCTGTCGGCCGCCATGAACGGCCCGACCCCGGTGATCGTCGGCGGAGCGAGGGCCGGCGACGTCCGGCACGTGGTGGCCGACCCGGCCAGGGCTCGCGAGCTGCTCGGGTTCCGCGCGGCGACCAGCTTCGCGGCCGGGGTTGCCGCGTTCGCCACGGACGAGCTGCGCGAGCCGGCCGCGGTCTCCAGCTGACCGCCCCGTTCCGACCTACCGGCGCAGCGAACGCGCGATTCGGCTCGTCCGCAGCACGAGGGCCGATGCCACGAACATGCCTGCGCACGACAGCAGCCAGCGGGCCAGGTAGGGCTGCTGGTCGAGCCCGGTGGCCGCGCGGTATGCCGGCGCGCCCTGCTGGATGATCCCGGGGAAGAACAGCACGAACGTCAACGCGCAGCCGAGCCCGACGACCCGCACGTAGTTGACCCCCGAGTGCCAGTGCGCCCCTCCGGGACACCGTCGGAGGCGCCGGATCGAGCGCGACGAGGGTGTCCGGGTCGTCCGGCTCGGGGCGGGTGTCGGCGAGCGGGCACCGTCACTGTGTGGAGCCCGGTGGCTCCCTGCGGGACCGTGCCGCGTTGCTCGGTGATCTGCCGCTGAGCGGTGCCGGTGTGGACCACGAAGCTCGTGCCCCGGCTGTGCACGCCACCAAGCGGGTCGGCAAGCTGACTGTCGTCAGAGGAGAGTCATGATCTCGCTTTTCCGGCGCGGCTACGGCGCATCGCCGTTGCACCTGCTCGCGCTGCTGGCCAGCTTCGGGTTGGCCGGCTACGCGGTCACCCGCAAGCCCCGCCCCGGCCCCGGCGTCACCGGGGTCTGCGCGGTGCTGTACGCGATCCGGATCGGGCGGGCCGCGCGGTGACCAGTCCGGGGCTGACCGACACGGCAGAGTTCCAGCCACCCACCGAGCAGGCCGCGCGGGCATGGCGGTGGGATCTGCTCGCGCTGCTGTGCGGTGCCGCGCTCGTGGTGTCCTCCGCCTTCGAAGGACGGCGACTGCACGCCGCCGGGGTGAACATCTTCCTGGGCTTCCCACCGCTACTGGCCTCCTGGATGCCCCACTTCGGGCCAGGCACCGCGCCCGCCATCGCGACCGCCGCTGCGGTGGTGATCTGGGGTCCTGGGCTCGCGCACCGACTGCGCTGGCGCACGCTGCGCTGACCGGTTGGGCCGCCGCCGCGGTCTGGACCACCTCGCTGGCCCTGGTCGACGGCTGGCAGGACGGGGTCGCCGGACGGCTGACCACCCCAGGAGTACCTGTTCGACCTTCCCAGGGCTCCCACCATCGCCGGGATGCTGCGCGAGTTCACCGCGCGGATGCCGACCGACCAGCCGGTGCACTGGACCACCCATGTCGGTGGCCATCCGCCGGGAGCGTTCCTGGTCTTCCTGGTGCTGGATCGGCTCAGGCTCGCCGGCGGCGGACCGGCCGCTCTGTTCTGCATCCTGGTCGGCTCGTCGGCAGTGGCCGCCGTTGCGGTCACCCTGCGCTGCTGCGTGGGCGCCGAGACCCTCGCCAGGCAGGTGCTGCCGTTCTCGGTGTTGTTCCCCGGCGCGATCTGGGTCGGGGTCTCCGCCGACGGGATGTTCGCCGGGGTGCTGGCCTGGGCCGCCGCGCTGCTGGCTTTGGGAGCCACCCACCGGGGCCGGTGGGCCGATCTGGCGGCCCTGGGCGCCGGGCTGCTGTTCGGCTACACCCTCTACCTGTCCTACGGGCTGCTGCTGGGCGGCTGCCTCATCCCGGCCGTCATCCTCAGTCTGAAGGCCGCTGATCGCCGGACCCGCCCGGTCCTGATCGGGGGCGTGGGGGTCGGCGCCGTCGGGCTGGCCTTCACTGCCGCCGGGTTCTGGTGGCCGACCGGCTTCGAGATCCTCCGCATGCTCTACGCCGCGTCCATCGCCAAGTCCCGGCCCTACGAGTACTTCTGGTGGACCAACCTGGCCGCGGGTGCGTTCGTTCTCGGGCCTGCGGTCGTGGTGGGACTGCGCAGAGTCGCGCGATCCCCCCTGGCGCTACCGCTGCCGGCGGTGCTGCTCACCTCGGCCGGACTGGTGGCGATCCTGCTCGCCGACCTCAGCGGCCTGAGCAAAGGCGAGGTCGAACGCATCTGGCTGCCGTTCGCCGTGTGGCTGGTGGTCGGGACCGCTTCGCTGCCGGCCAACCAGCGGCGGGCCTGGCTGGCCGCACAGGCCACCCTGGCTCTGCTGGTCAACCACCTCCTGTTCACCGTCTGGTAAGACCGCCAGAGGGCGCGACTGCGTCGGAGCAGTGCGACCGGCCACCCTGGACCAACTCTGGACCCGCACCCGTTACCCGCGCGAATGATCAAAGCTAATCGTCGGCAAGAGAAGCAAGCACGTCGTTGACCACGTTTGGGTCCGGTGGCTCCACCAAGACGGCTTCACCCGGCCGCGGGCAAAGCACGAACCTCACGCCGGCCCGTGCTTTCTTGTCTCGCGCGAGGACCTCCCAAACTCTCTCTCGATCGAACGCGACACCGCCGGTGGGGAGCCCGAGCTGGGACAAGATCCGAACCGTGTACTCCGACAGGCCCTCATCGCTCACACCAAGCTTCTCCGCGAGTCGAGCTGCAAACACCATGCCAATCGATACCGCCTCACCATGGCGGAATGCGCGGTACTCGCTCAGCGTCTCAATCACGTGACCGACGGTGTGACCGTAGTTGAGAATCTCGCGTCCACCCGCCTCCAACTCGTCATCGCCAACAACCCGCGCCTTGACAGCCGCACTCCTCTTGACAAGATCAGTAAGAAGGTCGAAATCGACCAGTAGGTCGTCCGACGGAGCGTCAAGCAAGGTCAGAATGGTTGGATCGGCGATAAAGCCGTACTTCACAACCTCCCCGAGGCCCGCCCGCACTTCTCGGGCAGGCAGGGATCTCAAGGTTGCCGTATCGTTGATGACGATGAGCGGCTGGTGAAATGCGCCGACAAGGTTCTTGCCTTCCGGGAGATTGATACCGGTCTTTCCGCCGATGGCCGAGTCAACCTGAGCAACCAGTGTAGTGGCAATCTGAACAATCTGGACACCTCGGTTCCACGTCGCGGCGGCGAAGCCGGCCAAGTCGCCGACGACTCCACCGCCAAGCGCAATCACAAGATCACGACGACCAAGCGGAATCCGGCCGAACTCGACATAGCACTTTTGCAGAGTCTCTAAATTCTTCGACTCCTCACCGTCTGGGACAATGACCGTATGCGTGGTGATCGGCAGCTTGCCCAGCTCTTGGAGTACTTGATCTCCATATAGATCAAAGATTGGTTGCGATGTGACCAACGCCGCCTGCCAAGTGTGATCCGGTAGCCGGATCAGAGTGGACAACTCGTCCAGGAGTCCTTGACCGACAACTATCTGGTACGGTGCGGCAGTAACGGGAACATCTATCGTGAGATGTTGTCCGCTACTCTGCGACACACTATTCTGGACCATGCCTGCAGTACCCGTTCCACTCAACGCGACAGTGCTGCTGCTGCAGCAGTCATCTGTGTGAAGCCTTCGATCTCCTGAGTCATATCACTCATCAAAGTTGATCGCTGATCTGCCCCACCTGCTGATTGTCGTTGCAGCCGTGGTTGTCGCTCGGGAGTGTACCGATCGGCGGCAGGCCGATGGCTGACGGGTTCTCCGGAGGTACTGGTGCCCGACCTGGCCCGAGTAGAACGGCGGCGGGATCGTACGGCGAGAGAAGTCGCTCAACATTCTCCTTGAACGTGTAGCCCAGGGCGCGCCGGATTGTCGGAGTGGGCGTCTGGCCAGCGCGTTCCGCCAAAGCGAGGATCACGACCCGGCTGCTAGGCCTGAGTTCCGAGGCCCCTCAGCGCTGCGCGGGAGCGGCGGCGGGTCCGCCAACGGCAGGCGTACCTCGAACCGGCAGCCGGGGCCGTAGTTGTAGGCGTCGATCTCCCCGTCGTGCGCCTCGACGAGGCCACGGGCGATCGCCAGGCCCAGCCCGGCGCCGGCGTCCCCGTTGTTCGGTGAACGCGCCACGCTGCCCCGGAACGCCACCTCGAACACCCGCCCGATCTCATGCTCGGGGATGCCGCCGCAGCCGTCCTGCACTCGCAGCCAGGCCTGCCCGTCCCGGGTCCCGGCGGCCAGCAGCACGGTGCCGTCCGGCGGGGTGTGCCGCACCGCGTTGGACACCAGGTTGCGCACCACCCTGGCCAGCTCCGGGTCGCTGCCCAGCACGACCGGCCAGACCACGTCGTCGGCGGCGGCCAGCCGCACCCCGGCCGCCGCGGCCCGAGCCGCCTCAGCGGCCACCGCCTCGGACACCACCTCACCGAGCGGGACCGCTGCCAGCGTCAGCCGCAGGGCCCCCGAGGTGATCCGGGACAGCTGGAACAGGTCGTCGACCATGGCGGCCATCCGCTCGGTCTCCCGGCCGATCCGGCGGGCGTACTCGGCGGTCTCCTCGGGGTCGCTGACCACACCGTCGGCCAACGCCTCGGACATCGCCCGCATGCCAGCCAACGGGGTCCGCAGGTCGTGGCTCATCCAGGTGACCAGCTCGCGGCGAGCGGACTCGGCGGCCCGCTCCCGGCGGCGGGCCTCACGTTCCCACACGCTGTCCCTGGCCAGTCCGCGCCCGAGCAGCAAACCGGCCGGCACCGACACCGCGGCCACCACCAGGACCACCGCGAGCATGCGGTTGAGCTGCGGGTCGAACATGAACCCGCTGACCCCGAGCACCCCGACGAGCGCGGCCACCACCGGGATCAGCACCAACACCGTGACGGCGGCGGTGATCGAGCGCTTCCGCATGCGCTGCAGCAGCAGTGCCCCGGCCAACGCAACCGGCAACGTGAACACCAGCGACATGCCCCAGATGCGGCCCAGGTCACTCCACAACGCGGTCACCATCCTCGGTCGCCGACCCGAACTCCGGCACAGCCACCAGGTCGTAGCGGTATCCGACCCCCCACACCGTGCAGATGCGCGTCGGCGCGGTGGGATTGCGCTCCACCTTCTCCCGCAGCCGACGCACATGCACGGTCACCGTGGAAGCATCCCCGAAACTCCAGCCCCACACCCGTTCAAGCAGCTCGACACGCCCGAACGCCCGACCCGGGTGGCTGATCAGAAACGCCAGCAGGTCGAACTCGCGCACGGTCAGCCCCAGCTCCCGACCGGCCAGGGCGGCGCGTCGAGCGCTGACGTCGACCTCCAGGTCGCCATCACGCAGGGCCGGACGTGGGCTCGACGCCGCCGCCCCGTCCCGAGACCGGCGCAGCACCGAGGAGATCCGCAGCACCAGCTCACGCGGGCTGAACGGCTTGGTCACGTAGTCGTCCGCGCCGAGCTCAAGGCCGGCGACCCGGTCCTCCTCCTCACCGAGCGCGGTGAGCATGATGATCGGCACCTCGGCCCCGACGGCTCCGGGCAGCCGCAGCTCGGTGCACACCTGGAGCCCGGAGCGCCCGGGCAGCATCAGGTCCAGCACCACCAGGTCCGGCCGCTGCTCCCGGGCCAACCGCAGGCCTTCCTCGCCGTCACCGCACATCGTCACCCGGTACCCGGCACGGCTGAGGTAGCGACCCAGCACCTCTCGGACGGTCCGGTCGTCGTCGACCACCAACACGTGCCCGGCATCGGGCGGGTCCGGACGTGACCTCGGTTGTTCGAGCACAGCCGGAGGTTAGGCCCGGGTTCGTCCGGACGTCACGTTCGCTGACACCCCGGTGGGGTGATGTCATGGGTCCGTAATCAGCCGCGCACACCCGGTAGCCGTACAGTACGGTCTGTGACCTCAGGTATTGCCGAGGCGGATGTCGTGCTCCCCTGCCTCAACGAGGCCGAATCACTCCCCGGTGTGCTTAGCCGCCTCCCAAATGGGTACAGACCGATCGTGGTGGACAACGGCAGCACCGATGACACTGCCGCTGTCGCCCACGCCGTCGGCGCGATGGTGGTGCACGAGCCGCGCCGGGGTTACGGCGCGGCGGTGCACGCCGGGCTGCTCGCCGCCACCGCCGACTACGTGTGTGTGCTCGACGCCGACGGCTCGCTGGCCCCCGAGATGTTGCCGATCCTGGTCGCCGCGGTCGCCGAGGACCGGGCCGAGA
>JALYVZ010000063.1 GCA_030852965.1 Actinomycetota bacterium | reverse complement strand
CTGCTGGCCGCGCCGCCGCCGCGCAGCCGGCCGTGCCGGCCACGATCACCACGCCCACTATGGCGCCGAGGCCGTGGTGTACCCAACCAACTCGGTCGGTCCCGTCGGCCGGCAGCCTTGACGGGTGTGCGCGAGGTCATGGCCGGCGCACCCGGACCACCGCGCCGGCCAGGGCCGCGGCGCCGACGATGACACCGGCGACCGAGCTGGTCCTGGCGCGATGGGACAGCCACTGTTGCGGGGCGACGCTCAGAGCCCGGTCGTCGAATGCGCCGTGTGCGCCGTGATCGCCGCCGGCCTCGTCGTCGCGCGCCTCCCAGAGGTTGTGCGGGCGGTCGGGCTCGACGCGATCCGCGGTCTGCTGTGCGTCGTAGCCGGTTCTGGCGAGATACCGGTCCAACAGTGCGGGAGCGAGTCGTTGGGCGAGAATGGTGGCCGTGGTGCTGGCCCCGACCCAGTACTGCTTGCGGCGGGGGTGCTCGGCGGCGAACAGCACGGCACGGGCGGCGATCTCGGGTTGGTAGATCGGCGGTACGGGCTGGGGGTGGTTGGGCAGTCGGGTGAGCACCCAGCCGAACTGTGGGGTGTTGACCGCCGGCATCTGAGCGACGGTGATGTGGATGTTGCTGTGCTCGTGCATCAGCTCGGTGCGCACCGACTCGGTGAACCCGTTGATGGCGTGTTTGGCGCCGCAGTAGGCCGACTGCAGCGGAATGGCCCTGGCGCCCAGCGCCGAGCCGACCTGGACGATGGTGCCCCGGTTGTGCGGGCGCATCCGGGAGAGCGCGACCATGGTGCCGTGCACGAACCCGAGGTAGCTGACCTCGGTGACCCGCCGGTACTCCTCCGGGGTGATCTGGTGGAACGGAGCGAACACCGAGGTGAACGCCACGTTGACCCAGACCTCGATGGGGCCGAACATGGCCTCGACCTGGGCGGCGGCGCCTTCGACCTGGTCGTGGTCGGCGACGTCGGTGCGAATGGCCAGTGCTTGTCCGCCGGCGTTCTCGACGTCCTTGGCGGCGGCGTCCAGCCCGGCTTGGCCGCGGGCGAGCAGCCCGATGCGATCGCCACGGGCGGCGAACATGCGGGCGGCGGCGCGGCCGATGCCCGCGCTTGCGCCGGTGATCACTACGGTGCGCGATGCTGAGCTGCTGGTTGCTGTCATGGGTGTCTCCGTCTCTTCGGGAAGGTGCTCAGGTCAGAGGACCAGGGGGCGGCCAGCCGGATGGCGGACTCCAACATCAGGGCGTGCACGAATGCCTGAGGCAGGTTGCCGCGCAGTTGACGCTGTACGACGTCGTACTCCTCGGAGTACAACCCGGGTGGCCCGCAGGTGGCCCGGTTGCGTTCGAAGTAGCGAACCGCTGCCACGGTGTCGCCCTGCTGATGCGCGGCGAGCGCCATCAGGAACCCGCAGAGCGTGAACGCGCCCTCGGCCTGCGACAACTCCCTGGCGTCCTGACGGAACCGGTAGATGTAACCCTGCTGCCCGAGGTCCGCACCCACAGCCGCGAGGGTGGCGACGCTGCGCGGGTCAGCCGAGGGCAGCGCGCCGCGGATCGCGGGCAGTAGCAGCGCCGCGTCGACGCGGGGGTCGTCGGGTGCGCGTTGCCAGCGCCCGGTGGGGTGCAGGCAGTCCGAGGCGTCCGCGACGATGATGTCGGCCAGCGCGCTCCAGGAGGCGGCGTCGCTGGGGGTGCCGTGGCCGGCGATCGCGCGCAGCCCGGCCGCGCAGATCAGTCGGGAGTGCGCCCAGCGTTGGTCGTCGAGCTCCCAGATGCCGGCATCCGGGTCGCCCCAGCGGCGGGTGATCGCATCCACCGCGGTGTGGACCGCCTGATGGCCGTCGGTGTCGAGCCGGTCGTGGCGGGCGGCGGCGGCGAACAACAGCAGGGCCTCACCGAAGGCATCGAGTTGGAACTGGGCGTTGGCGTGGTTGCCGAGGACGTCGGTTCCGCCGGGGTAGCCGGGCAGCCGCAGCGAGCGTTCGTCGGGGACGGCGGCGCCGGTGACGGTGTAGGCGGGTTTGAGGTCGGGTCCGTCGTCGAGCAACCGCTCGGCAACAAACCGGACCGCGTCGTCCAGCAGCGGGTGGGGCCCGTCGGCCGCGACGGCTTGCCCGGCGTAACACTGGTCGCGGATCCAAACGTAGCGGTAGTCGTAGTTGCGGCCCTGTGCGGCCCGTTCGGGCAAGCTCATCGTGGCCGCGGCGACCATGCCGCCCCCGGTGCTGGTCAACCCGCGCAGCACCGCGTAGGAGTGTTGGGCGTCGCGGGGTGCGATGCTGGACCCGAGCGGGGGTGTCGCTTCCGACCAGGCCGTTTCGGTGGCCTGCCACAGCCGATCGGGTTGGGGTGCCGAGTTGTCGGGTTGTCGGGTTGACAGCTCCAACACCAGGTCGTGCCGCGTGCCCTCGGGTACCCGCAGCGTCTCGCGAAACGCCGCGGTCTGATCACCGTTGCTGACACGGGCGCCCGGTGCGCCGGTCCAGCGCAGCCACAACTGACCGCAGCGGGCCTGCCAGCGGCCGTCACTGTCGAGGTGGGGCTGGCTGACGCGGTGCTGGCCGAAGCCGGCGGCGAGCTCCAGCGTGACCGCGACCTCGGCATCGCCGCGCACCGCCACGACCTGGCGCAGTAGCACGACCCGGTGTGGGTCGCCGGGGAAGGCCAACGCCTCGCGGCACTCGACGGTCCCGGACTCGGTGACCCAGCGCGACCGCCAGATCAGGCCGCCGTCCTCATAGAAGCCGCCCCAGACGAACCGAGGGGTCGGGGTGATGGTGTAGGCGCCGGGTCCGCCGATGAGGGCGGAGAACACCGCGTCGTCATCCCAGCGCGGCGCGCACAGCCACACCACGTCGCCTCGGGGGCCGATCAGCGCGCCCCGCTCGCCGTCGGCCAGCAGCGCGTACTCGCGCAGCACGTGCGGCGCGCCGTCCGCTGGCGCGCGAGCGGCCTGGCGCTGGCCGGTCATCAGCCGCTTCCCGGTAGCTGCCCGAGGGTCACGGTGACCGTCCGGGTCGAGCCGTCAGCGGGGTCGGTGATCACTACCGGCACCTGCTGGCCCGGTTGCATGCCGGCGAGCTGCGTGGTCAGGTCCGACCCGCTGCCGACCGGCTGGCCCGCGAGCTGGGTGATGATCACGCCGGGCGGGATCCCGGCGGCGGCGGCGGGCCCGCCCTGGACCACCGTGGCCACTCCGGCGCCGGCCGGTTGGCCGTCCAGACCCAGCACCGTGGCCACCCCGACACCCAGCTCGGCACGGTGGGAGTTGACGACGTGACCGTTCCGCACGATCTGCGTGGTGATGTCGGTGACGATGTTGCTGGCGATCGCGAACCCGATTCCGGGCGCGGCTCCGCCGCCCACCTGGGGGTCGAGCGCGGCGAGGGTCGGCACGCCAATGACCTGCCCGGACAGGTTCACCAGCGCTCCGCCGCTGTTGCCGGGGTTGATCGCGGCGCTGGTCTGCACGACGTCCGGCAAGGTCGCGCCCGGCGACTCGGCGCTGCGCGACTCGCTCACGGTCCGCCCGGTCGCCGACACGATGCCGTCGGTGACGCTGCCCGACAGCCCCAGTGGGTTGCCCACCGCCAGCACGATCTGACCGATGCGCAGCTGGTCGGAGTTGCCAAACACCGCCGGGGTCAGGTTGGCTGGTGGCTGGTCGAGTTTGACCACCGCCAGGTCGTCCGGCTGATAGGCCCCGACCAGGGAGGCCGGCACCGGGGTAGGGCTGGAGGACAGCCGCACCTGGAAGCGGCTGGCGTTGCCGACGACGTGGGCGTTGGTGACGATGTCGCCCTGTTTGTCGAACACCACCCCCGAGCCCAGGCCGCGGTCGGTGCTGATCTGCACGACCGAGGGCAGCGCCCGCGCGACCACCGCCACGTAGTTCTGTTCGAGAGCCGATGCGCTGGTTGGCAGTGGTGGCGGGGGTTGGGTGGTGCTGGCTGCGGTCGGCGGTGGTGAGGTGGTGGGCTGGGCGCAACCGGCAAGCGTGACCAGGCACGCTCCCGAGACGATCAGTGCGAGGGATCTGGCGAGCGTCACGAGTGGCTCCGGGTAGTGGCGGCTGTGGCTGGCGCGGCGGCGGATCGGGTGCTGAGGCGCTCGGCCAGCCGGGAGGCCAGCGCCATGATCGTCAAAGCCGGGTTCGCCGAGCCCTGGGTGGGGCAGACCGACCCGTCGGCGATGAAGACGTTCGGCACACCCCAGACCCGGTGGTCTGCGTCGACCACCGAGCTCTCCGGCGTGCTGCCCATCCGGGCGCCGCCGATGAGGTGGGCGAAGCGGTGGATCGTGAGGATGTCCTGGGCATCAGCGGCGTGCAGGATGTCGGTGATCTTCTTGGTGGAGAAGGCCACGTTGGCGTGGTCGTTGTCGCTGAGCGTGTAGTCCATCCGCGCGATCGGCTGGCCGTACGGGTCGACATCGTCCGCGAGGGTGATCCGGTTGTCCGGGTGGGCCAGCAGTTCGTTGAGCACCCCGACGCATGCCCAGTGGTTGTAGTCGCGCATGTACTCGCGCAGCGCCCGGCCCCAGTGCCCGTCGGCCAGCACGTGCTCGGCCCAGCCGATCGGTAGCGGCGACACGGTCTGGATCGAGAATCCACGCGCGAACCCTCGACCAGGGTCGGTCTCGTAGAACTGCTCGCTGGAGATCTCCGGCGGTGGTGCCTTGTACATGCGGAGCTCCTCGGGCCAGCGGCCGGCGGTCTGGGTGGCGCCCTGCACCATCACGTAGCGGCCGACCTGGTCGGTGTTGTTCCCCAGACCGCTGGGGTGAGGGCGACTGGCCGAAGCCAGCAGCAGCCGAGGTGTCTCGATCGAGTAGCCGGCCACCGCGACGACGCGGGCGCGCTGCAGCCTGCGCGGTCCGTCGTCCTCCTGGGCGTAGACCACCCCAGTTGCCGCGCCGGTGGCCTCATCAATCTCGACTGTCAGCGCCATGGCGTTCGCCCGGATCTCCACACCGTGCTCAAGCGCGTCGGGCAGATGCGTGACGTACGGGCTGGCCTTGGCGTTGACCTTGCAACCCTGCAGGCAGTATCCCCGGTAGATGCAATGCGGCCGGTTGCCGAAGGTGCCGTTGACGATCCCCACCGGGCCGACCCGCATCTCGATCCCGGCCCGCAGCGCGCCTTCGCGCAGCCGGGACGCCGCACCGGAGATCGGGTGCGGGGCGAACGGGTATCGGTGCGGATCACCCCACGGCCAGTCCTGGCCGGCCACCGGTAGCTCGGCCTCCACCCGCTCGTAGTGCGGCCGCAGGTCCCGGTAGGTGATCGGCCAGTCCGCGCCGACGCCGTCGTCGGTGTGGGTGGAGAAGTCGGACGGGTGGAAGCGGGGGGTGTAGCCGGCGTAGTGCACCATCGAGCCGCCGACCCCGCGCCCGGAGTTGTTCTTGCCCAGCTCGATCGGGTCCGCCCCGCCGATGATCCGCTTCTGGGTCCAGTACAGCGGGTGGCTGCCGGCCTCGTCGGACACCCAGTCCTCATCCGGGTGCCAGAACGGTCCGGCCTCCAGGATCACGATCCGCCAGCCGGCCCTGGCGAGCCGCTGGGCCAGCACCGACCCGCCCGCGCCAGCCCCGACGATGACCAGGTCGACCTCGTCGGTGGCATCGTAGCGGCGCATGGTGGCCTCGCCCGGAAGATCGCGTCGGTGTACATCGAGCAGGTAGCGGGAGTCGTTGTCGGTCGGGCCGAGCGACCCTTTGAGCAGTCCGCGCCAAAAGGTGCCCATCAGCGTGGCCCGCCGCCGATGTCCTGCGCCGGGTCCAGGTCGGTGGCGCCAGGTGTCTCGAACGGCTCGCGCACGCCGTCCCCCTCGGCTCCCGCCCCGCCCAGGCGCATGAACCCCCTCGGGTAGGCCGGCCCACCGAAACCGATCTCGTTCCAGGCCCAGGGGTGGGCGTAGAACGCCGCCAGCGCGGCACGCATCACCACCGACCAGGCCCTGGACACGTTCAGCAGGTCCCACGCCCCGCCGAGCAGGAGCCCGGCGGCGAACTGACCCACGATGTGCTCACGCTGCTTGCCGCCTGCCTCGGCGAACCTGCACTGGTGGGCGAGGTTCGTCGAATGCTCCAGCCCGGACAGCACCCGTCGCCAGGTGTCCCGGTCGTCGGGCATGTCGGCGTACTGGTAGCCATCCAACCGCCCGTCGGCGAGCTTGGCGTCCACCGTCTCGGCGACCGGAACCCTTGGCTCGTCGTCCTGGGCCAGCACGGTGTCGCAGAACGCGCGCAGCGTGGGTTCCTCGGTGGCGGTGAAGAATCGCAGCGGGCCCGGTGGCTCCAGCCTTGCCAGCACCACTTTCCGGGTGGCCACGTCCCAGGTGTCGACCGCGTCCAGCACGTCGTAGTCGGGGTAGCGCCCGATCATCTGTGGCGTGACTCCCCGGCGCTGGCGGGGCAACCAGTACGGGTGCGGCGGTTGCCCGTCGGGCCGCAGCTTGGGCAGGTGGTCCGGGGAACGCATCAGCGCTCCCGGCGCAGGACGGCGGCGAGGAGACCCATCCCACCGACCATGGCCATCAGTCCGGGTGCGGAGATCGGCGGACCCATCGGCAGGTTGTAGGACCACAACCGCCACCCGCCGGGCTTGCGGGCCACTCCTCGAGCGTGGAAATACTCACCGAGCAGCCCGTTGGCGGCGTACAACCCGGCTGTCACCGGCAGCGCCGTCTTTGCCCAACGCCGGGAGAACACCCCGCCGATACCGGCCACTACCAGCGGCGGTGTCAACAGCACCGGGCTCCACATCCACTTGTTGCCGAAGCTGCCCTTGTAGTGCTCCAGGTACACCTCCGCGCCGGTCACCAGCGCCGACGCCGCAGTCAACCCGCACAACGAACGTTCGAACCGGCCGTGTTCGACGTTGCGCACCATTCGGTCGACGACATGCTCGCCAGCATCTGTTCGGTCACGCTTGAGTCTCATCGGTTGGCTCCTTGGTGACGGTCGGGGCTGGCGGTCGCGGCGGTGGCCGCGCAGAAACAGAGCGCGGTCGCGGTGTTGGCCAGCGCGGCCCGACGCCACCGCGAACCGCCGAAGGCGGCGAGCCCCAGAGCGCTCAGCGCGTGGATCCCGTCCACCACCGCGCCCAGGGTGAGCACCGTCGGGGTCGGTCGGCTCAACTCGATCCCGGACTGCACGAGTAGGCGGGCTCCGAGCACCCGCGCCACGCGGCGGGCCACGGTCGAGCGCTGGTCCGCTCGCGCGAGGATCACCTTCATTACCGACTCGGGGCGGACCAGCAGGATCAGGCCCGAGGCGGCCCTAGTGGCGGCAACCCACTGTGCGCTCGACACATCGGTCATCGGTGCTCTCCTGTCTCTCCTGCTCGGGTGAGTCGTCGGACGAGCGGTTCGCCTGCCTGGTAGCGGACGGCGACATCGCGGCGCAGTGTCAACCCGTTTCCCGGGGCGTGCGCGTCGAGGCGCAGCTCGCCGCCGGTCGAGTCGAGGGCACCGTCGAAGAACATCCGCTCGATGCGGACGTGATCGTGGAACCACTCCAGATGCCGAAGGTTCGCGGTCGCCGCGGCGACGTGGGCGTGCAGATGCGGCGCGCAGTGTCCGGAGACCTCCAGGTGGTGCGCGGCGGCGACCGCGGCGACCCGCAGCCACTCGGTGATGCCGCCGCAGCGGGTGACATCGACCTGCAGGCAGTCGACTGCGCCGGCGGCGCACATCCGGGCGAAGTAGGTCAGGTCGTAGCCGTACTCGCCGGCGGTGACGTCCGCGGCCACGGCGTCGCGGACCTGACGCAGCCCTTCGAGATCGTCGGACGACACCGGCTCCTCGAACCAGCGCACGTCGAGCTCGTCGGCGGCCCGCATCAGCCGGATGGCCTGTTTAGCGGTGTAGGCCCCGTTGGCGTCCACGTACAGCTCGACGTCATCCCCGATCGCGGTGCGGGCGTCGCGAATCCGGTGCAGATCACGCCGGAGGTTCGAACCCCACGACTCGCCGATTTTGATCTTCACTCTGGGGATTCGTTCGCTGACGGTCCACCCGGTGAGCTGGTCGTGCAGCTGCGCGGGGGAGTAGGTGGTGAACCCTCCGCTGCCGTATACCGGCACCCGATCGCGCACAGCGCCCAACAACCGGTGCAGTGGCAGCCCGAGCAGCCGCGCCTTGAGATCCCACAGCGCCAGGTCGACCGAGGAGACGGCGTAGCCCACCGCTCCGGGGCGCGCGGCGTTGCGCACCGCGCGGACCATCCCCTCGAACACCCCGCCGACGTTCAACGGGTCGGCGCCGACCACCACGGGGGCGAGCAGGTCGGCGACGACCCCCGCGCAGGCGGTCGGGCCGTAGGTCCAGCCGAGGCCGGTCACCTCGTCGGCGGTGACTTCGACCAGCACCATCGTGGTGGAGTCCCACGCCAGCGTGCCGTCGGCCTCGGAAAGATCGGTCGAGACGGTGAACGCCGACACCCGCACGGACTCGACCCGCGTCCCCGATCGGACCGCACTGCCCGCGCGGGCCGCCGTGGCGGTCACGGTCCACCCCCGGGTTCGTCGCCCGACGGGCGTCGGCGCGGCACCCACGCCCGGCCTTCCAGTGCGTCCGGCAGCAGCCAGATGAACACGGCGAGGTTGACCGCCATCAGTGCCGCGTGCAGCACGCTGTCACCCAGGTCGAAACCGAGGGGCCCCGGTGCGTGGCGCACGGCGGCCACGGTGCCGATGGCGAACAACAGCAGATAGCAGACCACGCCGAAGCCAGCGACGGTCACCGCCGCGCGGCGCCGGAAGCTGGCGAGGATAGCCAACAACCCGAAGCCCAGCAGCACGCCGCTGTGCACGGGCGTCAACGACAACGCCAGCACCGGTGCGCCCGCGCGGCCCACGCCCGGATGGGCCCACGACGACACCAGCCCCGCGATCCCCAGCGCGGCGACCGTCAAGCCCTCGGCCAGCAGAAACCACCGTGCGGAACGAAAATGCGACGGACTCTGGCTGACCTGTCGAAGGGATGATTTCGGACCCCAGTAGGGGCTCTTGGTGACCGGTGACATCGCTCAGACGCCCCGGTGCGGCAGGAACTCCTGCAGTTTCGTCTTCACCCCGGTGACCAGCACTCCCCAGCGGTCCTCGTCGCCAGCGAGCATCGCCTTGGCCGCGGAGGTCATCTGCGCGACGGTGGCGTGCGGCGGGATGGGCGGCACGTTCGGGTCGCAGTGCACGTCCAACACCGTGGGTCGGCCCGCGTTCAGCGCGTCGTCCCAGGCGGAGGCGATCTGGTCGGGTTTGTCCACCACGACGCCCCGCAACCCGAGGCTCGCGGCGAACCCGGCGTAGTCCACATCTGGCAGCGACTGCGACTCGACGAACTTCGGTGCGCCGGACATCGCCCGCATCTCCCAGGTGACCTGGTTGAGATCGTTGTTGTGCAGCACCGCGACGATGAACCGAGGATCGTCCCACCGCTCCCAGTAGCGCTTGATCGTGATCAGCTCGGCCAGGCCGTTCATCTGCATGGCACCGTCGCCGGCGAACACGATCACCGGGCGATCCGGGCAGCCGAACTTCGCGCCGATCCCGTAGGGCACCCCGGGGCCCATGGTGGCCAGGTTGCCCGACAGCGAGCCGCGCATCCCCGGGGTGAACCGCAGCTGGCGGGCGTACCAGTTCGCCGATGAGCCTGAGTCGGCGGTCACGATCGCATTGTGCGGCAGCCGGGGGGACAGCTCGGAGAACAGCCGCATCGGGTTGATCGGGTCGGCGTCCAATCCGGCCTGCATGGCCATCGTCTCCCACCAGCGCGCCACGTCCGACTCGATGCCTTCGCGCCATGACCGGTCTGTCTTGCGCTCCAGCAGCGGGATCAGCGCCCGCAAGCTGGCCGCGGCGTCGCCGACAAGGTTCACCTCGTTCGGGTAGCGCATCCCGATCAGCCCGGGATCGATGTCGATCTGGACCGCGCGGGCCTGGTCCAGCTTCGGCATGAACTGAGTGTATGGAAAGCTGGAACCGACGGTGAGCAGCGTGTCGCAGCCCATCATCATCTCGTAGCTCGGGCGAGTACCGAGAAGCCCGATGGCGCCGGTGACGTAGGGCAGCTCGTCGGACAGCACGTCCTTGCCCAGCAGCGCCTTGGCCACTCCGGCGCCGAGCAGCTCCGCCACCTGGTCGAGCTCGGCGACCGCGCCCCGGGAGCCCTGGCCGACCAGGATCGCCACCTTCTTGCCGGCGTTGAGCACCTCGGCAGCGCGGGCCACGGCGTCGGAGTCCGGCGCGAGCTGCGGCCAGGACAGCCCGAGGCTGGAGGGCACCATCTTGAACTCGTGCCCCGGGGCCACGTACTCCAGCTCCTGCACGTCCGACGGGATGATCACTGCGGTCGGGGCACGGCGGGACACCGCGGTTCGGATGGCCCGGTCCAGCACGTTGGGCAGCTGCTCAGGCACGGTGACCATCTGTAGGTAGTCCCCGGCCACATCCTTGAACAGGCTCAGCAGATCCACTTCCTGCTGATACGACCCGCCCATCGCGCTGCGGCTGGTCTGGCCCACGATCGCCACCACCGGTACGTGGTCGAGCTTTGCGTCATAGAGCCCGTTGAGCAGATGAATCGCCCCCGGACCCGAGGTCGCTGCGCACACCCCGAGGCGGCCGGTGAACTTGGCATAGCCGACCGCCTCGAACGCGGCCATCTCCTCGTGCCTGGCCTGCACGAACTTCGGACGGTCATCCGCGCGGCCCCAGGCCGCGAGCAGGCCGTTGATCCCGTCCCCGGCGTAACCGAAGACAGTGTCCACACCCCACGCCCGCAACCGGGACAGCAGGTAGTCCCCAACAGTCGTCGAAGCCATCGATCCCCCATCTCGTGAGGCAGCCCTGAGCCAGCCCGACTCGAGCCGAGCGAGACCGCTCGGACAGCGCCTCGCCGAGTCGGGCTACCAGCCGCCCTCTGACCAACCTCACCCTACACGCATATCATGCAGTTAGCACGATCTGCGAAATAGGTAACTACCGAGATGTAAGTGATGCGTCTCGGATGTAGACTGTTCCGACCACGGAGGGAGCCGCAGTGACCTCAGCCAGCGCCGGCAACCGCGCGGACACGCACACCTACCCCCACGAGGGCTACGAGGCGGAACTGGAACGAGCCACCCGTGGGCTACTCGAGCTCAACGTCGCGGTACTCGAACGCATGGAACGCAAGATCGGTCTCGCCCCGCTCCGGGCCCTGCAGTCGCTCGAGCGTCTCGGCCCGAGCCTGGTAACCGAGCTCGGAAATGATCTCGACCTACTGCCCTCCACGGCGAGCCGCCTCTCCGACCGGCTCGCCGATGCCGGCCTGATCACCCGTCGGGTCGCGCCTACCAACCGGCGGGCCACCCTGCTCGAACTCACGGCTGCCGGCCGCGCTGTGCTCGAGGAACTGGTTGCCATCCGCATCTGCGCCCTCGGCGCGGTCGCTGAACGGATGAGCGACACCGACTGTGCCGCCTTACTTGGTGGCACACGGGCATTCACCACTGCCCAACAACAACCCCCGGGCCTGGGGCGAGACGACGGCGGGACCGGGGACGGGCGCGGCTGAGCCTTACCGCGTGACCAGCGGCTGGCAGGTCTGCTCGGCGACGTTCAAGGCGGTGGCCAGCCTCTCCGGGTTCAACCGCACCGGGGTCTCGTTGGGACTTGCGCCGGTTGGCAGGTTGCGCATCCCCTGGGCGTCCAGGTCTTCCTGTGCCGCCACCACTTCCAGCATCGCCTGTGCGAGCATTGGGTTGCTGAGCTGGCCACCCTGCGTGGCGATCTCGTGCGTGCCCAACTCGATGATGTCGATGAAGGGGTACAGCACAGCTTGGGTGCGCATCGCGTCCAGCGGAGTGCGGGCGCTGGGGACGGCGGTGAGGTACCGGCGGCACAATGCCACGTCCGGGTTCGCCCCGGGGTTGGGAGCGGCGGGCGCACTGCTGGCCGGGGCCGGGGGTGTCGCAGCCGTAGGCGGAGGCAGCCTGGTCGAGCAGCCGACGACCACGCTCCCGAGTGCCACCGCCGCCAGCGCGACTCCTGCCACCCGGCCGGATTTGACGATCACTCAGAGTCCTTCACGAGAAGTCACCGCGGCTTTCTCCCACCCTCGATTGGTGCCCGGATCCAACACTTGACATCCGCAGCCAAACAGGCTTCAGGCGGCGCGCCGGATTGCCTGTGCTGGTCTTGTCTCGCGGGCGGCGCTGGCAGGTGGACTCTGGGGTCCGGGCCAACCAGCGATGTCCATACCGCGCACCAACCGTACCGATCCACCGTCGACAGCGCGACTTGTGCGCTCCGCCGCCGGTGCGCCGGATCGGCCGACTTCAGCGGGCCGCCGGTTCCTGTGGATCACCCGCTGCGGCGCATTTTTCTCACTGTTCGCTGCCGGCATGCTGAGCATCGCCCAGGTCGACGTCCTAGTCGTGGGAGCCGGGCCGGCCGGCCTCACAGCGGCGATCACCCTCGCGGCAGCGGATCGACGTGTTGGTCATCGACCGGCACGCGGGCACCTCGCCGTTCCCGAGGGCGACGAGCGTGAGCACCCGCTCGATGGAGCTGTTGCGGGTCTGGGGTCTGGAGTCTGGAGCGGCAGGTGCGCGGCGGCGGCATGCGCGTACAGCCGCGGATCGCGATCTCGCGCACCCTGGTGTCCCCGTGCACGCTCTGGTCCCCTTCGGGTACCCGACCGACGAGCAGGTATACGCGGTCAGCCCGACGAGTCCGTGCTACTGCCCGCAGGACCATCTCGAACCAGTGCTGGCGCGGTACCTGGAGACGGGCGGTGGCCAGCTGCGCTTCCACACCGAGCTGCGTGGTCTGCGCAGCGACTCGGCGGGTGTCACGGTCGAGTTGATCGAACACGGGCAGCCGTCCCACGTCGAGGTGCGTTACCTCATCGGTGCTGACGGGCCGCGCAGCACGGTGCGCTCCGCGCTCGGCATCGGTGTCGAGGAACTCGGCACGTTGGGGGACTTCCTGGCCGTGACCTTTCGCGCCGACCTGACCGACCGGCTGCCGCACGTTCCCTCGACCATCAACGCGGTCGAGATCCCCGGTGCGGACGGGATCCTGGTGCCCACCAGCGCCGACGACCGTTGGATCTACGCCTACCAGCTGCAGCCTGGCGCCCCGGTGAACTGTGGCATCGAGGCGTGCACCGAGCGGGTGCGGATTGCCACCGGGCTGCCCGACCTTCGGCCGGAGATCCTCTCGGTGATGCAGTTCGAGATGGGGCGCACGTGGCGGACGCGCTGCGCGCCGGTCGCGGGTTCCTGGTCGGCGACGCCGCGCACCGCACCGCACCCGAGGGCGGGATCGGGATGAACACCGCCATCCACGGTGACCACAACCTGGGCTGGCAGCTCGGCTGGGTGCGCGGGCTCGTGGGGGAGTCACTGCTGGACAGCTACGACACCGAACGACGCCCGTCGGCGTCGCGAACGCCCTCCAGCCGTTGCAGCGCGACGCGGTGGTCGACGGCCTGGCGGTCGATCTCGGCGTCGGCTACGGCGGCGACGTCGGTTGCTATCTGCCGCAGCGGCATCTCAAGCAGGACATGACGCCGGCTGTCGCGGCTGCCGTTGCCGGGAGCATCGAGCCGGACTGGCCGCCCATCGAGGTGGTGTGGCATGGCGGAGAGCCGTTGGCGGTCGGACCTCGGCGGTTGGCGGTACTGCTGGAGCCGTTCGAGCCGCTGCGCCGGACGGGCCGGGTGCAGCACAAGGTGCAGACCGGCGCCACGTTGATCACCGATGCGTGGTGTGAGCTGTTCGAGCGGTACGAAATCGGGGTGGGGGTGAGCATCGACGGTCCGCGCTCGGCCAACGGCCACCGGGTAGACCGGGCGGGCCGGCCGATGTTCGACCGGATCGTGGCCGGCATCGAGACGTTGAAGCGGCACGGCATCCCGTTCACCGTGCTTGCTGTCGTCAGCCGGGACGGCACTCAGCGGGCCGGGGAGGTCTTGGACTTCCTGCGGGATCTTGGCTGTCGGTGGGTGGGACAACATCGAGGCGAAAGAGGGCGCGAACGTTCACGGTGACACGCCGGCCCTGGAGGATGCGCGCCGCTTCTGGCGCGACACCTTCGCGTGGTGCCAGCACCACCGGGACGTGACAGTGCGGGAAGTCCACCGGCTGCTCGGGTTCCTCGGCCAGGACCCGGCGGTGCGCGCCGCCGACGCTCAGCATGACCTGATCCCAACGGTCGCGTGGAACGGGGATGTTGTGCTGCTTTCACCGGAACTACTCGGCGTCACCGACACGAAATACCACGACTTCATCGCCGGAAACGTGCTGGCCGATCCCCTGCCGACGATCCTGCGGCGTGCCGGCGAACTGGGCTACGTCCAGGAGTTTCTCGTTGGGCTGGAACGGTGCAAGGCCACCTGCGAGTTCTTCGCCTATTGCCAGGGTGCGCACGCGGGAGACCAGTGTTTCGAGCACGGCACATTCACGGCCACCGAGACCGAGCACTGCCGAACGTCTGCACAGGCGCCCATGTTGGCGCTGGCGGATCTCGTGGAAGGAAAGGAGACGGAGTGACAGTTCTCGAACGGCTCGCAGTCACCGCGCCTGTGGCTGCTCGACCAGCTTGAGGCGGCTGCACCGAGGTTCGGCCTGCAGTGGCCGGCGAGACGGTGAACACCTTCGACATGCGCTCGGCCGGGGCACCGGCCCGCGACGATGACCGCCCCGTGTGGTTCCGCGTCTTGGTCGAGGACCCGGACTATCAGCCGGCCTGCCGCTGGGACGGCAACGTGGAAGCCAACTCGATCCGCGGTGTCGCCAAGCCCGAGGTGCTTCGGTGGGCGGACTGGCACCACGCCGACAGCTACCTCGCGGGTCGTCGACTCCGGGGCGAGGTCATGACCCTGGCCCAAGGGTCCACGATTGCCCCTGGCGGCGTGCTGCTCGACGGCCCCCACTTACCCGAGTCCTGGTGGGCCGATCTCGACGCCGCGCTGAACGCCCTGGCCGCGAACCCGGTCACCATGGACAACGAGCTGGGCGCCGTGGGCTACACCATCAACGGCGTCCGCGAGCACTTCGGGGCCACCCTGCCCGTGGACACCTTCACCGGACTGGCATGGACGACCGCCCATGCGGATCTGCACTGGGCGAACCTGCGCGGTCCGACACTGTCCTGCCGGTCCTGCACACCCGCAGCGGCCAGACTGCGCTCCTGTTCGCCATCTGCCGCTACTTGTGGACGATCGGCGAAGGCGGCGACCTAGACCGCATTGAGGAACAGCTTCGCTCGGAAGGCTCCGACATCCTGTCCCGCCTTGCGGTCTGACCAGAGCCGCAACACTGTCGCCACCCGAGCGGTCGTCGGAGCATGGTGTGTCATGGATACGGCCAAGTTCGGCCGCGTTGCCGCCACCGAGGAGCTCAGCTGATGACACCGCTCACCCGTGCGCTACAGATCGTCGCGACGGCCCGCAACGTTGCCGAGGTGGTGCGACTCGGAGGTCTGGAGACCGGCGAGGAGTCCACGCCCTTCGCGGTTGCCGCGGAGCAGGTGAACTATCGGCTGCGGCACTACTTCTCCGAGGACCCCGGAGCAGGCGCGCGGCCGATCCTGCTGGTGCCGCCGTTGATGATGAGCGCCGATGTCTGGGACGTCTCGCCGGCGACCTCGGCGGTGGCGAGCCTGCACGGTGCGGGGCTCGACCCGTGGGTGGTGGACTTCGGCGACCCCAGCCACGAGCCGGGCGGCATGCGACGGACGATGACCGACCATGTGCTCGCGGTCGACGACGCCGTCGACCGGGTGCACGCCGCGACCGGGCGTGATGTGCTGCTGACCGGTTACTCCCAGGGCGGCATGTTCGCCTACCAGGCCGCCGCGTTGCGGCGCGGGAAGCACATCGACTCGCTGGTCACGTTCGGGTCTCCGGTCGATACCACTGCACGACTTCCGATCCCGGTGTCGCCCGAGCGGGTGGCTCGGCTGGCCGCCGGCCTGGTGGACAGCGGCATCCTGCGCCAGATCGCACTGCCCAGCTGGGCCACCCGGCTGGGGTTCAAACTGATCTCACCAGCGAAGACCGTGCAGGGGAGGGTACGGTTCCTGCTGGCCCTGAACGACCGGGACGCGTTGCTGCCCCGTGAGCGGCAGCGCCGGTTCCTCGACTCGGAGGGCTGGACGGCCTACTCCGGTCCGGCCATCGCCGAGTTCCTCGAACAGTTCGTCGCGCAGAACCGGATGCTCGAGGGTGGCTTCGTGATCGAGGATCGGCTGGTCACGCTGGCCGATATCGAGCTGCCGGTGTTGTCCGTCGTGGGCTCGACGGACAACATCGGCCACCCGGACTCGGTCCGCGCGATCCGCCGCGCCGCGCCCCGAGCCGAGGTCTACGAGCTGACGTTGCGGGCCGGACACTTCGGGCTGGTGGTCGGCTCGACCGCGAGCAACCAGACCTGGCCGGCGGTCGCCGCCTGGTCGCGCTGGCGGGACGGGCTTGCCGAGCTGCCGGACAGCATCGTGCCGGCGGAGGGCGTGGAGTCGACGACGCAGCTCCCGAGTGCGGCCGCCGCCGCGCTCGGGCAGGTCGCCGACCTCTACCTCGACGCCACCCGGATCGCGCTGGGCACCGC
>JALYVZ010000062.1 GCA_030852965.1 Actinomycetota bacterium | reverse complement strand
ACCGACCCAAGAGTTGGGCTCGGGTCATACCCGGTTCGAGCCCGCGATCAACAAAGGGCCCAGCTCAGCGGCTTGCGAACTTGCCGCGAACCGGCTTATTCAGACATCTCCTACGCGTCGCTCTCCATGGTGCCGCTCTCACTGGGGTTGACGCCGGTCACGTCGCGGCCGGTGGAGGTGCCGGTCGGGCGTTCCGTCTCCTCACCCTGGGTGCCGGTGTCCTGGCGGCCGGCCTCCTTTGTCTTCATCGCCAGCTCCTCGCCGCCCTCGGTCTTGCTTTCGCCCACCCCCATCGGGGTGGCGCCGGTGGTGTCGGTCGGCGACGGTGCGTCACGTTCCTCCTTCGAGACCGGCGGCGCCTCGCCAGGTTCGCCACCATGCTCGTCGGCCCGGAACGCCTTGTGCACGCCCTCCGCCCCGTCCGCGTCGGGTCTGTCCTTCGTCATCACGACCTCCTTGTCACGAATGGATCACGCGATGCGAGAGTACCCGGGCACCTTCGGCCCTAACCCGCCACGATCGGGCCGTTATCTTGCGGCTCAGTGCACTGAGCCCACTGGGTTCACCAACACACCCGATCCACAAGCCCAGGCCCCGTAGCCTCCCACGGAATGTTTCGCTCTCGAGGGGTACTCGGCGTGGGCTGCTGCCCAGGCGTTGGGCCCGAAGCTCGGGATCGGACCGCTGCGCCAGCCGCCCGCCGAGACCCTCGACGGGCACGGACCTCCGCTCGGCGCTCACATGGCCGCGGTCGGGTTGGGGTCGCGTAGGTACTGGTAGAGGGTTTGACGGCTCACCCCGACTCTCGGGCCAGGCTGGCCTTGGGCTCTCCCGCCTCGGCCCGAGTGTGCAGGTCCTTGACCTGCTCCCGGGTCAGCGACTTCTTGCGGCCCTTGTAGACGCCGCGCGCTTTGGCCAGGGTGGTGCCCTCCCGCTGACGTTCCCGGATCAAGGCGCGTTCGAACTCGGCGAATGCCCCCATGACTGAGAGCAGCAGGGTCGCCATTGGCGAGTCCTCGCCGGTGAACGTCAGCTGTTCTTTGACGAACTGGACCCGTACGCCCCGCCCGGTCAACGCCCGGACCAGGGCGCGCAGGTCGTCGAGGTTGCGGGCCAGACGGTCCATCGAGTGTGCGATGACGGTGTCGCCGTCGCGGACGAACCCGAGCAATGCCTCCAACTCTGGACGGTGCGGGTCCTTACCGGAGGCGCGTTCGGTGAACACCCGGTCCAGCTCGACACCGTCGAGTTGGCGGTCGGTGTTCTGATCGAGGCTGCTCACCCGGATGTAGCCGACCCGCTGTCCACTCATGACGCCGTCCCTCGCTGATCTCGCACACCCGATGTGTTAGGTTGATGTCTAAGGCCCTGACGAGCGGATGTCAGAAACGCGGATCCAGACCCTAACTAGACGCGAAACGGCCGACGACTTGACGTCAGCTTGGGGTACACCCCACCGGACAGCCTGTGACCATGCGATCGTCGTGGCTCCAGCTTCGGGAGCGTGGTGTCGTCGGCTGGTATGGACAAGATAGGCTTCTGGTATGGCTAAGACAGTGAAGGTCACGGTGAGCATGCCGGTTGACGACGTTGCCCGGCTCAAGGCTCTCGATGCGGCGGGGGCGATCGAGTCGGTCTCCGGTTACGTCGCGCAAGCTGTGCATGAGCGTCTCGACCGCCACGCCTGGTTGCAGCGCTGGCGGGCACGGGTTGGTGATCCCGATCCCGGGGCGATTGCTTGGGCCGATGAGGTAATCGACCGTCATTTCGGGGCAAACGCCCGCCAAGCCTCGTGAGAGCTGAGGAAACCCTCGGTGGTTTCGTCCTCGACGCGTCCGCGCTCGCCGCGTTGGGCGCTGGGGCGAACATCTACGCCACCACGTGGGCCGATCAGGCCGCGATGCGTGGAATCGTGCTGCTCGTTCCGGCGGCGGCGCTCTCCGAGGCCTGGCAGCGGATCCGCCGCCACGGCCCCAGCCATGCCGATCAGATGCGCGATCTGTTGGCCTCGCCCATGGTTGTGATCGACCCCCTCGACGAAACAGGAGCCGCCGAGGCCGGCGACCTGCTCGACGGTCGTGATCTAGACCCGGATGTGACCGCCGCGCAGGTCATCACGTGCGCCCGCGCCCGTGACTGGCCGGTGCTGGCCGCCCAACCCGCCCGTCTTCGAATGATCGACCCCGGCCTGATCGTGGAAACCTTGCCCGGAACGCCCTAGCCTCCCCGACCTCACCGCGCGTGTGGAGCTGCATGACCAGCTGGCGAGGCCGTCCGTCGTCGCTGATCAGCTGGTCGCCGAGCCTGATCTTCGACGCATGCACCCGAACCTTGATCACACCAATCCCCTCTGTCGACTACCCGTGTGTCCGACTCCATTGTGATGGCGCGCCCGTGGTTGGAGCGGAACTGACACGCCACCAGCCGAGAGCTCATCGTCGGCCGGCCCCGTCCGACGGGTCGGAGGTCGCAACACGGCCCTGGCCCGAGTACCACCGCGACGTTCCGGTAGATCGTCGTGGGGATCTCGGATGGCCGCAGAGGCGACCTGACGGCCTACCCAGGTTCGCTGTCGGTAACCTCGCCGCTGGCGAGAAGGGGCGGTCCGAGGTGGCGCCCACTCCCACCACCACCGGCACAACACCACCCGCGCCCCCGGCGCCCCACCCGAGGGCACCGACCTGGCCCCCGGGCACTGAAACCCGTCCCCACGATCCCGCCAGCGCGTCGGGGAGGCGGTAGCGGTTGCCCGGCTTCTGGCACCCCGCCGGAGCCGGGCTGAGTGTGGCGTGCCGCCCGCGTTCAACACCCGGTCTGACTGGCGAGAGCGCGCAGTGCGGTGTGCACCGGGTGGGGCAGCCGCAGCTGTTCGGCCGCGATCGTGGCGGTGAGCAGTTCCCACGCGTAGTCGGACTCCCCGATGGCGGTCACTCCCGGCTCCACCCCCGTCGGCCGGGGCCATCTCATGGCTGACGCCGTCAACCTGGACCCGAACCCGGGCCCGATCCGGCGCCACACCTCGAACTTCGCTTCTGCGTCTGGTGTCGTTTCCCCCGTTTGATGTCACTGCTGGGTGTCCTGTTCGGTGCGGGCGCGGAAGATCGCGGTGATCTCCGCGACACGGGCGTCGGTGCGCAGTTCTTCGAATGTGACGGGCAGCGGCAACCGCCAGTTGGGGTACTGGTCGATCGTGCCGGGCAGGTTGGGTTGGCGGGGCTCGGCGAGTACGTCGTAGGGGGAGATGAGGGTGAGCTGGCATGGTGTCGCGGCCAGCAACCGGTGCATGGCCGCGATGATCTGCCACTCGTCGGGTGCTTCGTCACGATCGGGCAGGAACTGTTCGGCGCGTAGCAGCGCTATCCACTCGGCGCGGTCATCTGCGGCCGATCTCTGTTCGGCGGCTACGTCGGGCAGCAGTCCCAGCTCTGCGCGGGCCCGGACGTGTTCGGCTCGCAGGAATCCCGCGGCGGTGGGCAGGTCGTGGGTGGACAGGCTGGCCGCGGCTCGCACCGGCCATCGTGACGGGACGAGTAGCGGTTGGTCGGGGGCGTCCTCGTCGCGAGTGAACCAGCCCACCGCGCATCCGAGGATGCCGCGTCGGGCGAGGGTGTGGGTGACTTCCGCTTCGACGGTGCCCAGGTCCTCGCCGATCACTGTCGCGCCCGCCCGGTGTGCTTCCAAGGTGAGCACGGCGAGCAAGGCTTCGCTGTCGTAGTGCACGTAGGTGCCGCGCTCGGGTGGGTCGCCGGGCGGGATCCACCACAGCCGCCAGAGTCCGGCGACGTGGTCGATACGCAGGCCGTCGGCGTGGGTGAGGACGGCGCGCAGCATGTCCCGCCATGCCGCGTGACCGGTCGCGGCGAGCCGGTCCGGCCGCCACGGCGGCAGACCCCAGTTCTGACCTCGGGGGCTGAAGGTGTCCGGTGGGGCGCCTACGCTGACCCCGGTCGCCAGCACGTCGCTCAACGCCCACGCGTCCGCTCCTTCGGGGTCGACTCCGACGGCGAGATCGTGCAACACACCCAACGCCATCCCACTGTCGTGGGCGGTGGCCCGGACCGCGGCCAGTTGCGCGGCGCACTGCTGCTGAACCCAGGCGTGGAACGCGATCCGGGCAGCCAGTTCGGCGCGGGCATCGGCCACCGCCGGGCCGGCCACATCGCGCAACCCGGCCGGCCACTGGGTCCATCGGCCGCCATGGCGTTCGGCCAACGCGCAGTAGGTCGCCCATTCGCGCAGACCTTCGGGTAGCCCGGGTGAGGCGGGTCGGGCGGTGTCTCGCCACAGCAGCTCCAACGCCGCCCGTTTGGCCACCCACACCATGTCGTGGTCGACTCGCGCGGTGGCAGGTGACACCCGCAACGCGTCCACTTCGGCTCGGGTGGCCGTGTCAGCGCGCTGGTAGGCCCCAATGTCTTCGATCCGCAGGGCCAGCGGGTTAGCGAAACGACGGCTGGATGGGGTGTAGGGGGAGGGCTCTACGGGGTGGGTTGGTCCGGGCGCGTGCAGCGGATTGAGCAGTACCGCGCCGGCGCCATGCTCGGTCGCGGTCCAGCTGATGAACTCCCGCAGATCCCTGAGGTCCCCGATGCCCCAGGACCCCGCTGAGCGCAGCGCGTACAGCTGCAGCATCCACCCCCACGTCGAGGCAGAGGGTGGGACCCGCGCCGGCGCGGCGACCACGGTGATCCGTCGTCCACTGGTGAGCTCCAGGCCATACCAGCCCGGGGACACGTCCGCGGGTAGTTCGTCGTGGACCGAGCGCTCACGGCCGTCTTCACCGGTGAGCAGCCGAGCCCCGGGCACGACCCGAGCCCCTTCACCGACCCAGAAGGCAACGGTAGGACAGACCCCCTCGACGGCACCGCGGTGGCCCAGCCGGGCCAACTCGCCACGCCGGGCCGCCGCGCTGGAGGCATCGACATCCAGCAGCGCGAGGACCCGGATCACCACATCGGAGTCGACCGGTACGGGCCGGTGCCGCTCATCACGGTAGGAAGTGGCGACACCATGGGCGGCGGCGAGGCGGCGCAAACCTTCGGGCATCCGCCCGGTCTGTGTTGTCACCAGGACCGCACGAGCAACGCGACCGGTAGCGTCGGGTCAGCTGCCCCATCATCGGAGCCGCAGTCTCCACGGCTACCCCGGTCGGAGCTGTGCAGACCCTTCGCAGGCCCCGGGCCGTACCGATGATCCCGGCGCGGGAGCGCATCGTTCTCGCTCTCAGCGTTGACCTCATCGTCACGATCGCCCCGCACGCGGCCTGAGGATCTGCTGGCCGATCCTGGCGGCATTTGATCGTCTGCGCCGCGTTGCTCACGTTTGTTGACTTCCCCAGCACACCGGCCCGCCCGGAGGCACTCACCAGCCACCGGGCGGCCGCGTCGCCAACCCAGTGCGGGCGAGACCAGCGGCGAGTTGGCCACCGAGAGGATCAGGTCCGCTCCGACTCGGAGTGAGGCGCCAAAGGGCCTCGGGCGCGCCGACCCAGCCAGCCACCGACCTTCTTCGACGATCGCGTCAGGGCGTTCGGGCCGGTTCGCGCTTCAACTCGCTCACCGATGAACGACATCAGCCACGCCAGCAGGGGAACCCCGAGAGCGAACAAGACCCAAAGCTGTACGCGTCTGGACAAGAAGACCAGCATGGTTCCACCTCACTGGGTTGGCGAGAGCCGATATTTTCAATGGGCGACGGTCCGGCCGGGCCCGTGTCGGGGTGTGGCCGACTGCCCGAGTTGGCACAGAATCGAGTGTCTACTGCTCCGCGCGTTCCCGAGCCTCGTCCGCTTCGGCTTTCGCGCGGGCCTTCTCCGCTTCGGCCTCCTTGCCCGCGACCTCACGCTGGGACTCCGCCTTGTCCTGCTGCGCGGAACCCTCCCGTTTCAGCGAGTCGTTCCCGGTGACGGTGCCGACACCTTCCTTGGCCTTGCCCTTCACATCCTCCACAACGCCCTTGACTCCCGCCTCGGGACCCGAGTCCTTGTCCGCCATGTCCCACACCAACCTTCGTCTCAGTGTCCGGTAAGCCGCGGCAACCGCCGGGGCGCGGATCCGGTTTCCCCCGCGAGGACGGATCTACACGCGACTGAGGGTCCCTTTCGCGCCGGTGTGCGCCGGACCCGGTTCACCGCGACGGACTCGCGACGGAGGCAACTCCGCTACGCTCCTCGGAGCTACTTGTGCACACCACTCGCACGGGCGCGCCGACCCTTGGTACGTCTCGTCTCGTGGGCGTCGGGTGCCGCGTGTGCCCGGGAGGCGTCGGCCGCCCGCTGGCCGGGGACGCGGGCTTCGGTAGGTGGTTCGGACAGTTAACTGACTCGGCCGCCGGTATGAGCGCGGTAGACCCACAGGCCGTTGTCCATGTCGGTGTGCGAGAGACCGTAGGTGGTGTTCGCGGTGGCGGACGTGTGCTCGGGTTCTCCGACCGACCCCAGGGTGGCGTCGTCGTTCAGCACGATCCGTTCCGGTGGCGAGCCGTCATCGTTCGGGTCGATCGATACGGTCTCACCGTTGCGCGGCCCGTCATCGAGATACGCTCGGAGGTGCCGATTCGGTGTGGTCACCGGCTGATGATTCCCCAGAGCTCGGCGCTTACTCCTGGTTTCGCTACCGACGTGTTTGAGCCCCGGTCGGGCGGGTAGCAGGGCCTGGTGAAGAGACTGGGTGTCGTCGGCATGGCGTTGTTCGCGGCCAACCGGGCCGCCCGGGTACGGACCCGGTCCCGGCTGGACAACTACCTCGACCGGTCGCGTCTCAACATCGTCTGAGCAGCCGTGACCGCTCGTGCGGGTGTCGGGCTCACACGGCCTGCTCGTCGATCACTCTGGTGAGCTGGGCGATCGTGTCGTCGGCGAGCTTGTCCAGACTCGCTTTGACGAACGGCTGGGCGAGCTTCGCCAGCCCGTGGAAGGTGAACCGCGCGGTGTAGCGGATCCGGGTCTGGCTTCCGTCGGGCTCGAAGCTGAGGTCATCGACGGTGCTGACGGTCTTGTTCGCACCCGTGAAGGTCAGCCTCGTCGGCTCCTGGCGTATCAGGGTGTACTCGATCGTGGTCTCCTTGCCCCGGAACTCCGAGACGTTCTCCCAGCGGGCTCCCGGCTGCACAGGCCCCGAGTCGATGCGGTGGCAACTCTTCGTTCCGGCGTCCCACAGTTCGGTGTTGGCAAAGTCGGAAAGGTAGTCCACGACGTCTGCCAGTTGTCTCCTGACCGTGGTGCTGCGTTGAACCTCGAGCATCAGAGACTCTGTATCTGTGCGATGAGATGTTCCTGGGCGAAATCGAAGAACCCGTCGGTGTCGGGGCCGGCGTTGATCAGCGCCAGGCGGTCGTACCCGGCGTCGACGAACTGCCCCGCGACGGCGAGATGGCGCTGCGGGTCAGGCCCGCACCCGAAGACCTCGAGCATGTCCTGCTCCCGGACGAACGCGGTCGCCGCCTCGAAGTTGACGGGGTTGGGCAGCTCCGGCTGCACCTTCCATCCCAACAGCCCGAACCGGAACATCTCCCTGGCCGATTTCGCTGCGGTGTTCACGTCGGGGGCCCAGGCCAGCGGCACCTCGCAGTAGGCCGGGCCCCGCCCGCCGGCCTGCGCGTAGGCCGTCAGCAGGTCGGGTCTGGGCTCGGTGACGAAGATCCCGTCGCCGAGCTCGGCGGCGAGCCGCGCCGCTCGTGGTCCGCCCGCGGCGACCGCGACGGTGGGTGGGGTGTCGGGCAGGTCGAACACCTGGGCGTCCTCGAGGGTGAGGTGCTCGCCCCGATAGCTGTGGTAACCGCCCGACCACAGCAGCCGCATGATCTCCAGTGACTCGCGCAACATCTCGTGCCGGATGTGCACCGGCGGCCAGCCCCGGCCGACGACGTGCTCGTTGAGGCGTTCCCCGGACCCCACCCCGAGGGTGAACCGGCCGTCGGAGAGCAGCGCCGTGGTCGCGGCGGCCTGGGCGATCATCGCTGGGTGGTACCGGATGAAGGGACACGTCACACCGGTGGCCAGCTCGATGCGCTCGGTGCGGGCCGCGATCGCGGCGAGGACCGACCAGGCGAACCCCGAGTGGCGGTGGTTGTTCAGCCAGGGGTGGAAATGGTCGCTGATCTCGACGAAGTCGAAACCGACCTCCTCCGCGCGTACGGCCTGGCGCACCAGTTCCTTCGGGGAGAACCCCTCGGCGAAAAGCTTGAACCCGACCTGCACGACGGCCTCACCCACATCTGCATCGACTACCGCAACGTTCGTCCCGGGGTGCCCATTCATCGGGGCGCTGAATCTCCGACGGTCAACTGAGTGGGTAGTTCTCCTCGCGCAGAAGGCGCACGAGGTGAGTGGACTGGGCGGTCGCCTTGGACACCATCGAGGCGACCGCGTCGGTGATCTCGCCGAGATCCTCGTAATCGCTGGGGTTGTCGATGTTGGCGTTCCAGTACACCGAGCCGTTGCCCGCCACGGTGAACCCGACGTCGTTGAGCGCCTGGAAACAGTCCGCGATGATCTTGTGGGCGCCGTCCTCGTTACCGACCACGGCCACCACAGCCACCTTGCCCGAGGTCGATCCCCGCCCCTGTTCGTCGGTCTCGGACAGCTCCGCATCCAACCGCTCCAACGCCCGGCACGCCACACTCGACATGTGGCCCATCCAGGTCGGGGTGGACAGGATCAGGATGTCGGAGTCGAGCACGCCGTGACCGGATCGCCGGCCACTCATCGCCGTGACCCATGTCGGCTCGACCCCTGGGCTGATGTTGTGGTCGACCAGCCGGATGAGGTCTCCCTCCACTCCCTGATCAGCGAAGGAGTCCAGTATCTGGCGTGCCATGAGCTCGCTGGACGACTCCGACGGTGAGGGCCGCAGGGAACACACCAGAGCCAACGCACGAATCGCTTCCGTTTGAGCCATGCCGGCTGATACCCGGGCCGGGCAGGGTTTATGCCGCGATACGCCGGGTATCTGCCGGGCATGACTTCACCCCCCGACACGGTTGTCCTCGATGTCGACGGCACGCTGGTGGACACCAACTACCACCATGCGCTTGCCTGGTACCGGGCCTTCCGCCGCTTCGACGTGACCATCCCGGTGTGGCGGCTGCACTGCGCGATCGGGATGGGCGGTGACCAGTTGGTGACCGCCGTGGCCGGTGAGCGGTTCGAAGACGAGCACGGCGACGACGTGCGGGCCGGCTGGGCGCGGGAATTCGGACCCATGCTGGGCGAGGTGCAACCCTTCGCCGGTGTCGGCGACCTACTCGCCGAGCTGCGCGAGCGAGGGCTGAAGATCGTCCTGGCGAGCTCCGGGGCACCGGATCACGTCGAGGCCTATCTGGACCTATTCGAGGGCAGGAAGTTCGCCCAGGCCTGGACCACCAGTGAGGACGTCGACCGTACAAAGCCCGAGCCCGACCTGCTCACCGCAGCGGTGAAGAAGGTCGACGGCGGCTCCGCCGTAGTGATCGGTGACTCGGTGTGGGACTTCGAGGCGGCGGGACGCGCGGGGTATGCGGGGTATGCGATCCGGACCGGCGGGTTCTCGGTGGACGAACTGCGGGGGGCCGGCGCCCGCGACGTGTTCGAGTCGATCCCGCAGCTGCACAAACGCCTCGACGAGGTACTCGGCCCGACGGGATAGCCATCCTCTGCCCGGGCGGCTGCGTCTCGGCACTTGTGACCCGTGAGGGTCGCGCGTTCCGCTCACGATCTGGAAGGTCCACCGACCGGGGGGCACGTTGCGGCCGACCAACTCGGTGTCGAGCTCTTTCGCCAACTCGTGATGGCCGGCCTCGCGGAGTTGGGCGACGGCGTCGCCGAGTGTGAGGTCCGTGCCCAGGCCGGCCAGGGTGGCCGCATCGAGGTCATCGGAGCGGTGAGCATCATCTGAGCCGTCGTCACCCGGGTTCATCGCCGGCCGCCGGTAGCGACGTCCGCGCTGACCCCTGCACTGTTCATCGGCGTTGCTGCCTTCACGTGAGCCGCTCCCCGCGATCGTCGCGTCATCACAGTTCGGGCGGGTCCGTCGTGACGCCCGTCTGCCTGGTCGGTGATCCCTACCCGAGCAGGCAGACCGGAAACCGCGACAGCACAAGCACGACAGCGCGAGTACGACTGCTCAATACCGTGCCCGGTCCGCGCGGTACACCGCCGCAGCGCCAGCCATCGACCGCGCGGTCGTGGCCCACCGGGCAGCGCCCACCGGGCAGCGGTCCGAGGCCAGGCGTCATCGGCCCCTGTCGGAGTTCGGAGTCCTGCATCCCTCAGCCTCAGGGTGGCGTCATAGCCGGCGTCATGCAGCGCGGCGTGCAGCTCACCGGTGTACCGCGCCGCGTAGTCGAGATCCCGAACACGGTCAGGTCGGGCTCCCCACGGAGCCGTTACAGGTCCTGCGCTGCGCGTAGGGCGATGGAGACGGCATCCATCTCCTCCTGGGTGGCCCGGTAAAGGCGGTCACCGAGCCGGCCGCGCAGGACCGCCTCGATGGTGAGTACCGATGCCCAGCCGAGCTCGCCGATACCGATGCTGAGCAGTCCGCCGGGGTCGCGGTCGAGGACCTGCAGACCGAGAACAACGGGTGGTCCGCGTCGTTGACGCCTTGGCCGGATGATCAGCCGTGCCCGGCTTTGCCCGGGTCGCGGAAGGACTGGTAGGTACTGGTAGACCTCACCTCGCTGCACGAGGGGAGAATGGCAGCAGCCTCAACCAGCCAGGCGCTCGGCCTCGGCGTCGGCGTCGGCGTAGAAGCTCTCGTCGAGCACGGCGGCGTGCAGGCGAACCGACTCGACCAGGGCGAGCCGGCCGATGTAGGCATCGATCGACAGGCCCACCCGCGCAGCCTGGTCACGGACCACCGCGGCGGTGGTTTCAGCAACCTCGATGCTGGTCATGAGCGGTAGCGTAGGCGCTGTGATACGGCCTCCTGGCACCCGCGCGGTTTGGGGGGCGCCCAACCACGCGTCGACTGCGCGGCGAGTCGCACAAAACGCAAGGATCTTTGCAGGAACAACCCCTCACTGTGAAGCAAGTCCGAGCACCGTTAGGTCGAATGCCGCAGGGTGCAAACGCTGGCGAACACCACCGGCGGGTGCGGGCGTCCACAACTCATGTCCGTGAGACGTGGTCCCACAACCTTCAGTGGGCTCGTCATGAGTTTCGGACACTCACCGCGATGAGCGGGTGGGACGTCCCGAATCGGATCGTTACCGGGACGGGATCCGCGCGGGCCACGCCGGGCAGAGGTGGACGCTGGCTCGCGCAGAAGTGGCGCAGAACATGCGGAGTCAACGGTTGCGGCCAGTCGGGCAGGTGGCTGGCGGCGGCCTCGGCGAGCTCCGCACGCAGCGCCTCATCACCGACCCGGGCCGCCGCGTTCCGACCGTCGGACACCTCGCCGCCTACGCCGGCCCCCAGTGACTTGCCTGTCGCTATCGGTAGGTCAGGTGTCTCCGATGGGCGGTCAGAATTCTTTGCCCCGGACCGCCGCGGTGAACGCCGCCCACTCTGTGCAGGTGGACGTAGCGGCGATAGGGCCGGGCTCACGGCCGCCGGCCCGGATCACCGCGGCGATCGTCGCGGGTCTGGGGGAGGGGGCCGTGAAGGTGGTGCTGAGTCCGCGGATGACCGGCGGGCACGCCGATCCGACGCAGCGGGAGATTGGCGCCCACCTGTCGCAAGGCCTGTCGGTGCTGGTGCACCTGGTCGAGCGCACCACCGGTGCCCGCCGAGTTCTCTTGGACGCCGCGGCCCGACACCTCGCCTCGGCCGTTGCCCTGGTCTGCGGGGCGGACAACGACGCGGCGGCCGCGTTCGTCGCGCAGCTGGCAAGCGAGGGCTGGAGCGCCGGACAGCGGACGCCAACGCTGGGTTGGAGGCAGACCTGTCCTACAAACCGCGCCAGCTCACCCAGGCAGCGGCGTCCGGGCTCAGTGTGACGACCGCTGGTACCGCTGGCCGCTGCCCCTGGTCTGAGCTCCAACCGTCGCTGACTGCAACCAGCCGCTGAACCACTACTCCAGCACCTCGACCGGATCACCGACCGACACCGTGACGCCGGGGTTGTCCGGCACCAGGTTCACCCCGAACCAGGTCTTGCCGTCCCAGCGCCGATGCCGGGCCAGCGTGTACAGCGGCTCGCGGCCCTTCACCGCCGTGTCCGGGTGCACCGTGGTCAGCACGCAGCGGTCGCATCGCTTGACTACCCGGAACTCGCACGGACCGATCCGGACCCGCCGCCAGCCGTCCTCGGCCCACTCGCGCGCCCCGGCCACCACCAGGTTCGGCCGGAACCGGGTCATCGGCAGCGGCCCTTCACCCGCGTGCGGTCCGACCGCGGCCAGCTCGTTCAGCGCGTCCAGGCTCTCGGTTGTGGTCAGCAGCACCGGGTAACCGTCGGCGAGCGACACCCGGTCGTCGGGCTCGCTGTATGCGGGGTTCGGGCGCCGGCGGGTCGGGTCGTCGAGGTACACCAGCCGCACGTCCTCCTCGAGCAGCTCGCTGAACCAGGCGTGCGCGTCCTCGTCCGCAGGGGTGGCGGCGACCTCGTGGGAGTGCACCCTGGCCAGCATCGGGTTCGGCGCCGGGAACGCCACCGCGAGTGGCGGTCGCCCTGGCGCGCGCAGCGTCAGGCCGTCGCAGGTGGCCTCCGGTGCCACCAACACCAGGGTGGGGCGCTCCCGCGCGGTGACGGTCCGGCCGCGGGTGTCGATCACCATCCAGCGCCGGTCACCAGCCAACCCGCAACGCTCCACGACGGCGTCGGTGACGGGCTGTCCTCGGCAGGACTTCACCAGGTACCGGTTGATGCCCACCATCTCGATGCCCATTCGGACACGCTAATCCGCCGAGCGGACCGAGCCACCGCCCCTCGGCCACGGACCGAGCCGCCAGCGCCTCCGGCCGGCGCCGGATACTCTGATAGTCTCTGCGCAGATAATCTCTGGGAGGATTAACTGTGTGGACCTATGAGCACACCGTGGACACCGTGGCGTTGCCGACGGCGATCTGGCGACTGTGGTCGGATGTGCCGAACTGGGACAGCTGGAACGTCGACATCGAGGCGATCAAGATCGGCGGTCCGTTCGCGGCCGGTACCGAGATCCTGATGACCCCGGGTGGCCAGGATCCGGTGCGGCTGCGGCTGTCCGAGGTGCGGGAGCCGGCACTGTTCGTCGACGAGGCCGAGTTCGACGGGCTGGTGCTGCGCACCGTGCACCGGCTCGAGCGCCTCGACGAGCGACGCCACCTGGTCACCTACCGGATGGAGATCACCGGCGCGGCGGCCGACGAGGTCGGGCCCCGGATCGGCCCGGCCGTCACCGCCGACTGGCCGGCGACGATGGCCGCGCTGGTCGCCCGCGCCGAGGGTGGTGACGGTGGCCCTGCACCCCGGTGACAGCCCCGGGTTCCTGCTCTGGCATGCCACCCTGCGCTGGCAACGGGAGGTCACGGCCGCCATTGGCCCGCTCGGGCTGACCCACGTGCAGTTCGTGTTGCTGGCCAGCACCTGGTGGCTCAACACCACCGGTCAGCGGCCCAACCAGGTCGCGCTCTCCCGCCACGCCGGCACCGACGTCAAGATGACCTCGCAGGTGCTGCGGGCACTGGAGCACAAAGGATTGATCGAACGGTCTCCTGACCCGGTCGACACCCGGGCGAAACGGCTGCGGGTCACCTCGGCTGGCGCCGAGCTGGCCCCGCGCGCGGTTGCGGCGGTGGAACGCGTGGACGCCGCGTTCTTCGCCCCGGTCGCCGAGCGGCACCCGATGGCCCTGTTACGTGAGCTCGCCGGCGTTGATCTCGGGTAGGCCAGCGGGACGGCCCCGCGGCGGACCGGGCGGACCGGGCGCTCGGTTGCGGCTCGTCGATCACCCGTGAGGTCAACGGCCAGGGTCGGGATGGCACAGCCGCCGCGTCCGGTTGCGGAACGCGGCGGCTGTGCTGTCGGGGAGCGAGCGGCTGTCGGGGAGCGAGCGGCTTCAGCGTGCCAGGTCGGCGAACCGGCTGTAGTGCAGCTGGTGGGCGACGGTGATGGTGTTGGTGGGTCCGTTGCGGTGCTTGGCCAGGATCAGGTCGGCCTCGCCGGCGCGTGGGTCGTCGCGCTCGAACGCATCGGGCCGGTGCAGCAGGATCACCATGTCCGCGTCCTGCTCGATGCTGTTGTGCACCACGATGCCGTTGGCGATGAAGTTGTTGGTGCCCGGCACCGTTGCGTCGTAGACGGGCTGCTCGCCCAGACTGGACACCTCGACCACCTCGTCCCAGAACACGTCATTGGTGGCCAGCATCTCCAGCCCGGCGTCGTGCAGCACGGCCGCGACCCTGGCCAGTCGGGACCGGCTCGGCGCGTGTTTCCACATCGTAGATCCGCAAAACCGCGATCCCACCGCGGCCGCGAACCCCCGGTGCGTCATCCCGGGGGTGGCCAGCAGGGTCCGGACCGTTCCCCACACCTCGCGAGGAACGGTGTCGAGGTTGGTGTTTGCCGCGATGTTCTCCAGCCGCCGCGCCACGACCGACGCCGCCTCGCCCCATGCCCCGTGCACGCCGACGAACTGGACGAACGCGCGCTGGTGCTCGGAACCGATGACATGCAGGTGCCAGCAGTCCCGGCAACCGGGCTTGGTGATCCGCTTGAGCCGACTGAGCACCCCGAACCGCAACAACAGCCGGGACACGTCCTCCGCCAGCCGCCGGCTCGTCGAGGAGTAGTGGATGCGACCGACTCCCGCGCGTGCGTCCCAGCTCACCGACCCGTCTCCGGCCCACAGGTGCCGTAGGAACAGGGCGAGCTGCTCGTCCGCCAACCCGAAGATCGACGCCGGCACGAACGTCTGGTGACTGCGCAGACCGAACAACCCCAACCCGTCCAACCACGCCGCGATCGGGTTCCGACGACCATCGGTCACGTGGTACGGGGCCGGCAACCTCAGCGACGGGCACCGCGCGGCGCGGTGGTCGTCCCGTACAGCGGTAACCCCGAAGGCGCGCGCCGCCGCCGTCACCGCAGCCAGGTTCGCCTCGTCCGTACTGGCGTACCGCGGTGTTGATGCGCACTCCGCGTTCACTCCGTGGTGGGCGGGTTGACGGTGACCGAACGAACCATCGCCGAGCAGGTGAGCGAGCAGCACGACCTGGTCGTCGGGCAGCACGGTCGGTTCGACCGGTGCCGGTGTCCGCCTAGACGCCGCGAGCCGGTCACCCGGCTGGAGCTCGCCCAGCGCGCACCAACCGTCGACGGTGAGGAACGGGTGGTTCGCGGTGGCCTCGACCACCCGCCCCGAGCGCAGACGCAGCTCAAGCACCTCCTTCACCCCGCTGGGGAACGCGGCGGTCATCTCCCTGGGCACCATCCGCATCCGCTCGTCCAGCGACCAGAGCCGTACCCCGCGCTCACCGGACTCGAGCAGCTCGCCGAGAGTGACCTCGGCGCCGGTGTCCGCGCGCAGCAGCCGAGTGCCCGCGGTGAGACATCCCGACTCGCGCAGGTCGGACAGCATCGGGCGTTTGTCGGTGCGCTGCTCGGGGCCACGGTTGAGCTGGCTGATCGCCACCACCGGCACCTCGAGCTCCTTGGCCAGCAGCTTCATCTGCCGGGAGAACTCCGAGACCTCCTGCTGGCGGGACTCCACCCGCTTGCCCGAGGTCATCAGCTGCATGTAGTCGACGATCACCAGCCTCAGGTCGTTGCGCTGACGCATCCGCCGAGCCTTCGCCCGGATCTCCATCATGGTCAGGTTCGGGGAGTCGTCGATGAACAGCGGTGCCTCGCTGATCTCGCTCATCCGCCGGGCCATCCGGGTCCAGTCGTCGTCGCTCATCCGCCCGGCGCGCATGTCGGTCAGCCGGATCCGAGCCTCGGCGGACAGCAGCCGCATCACGATCTCGGTGCGGCTCATCTCCAGCGAGAAGATCGCGCTGGTCATCCCGTGCTTCACCGAGCACGACCGGGCAAAGTCCAGACCAAGGGTGGATTTCCCGAGCCCGGGCCGGGCGGCCACCACGATCATCTGGCCGGGGTGCAGGCCGTTGGTCACCGCGTCCAGGTCGGCGAACCCGGTGGGTACCCCGAGCGACACCCCGCCGCGGGAGGCGATGGCGTCGATCTCGTCCATGGTGGGCTGCAGCAGCTCCTCCAGCGGGATGTAGTCCTCGCTCGCGCGCCGCTCGGTGACGTCGTAGATGGCCATCTGGGCCCGATCGACAATCTCGTCGACTCCCGCGCCGGCACCGTCGGCGCCGAGGTAACCCAACTGCACAATCCGGGTGCCGGCCTCCACCAGTCGGCGCAGGATGGCCTTCTCGGCGACGATCTCGGCGTAGTAGGCGGCGTTGGCCGCGGTGGGCACGGTGGCGATCAGGGTGTGCAGGTAGGGCGCGCCACCGAGGCGGACCAGATCACCGCGGCGCTGCAGCTCGGCGGACACCGTGACCGGGTCGGCCGGCTCGCCCCGGCCGTACAGATCCAGGACGCACTCGTAGACGGTCTGGTGCGCGGGGCGGTAGAAGTCGTCCGGGCGCAGCACCTCGAGGACATCGGCGATGGCGTCCTTGCTCAGCAGCATGCCGCCCAGGACGGACTGCTCGGCGGTGAGGTCCTGCGGGGGCTGGCGATCGAACGCCTCGGCCGCGTCACGTCCGGCCGGCGGAGGAGC
>JALYVZ010000250.1 GCA_030852965.1 Actinomycetota bacterium | reverse complement strand
CCCGGGTACCCACCCCGGCGGCGCCGACGCGCACGCCCGGGTAACTGGCCCCCACATCGCCCTGGGCGTCCTGCGCCGACCGGCTGTCCTCGACCCGGCGTCCCGACCTGGTTTCCCGACCCGCGACCCGCTGACCGAGCCGCCCCACCGCCACGCCGTTGCCCGACGCGGACCCGATGCCGTCGTCATGAGTGAGCAGCTCCGGCTCGCGCCCGCGAACCGGGTCCGCCTCGAACCGACCGCCCCGCGGTCCTGTTCCGTTCTGGGCTGCCCCGTGGTGACCTGCCCCGTTCTGGGCTGCCCCGTGATGACCTGCTCCGTACTGACCCGCCGCGGAGTGGGCTGCCCCGTACTGACCTGCGCCATTCCCGGACGGCCCCGGCTGGAACGACCCTGGCTGCCCTCGCTGGGCCGGGTACCCGGACGGCGGCGGACCGCCTGCCGGGGACACCCGGCGCCGATGCGGCACGGGGGCGGGCTCGTCGTTCACGTCGGCTCCGTTCGGCGACCACGGATCTCGCGGGGGCTAGCGCGTGTCCCGCGGATCATCCAGCCGGCGTCGTGGCGCCCAGATGGCGCCTCGCGGCGTTGTCGTCGGGGCCGATACAACAACGGTATCGGCCCCTCCTCCGCCTTGCGATGCATCCATCTGGACCACCACGACCCTCGGCATAGATCCACGGGACACGCTCTACCCGTGTGTCGCTCCGCGGCTCGATGGTATTGCACTATCGAGTGACGTGTCAGGGAGGTCACTGGTTGGCGGTCCTCCGACTGCGACCGGGTGCGCGCGGGCCGGGGGCTTTCGGGCTGCCCAGCGTGCCCAGCACGTAGGACTGGACCAGGTGGTTCCAGTTGCAGGTGCGGCAGACCTCGACCACATAGACCGAGAACTCGCCATGGGTGGACTCCATCCGGGCCAGCTCATCAGGGCTACGAGCCGAGCCGGACACCTGCTTGAGGCCGTCGCCGAACACCCAGGAGACCTCGGTGAGCCGCTCCTTGCGGCACACCGGGCAGGTCACCTCGGACGGCTCGCCGTGGAACTTCGCTGCCCGCAACAGGTACGGACTGGCATCGCAGACCTCGGCCACGCCGACCCGACCGGCGTACACGTCGGCCAGCAGCGCGCGCCGCTGCAACGCATAGTCGACGATCTGTCGCGGGTTCCGCACCCGACCAGGGTACGCGGAAGCGTCCCGGGTACACCTCGCAACGGGTAGTTACCCACAACGAGTGGGTGATCAGCGCCACTCGTACCGGTGCGTGATGTATCGAAGCGATACAGTGGACACCACGCCGACCGGGCGTTTCGGCCGGTGGTCGCGGGGAGAACGCCGGGGGTGGGAGCCAGCACATGCTCGACTTCGCGGTGCTCGGGCTGCTCTACGAGGCCCCGATGCACGGCTACGAGCTGCGCAAGCAGCTCGGCACCCGGCTGGGCGGGTTCCGGGCCTTCTCCTACGGCTCGCTGTACCCGGCGCTGCGTCGGCTGGTGCGCGACGGGTTGATCACCGAGGACGAGCCGGAGCCGGAGCCCGGTGATGTCTGGACCCGACGCAGCCGCCGCCGGGTGTACCACCTCACGGCGGAGGGCAAGGAGCGGTTCGTCGAGATGCTCGCCGACGCCGGCCCTCGGACCTGGGAGGACGACGGCTTCGGTATCCACCTGACGTTCTTCTCCCGGACCCCGGCGGAGACCAGAATGCGCATCCTGGAGGGACGGCGGCGCCGGGTCGAGGAACGCCGGGAGGCTCGGCGCTCGGCGCTCGGGCGCGCCGGCGAACAGATCGACCGCTACACCAGGGAGCTGCACCGGCAGGGCCTGGACGCCAGCGAGCGCGAGGTGCGCTGGCTCAACGAGCTGATCGCGCACGAACGGGCCGAGCAGCACCGCAGCAGGGCCGGCCCCGACCAGGACTCAGCCACTACAGCCACCACAGCCACACCGCCCGACCCACTCAGCCCACCGGACACCGAGCACGAGGACAACCCATGAACGTGAACTCAGCCGCCCACCAGGTGCGGGTCGCCGTTGTCGGCGTCGGCAACTGCGCCGCATCACTGGTACAAGGGGTGCACTACTACGCCGACGCCGACCCGAACCACCGCGTTCCGGGTCTGATGCACGTGGACTTCGGCGGCTACCACGTGCGCGACGTGGAGTTCGTCGCCGCGTTCGACGTGGACGCCAAGAAGGTCGGCCAGGACCTCTCCGACGCCATCTCCGCCAGCGAGAACAACACCATCAAGATCGCTGACGTGCCACCGCTCGGGGTCACCGTGCAGCGTGGGCCGACGCTGGACGGGCTGGGCCGGTTCTACCGCGAGACCATCACCGAGTCCGACGACGAGCCGGTGGACGTGGCCGCGGTGCTGCGGGAGGCCAGGGTGGACGTGCTGGTGTCGTATCTGCCGGTGGGCAGCGAGGCCGCCGACCGGTTCTACGCCCAGTGCGCGATCGACGCCGGCGTGGCGTTCGTCAACGCGTTGCCGGTGTTCATCGCCTCCGACCCGGTGTGGGCCGAGAAGTTCCGCGACGCCGGGGTGCCGATCATCGGCGACGACATCAAGTCCCAGGTCGGAGCCACCATCACCCACCGGGTGCTGGCCAAGCTGTTCGAAGACCGCGGCGTCCAGCTCGACCGCACGATGCAGCTCAACGTCGGCGGGAACATGGACTTCCTCAACATGAAAGAGCTGGAGCGCCTGGAGTCCAAACGGGTCTCCAAGACCCAGTCGGTCACCTCCCAGCTGTCCCACGACATCGGCAAGGACAACGTGCACATCGGCCCGTCGGACTACGTGTCCTGGCTGGACGACCGCAAGTGGGCCTACGTTCGCCTGGAGGGTCGCGCGTTCGGTGACGTGCCGCTCAACATGGAGTACAAACTCGAGGTGTGGGACTCGCCAAACTCGGCGGGCATCATCATCGACGCCATCCGAGCGGCCAAGATCGCCCTGGACCGCGGCATCGGCGGGCCCGTGCTGTCGGCGTCGAGCTACTTCATGAAGTCCCCACCCGAGCAGTACTCCGACTCGGTGGCCCGCGACTCGGTGGAGGAGTTCATCCGCGGCGAGTGAGGTCGCCCCCGCCCGCCGCGCGGCATCAGCGGCTCCACGCAGCGGCCTGAGCGGCTGCGGGAGCACCATTCGGGCTGCGGCGCCATGCGTCCAGCGGCGGTCAGAGGACGACGTTGACCAGGCGGTTGGGGACGACGATCACCTTGCGGGGAGTCTGTCCGTCCAACAGGGCGGTTATCTTCTCTTCGGCCAGGGCGGCGGCCTCCACCGCACTCGCGTCGGCTTCGGCGGGGACGGTGACCCTCGAGCGCACCTTGCCGTTGACCTGGATCGGGTACTCGACGGTGTCCGCCACCAGGTAGCGCTCGTCGGCCACCGGAAACGGCATGTAGGCCAGTGTGCCGCCGCCATCATCATTACCGCCGTCACCGTGCCCAAGCAGCGACCACAGCTCCTCGGCGATGTGCGGGCACAGCGGCGCCAGCATCAGCACCAGCGGTTCGGCGACGTTCCTTGGCAGGGGTTGGCCGCTGTAGTGCTTGGTCAGGTGGTTGTTCAGCTCGATCAGCTTGGCGGCGGCGGTGTTGTAGTGCAGCGCCGTGTAGTCCTCGCGGATGCCGGCAATGGTGCGGTGCAGCAGCCGCAGGGTGACCTCGTCCGGGGCGTCAGCGCTGAGTTGCCGGGCGGCACCGGTGTGTTCGTCGACCAGGTTGCGCCACAGCCGCTGCAGGAACCGGTGCGAGCCGACCACGTCGCGGGTCGACCACGGCCGCGAGACCTCCATCGGCCCGGTGGACATCTCGTAGAGCCGGAAGGTGTCCGCGCCGTAGCGTTCGCACATCTCGTCCGGGGTCACCACGTTCTTCAGCGACTTGCCCATCTTGCCGTACTCCCGGCGGACCGGTTCACCGTTCCACGTGAAACATCCGTTCGAGTCCTCCACGACCTCCTCGGCGGGGACGTACGTGCCGCGGGCGTCGGTGTAGGCGAACGCCTGGATGTAGCCCTGGTTCAGCAGCCGCCGGAACGGCTCCTCGGAGCTGACGTGGCCCAGGTCGTAGAGCACCTTGTGCCAGAACCGGGCGTAGAGCAGGTGCAGCACGGCATGCTCGACGCCACCGACGTAGAGGTCCACGCCGCCGGGGTCTCCGGGTTCCGACGACTTGCCCACCCAGTAGCGCTCGACCTGCGGGTCGCAGAAGGTGTCGTGGTTGGTCGGGTCCAGGTAGCGCAGCTGGTACCAGCACGAGCCGGCCCACTGCGGCATGGTGTTGGTCTCGCGCTGGTAGTACTTCAGGCCGTCGCCGAGGTCCAGCTCCACGTTGACCCAGTCGGCGGCACGGGACAGCGGCGGCTCGGGCGCCGAGTCGGCCTGCTCGGGCGGGTAGCTGCGCGGGGAGTAGTCGTCGATCTCGGGCAGCTCGACCGGTAGCTGGCTCTCCGGCAGGGCGAGTGGTCCGTCGGCGTCGTGCGCGATCGGGAACGGTTCGCCCCAGTAGCGCTGCCGGGAGAACAGCCAGTCCCGCAGCTTGTACTGGGTGACCGACTCGCCGGCGCCCTGCTCGACCAACCAGTCGATGATGCGGCGCTTGGCGTCGGCCACACCCAGGCCGTTCAGGCTGGCCGTGTCATTGGCGGAGTTGATCGCCGGGCCGTCGCCCAGGTAGGGGCCCTCGTGACCCTCCGGCGGTTCAACCGTGCGCACGATCGGCAGCCCGAACGTCGTTGCGAACTCCCAGTCCCTGGCGTCCTGCGCCGGTACCGCCATGATCGCCCCGGTGCCGTAGCCCATCAGCACGTAGTCGGCCACGAACACCGGGATCGACTCGCCGTTCACCGGGTTGGTGGCGTACCCGCCGGTGAAGACGCCAGTCTTGTCCTTGTTCTCCTGGCGATCCAGCTCGGACTTGCGGGACGACGTCGCCCGGTAGTCGGCCACCGCCTCGACCGGGGTCGCCGCGCCGCCGGTCCAGCGCTCGTCGGTGTGCACCGGCCATGCACTGGTGGTCAGCTCATCGACCAGCGGGTGCTCCGGCGCCAGCACCAGGTAGGTGGCGCCGAACAGCGTGTCCGGGCGGGTGGTGAAGACCTCGGTTGGTTTGGCCCCGCTGACGAAGCTCACCCGGGCGCCCTGGGAGCGGCCGATCCAGTTGCGCTGCATCGACTTCACCGAGTCCGGCCAGTCCAACCGGTCCAGGTCGGCTTCCAGCCGGTCGGCGTACGCGGTGATCCGCATCATCCACTGCTTTAGGTCGCGGCGGAACACCGGGAAGTTGCCTCGGTCGCTGCGCCCGTCGGCGGTGACCTCCTCGTTGGCCAGCACCGTGCCCAGCCCGGGACACCAGTTCACCGGCGCCTGCGACAGGTACACCAGCCGGTGGCTGTCGATGACATCCCGGCGTTCGACAGGGCTGTGCTCGGCCCAGGCTCGGCCGTCCGGGGTCTCGCGTCCGTTGTCGAACTCGGCCTCCAGCTCGGCGACGGGGCGGGCTTGGGCGGTGTCGACGTCGTACCAGGCGTTGTAGATCTGCAGGAAGATCCACTGCGTCCAGCGGTAGAACTCCACGTCCGTGGTGGCGCAGCTGCGCCGGTCGTCGTGCGCCAACCCGAGCTGGCGCAGCTGCCCACGGTAGCGCTCGATGTTGTCCTCGGTGGTCTTGCGCGGGTGGGTGCCGGTCTGCACCGCGTACTGCTCGGCGGGCAGCCCGAACGAGTCGAATCCCATGGCGTGCAGCACGTTGTGCCCGTCCATCCTCAGGAACCGGCCCAACACGTCGGTGCCGACGAACCCCAGCGGGTGCCCGACATGCAGACCCTCCCCAGAGGGGTACGGGAACATGTCCAGCAGGTATGTCTTCGGCCGGTCACCGATCAGCTCCGGCTCACCCATCGGGCCGGCCGGGTTCGGCGCGTGGAACGTGCCCCGAGCCTCCCAGAAGCCCTGCCAGCGGCGCTCGAGCGCGCCAGCCAGCGCCGCGGTGTAGCGGAACGGGGGCACCTCGTCGGGCTCCCTGGTCGCGCTGGTGGTCTTGCTGGTGGTCTTGCTGGCCGTCGCCGTGTCGGCGCTCATCGAAGATCCTCCTGATCAGGTGTGCGGGCCGGAACGCAAAAACCCCTCCGCCGCTGTTCGGGCGTGAGGGGTTGGCCGCGCCGGCGCGTGGCTGCGCTCAGCGCGGCTCGGTAAGCAGCTGGCGGGCCGCCCGCACGTCCTCCAGGCTACCCGGCGCCGGCGCGGCGGTCGCGGCGGTTCCCCTCGGACGCCCGGCGGGACGTCCGAGGGGTACCGCCT
>JALYVZ010000061.1 GCA_030852965.1 Actinomycetota bacterium | reverse complement strand
CCACCGAAGGCATGAGCAAACCCGAGATCATCCGCTGCCTCAAGCGCTACATCGCCCGCGAGGTCTACACCGCCCTACTCACGGCAAACAATCTTGAACTCGCCGCTTGACATCCATAGGAGCATCCAGGTCTTCGGCGATCGCGATCAGCTCCTTGCCGTGCACGGGGTGCTCAAACCACCTTTGGCACTCGTCACAGCCGACGACGATGGGGTGCAGCCCGAGTGACCTCTTGCCGGCCAACTCCGGGGTGATCTTGTTTTCTGGCACAGGTCGCGCGGTAGCTTCTGGATCACCTTGGTTCGGCGGCGCAGCTCCACCGCCAACGCCCGCATGTCCTCGAGGGCGTACTCGATGTCGTCGGCGTCGTCACCGGCGCGGTAGGCGTGCGCGACCGGCTCCAGCGCGGACAGGTCCCCGGTGCCTTTCAGGTCGAACGCGTGGAGCTCGGCGCGGACGTCCAACGCGGCGGCGAGCAGCAGCCGCCGCAGCGCGAACGTCCTACCCACCCGGGGGATGGAGCCGATGACCATGTTGGCGAACATCAGCGTGACGGTGACGACCCGGCCGCGCTGATCAGTCCCGGACGGGACTGGCCCGAACACGTCCGCGCTGCCGGTGCGGGCCAGCGGCCAGGCGGGTTGCTTGGCCTTCGCTAGGTCCTGGTCGCCCACCCACAGCACGAGTCGCCCGGCGTGGTGCTCGGAGGCCGGTTCAGGCCACACACAGCCCAACGGGCGGCGCAGACCCGAGGCCAGCTCGCGCCTCCTCTCCATGACGTCCTGTGGGGTGACACCGAGTGGGAGGTCGACGTCCGCCCGCCATCCCGGGCCGTCGCGGGCGATGGGTGCGGGGTAGGTGATCGTGGCGCCTTTCTTGTTCATCTCCGAGATGCCGAGGTCTTGCAGCGCGCGGGTGACTGAGTCGGAGGACAGCCTCGGCGGGGCCAGCGGGCTGACGGTCGCCACGTCGAGCACCCGCCGGTCACCCGGTGTGCCCACCACGCCCAGGGCGACCACCACCAGCGCCACGGCGAGCACCTGGACCCATCCCGGCGCCGTTGCGGAGAACACCCACAAACCGGCGATGACCAGCACACACCCGACCGCCGCCACCGTGCCGCGTTGCCGCACCCGCTGGTTGCGTTGCCGGGAGAGGGTGAGGTACTCGGTGGTGGCGTTGCGGCGTACCGCGTCGGCCCGCACCGCCGCTTGCTCGTGGTCGAACACCCACCGCGCCACCAGGACCACCACACGCCACCCACCCTTGGGTGACCGGGTGGCCAGCCGGGTGAGGTACATCGGGGACCGGGCGAGGTGGAATCCGGTGGCGTGCGCGCCGTACTTGCTCAGCCACAGCACCAGGGCCCGGAACTCGTCCCGGTTGCGCAGCCATCCCGGCACGATCGGGCGCTTGTCGTGTGTGCGGGAGGCCAGCACTGTCACGTCGATCACCTGACGCTGGTGCGGTGGGTCCACCGGCACCGGGCGCTGCTCGTCGTCGTCGTCATCCGCGAACCCAGCGAGCGCGGTCGTGGTCATCGGGCCACCCCATTCCGGTCGGCCAGCAACTGGCGGGCCTGGTGCTCCGTGACGCCGAGTTCGCGGGCCAACCGACGCCGCCCGGCTCCCTGCCCGATCAGTTCGGCCGCTCGACCGTCCGGGGTGTCCGCGTACGGCGCGGACTCTCACGGGTCGGGGGTGTCTTCACCCTCGGTGGCCTCGTCTGTGTCTGCCATGGCGGACACGGCGGGCGCTGTAGTGGTCTGTGCGACCAGCACCGCGAGGTGCACCACCGCGCCGAGCACCGCCGGGGCGACCGCCGAGACCGCGACTACGAGCCACCACGGCGGCTCCCGGTGGTAGGCGCTGAGCCCGTGCACCACCGCGTTGCCGGTGACGCTCGATCCGAGCAGCAGCCACGTCAACGACCGAGCAAACCGGCGTGCACGCTCGACCGAGGCCGCTCCGAGCCACACCAGGCACCCGGCCGCCGCGCCGGCGTCGACCACCAGCGGCAGCAGCCAGCCCAGCGAGATAAGACTGGATGAGTACTATTTCCGCTGGTCAGACACGACTCCGCGCTATAGGCGCAGGTCAGAGAACCCCAGCGTGCAGTTCACAAATTACCGGTAGCTGCCATGAGTTCCGCCTGCCGGCCAGGGATCCGGCCATTGGCGACACGACGGACAAGGTCGCCATCCGCCCATCGCCGGCAACAACGACAAGTTCTCCTGACAGTCAAGCTCGATCCCGGACGTAGCCGAGTTCGATCGGGCCCCGCTACGGTGGCCGGCATGTCACATCGCACTGGCACGTCGTGAGAAGCCTCGCGAGAAGCACTGTCTCGTGAAGGGCACTGTCTCGTGAAGGGCATCGTGCTGGCCGGCGGCACCGGAAGCAGGCTGTTCCCGGTCACCTCCGCGGTCTCGAAGCAGCTGCTCCCGGTATACGACAAGCCGATGATCTACTACCCGCTGTCGGTGCTGATGTTCGGCGGCATCCGGGACATCCTGATCATCTCCACTCAGACGGACCTGCCCCAGTTCGTGCGGCTGCTCGGGGATGGCTCGGCCCTCGGACTACGCCTCAGCTATGCCTCGCAGCCCCAGCCGAACGGGCTGGCCGAGGCGTTCCTGATCGGTGCCAACCACATCGGCGGCGACGACGCCGCGCTGGTGCTCGGGGACAACATCTTCCACGGCCCAGGCTTTCCCCAGCAGCTGCGCTCGGCCATCGCGAACCTCGACGGATGCGTCTTGTTCGGCTACCCGGTGAAGAACCCCGGCCGCTACGGAGTAGGAGAGGCTGACTCGAACGGCCGGCTGATCTCGATCGAGGAGAAGCCAGCCCGACCGCGGTCCAACCGGGCCATCACCGGTCTGTACCTGTACGACAACGACGTGGTGCGGATCGCCCGCGAGATCACTCCGTCGGCCCGGGGCGAGCTGGAGATCACCGATGTCAACCGGGCCTACCTGGAGCGCGGCACTGCCACCCTGATCGATCTGGGTCGCGGCTTCGCCTGGCTGGACACCGGCACCCACGACTCCCTGATCGAAGCCAGCCAGTACGTGCAGGTGCTGGAGCACCGGCAGGGCATCCGGATCGCGTGTCTGGAGGAGGTGGCGCTCAGCATGGGCTACATCGACGCCGACGCCTGCTACGCCCTCGGCGCCAAGCTGGGCAACTCCGGCTACGGCGAGTACGTGATGAGCATCGCGCGCGCCGCCAGCCACGTTGACACTGACCGTCCGTAGCCAGCCCGGCTCAAGCCCGGACGAGGTCACCGACGGTCCACGACGGGTACGACTAAGCCCCAAACGAGCCCCGGGCCATCTCCTCCAGCCGGCGGATCCGGTCGGCCAGCGGCGGGTGGGTGGAGAACAGCCGCGACATCCCGTCGCCCGGCCGGAACGGATTGGCGATCATCAGGTGGGACTGCGAGACCAGCGCCGGCTCGGGCGGTAGCGGCGCGAGCTGGGTGCCGCGCTCCAGCTTGCGCAACGCCGAGGCCAACGCCAGCGGGTCTCCGGTGAGCGCCGCTCCGCTGGCGTCGGCCTGGTACTCACGGGCACGGCTGACCGCCATCTGCACCACCGCCGCGGCGATCGGGCCGACCAACGACAACAGCAGCAGGGCCAGCGGGTTGGGCCGGTCCTCCTCGTCACCGACGCCGCCGAAGTACGAGGCGAACATAGCCAGGTGAGCCAAGAACGTGATCATGGAACTCAGTGCGCCGGCCACACAGGAGATGAGGATGTCCCGGTTGTAGACGTGCGAGAGCTCGTGGCCGAGGACACCCCGCAGCTCGCGCTCGTCGAGCAGCTCCAGAATGCCGGCGGTGGCGCAGACGGCGGCGTGCCGGGGGTCGCGCCCGGTGGCGAACGCATTGGGCGCGCTGGTCGGCGAGATGTAGAGCCGGGGCATCGGCTGGTGGGCGGCGTTGGCCAACTCGCGCACGATCCGGTACATACCGGGCTGCTCGGCCTCGGATACCGGTACCGCGTGCATCGCCCGCAGCGCCAGCTTGTCGGAGTTGAAGTACGCGTAAGCGTTCATGCCCACCGCCGCGAGCACCGCGACGAACAGACCGGCCCGGCCGAACAACGACCCGATCAGCAGGACCAATGCGCTCATCCCGCCGAGCAGCACCGCGGTCTTGAGGCCGTTGAGATGGCTGTGCACGCTTGAAATCCTCCCTGGAAGGGATCCCCGCTCCGACAACGATCGGGAGGCCCCTCCGGTTCCGGACAGGCCGCCGGACGTCGCGCAGACCCGGCGGGCAGGATGGCGGCATGGTTGTGGATGACACCGTGGTTGTGGACAACACAGCGGCGCGCGGCGTCCGCACCGATCATCGGGGCCGGGTCGCGCTGATCATCGTGTCGGACCCGGAGCGCCGCAACGCGATGGCGATCGACCTGGCCGAGCAGCTGGTCGAGCAGATCCGCCGGGCCGAGGCCGACGACGGCATCGGGGCGGTCGTGGTGACCGGTGAGCCACCGGGGTTCTGCGCGGGCGCGAACCTGGACGAGCTCGGTGCCTCCAAAGAGACCGGCCTCCGCAGGGTCTACGCCGGGTTCATGGCGGTGGCGAACTGCACACTGCCCACAGTGGCCGCGGTGAACGGCGCGGCGGTCGGCGCGGGGATGAACCTGGCTTTGGCCTGCGACGTGCGGCTGGCCGGACCACAGGCCCGCTTCGACTCGAGGTTCCTGGACCTGGGAATCCACCCTGGCGGCGGCTACACCTGGATGACGCAGCGGATCCTGGGACCGCAGGGCGCGGCGGCCACCACACTGTTCCTCGATGTGCTGGACGCGCGCGAGGCCGAGCGCGTCGGGCTGGTGTGGCGAGCCGTAGAAGATCCAGTGGAGACCGCCGTCACGATGGCGGCACGGGCCGCCGACGCGCCTCGGGACCTGGCGATCACCACCAAGCGAACACTGCGCGCCACCGCCAACCTCGATACCCAGGCCGACGCGTTGGAGATGGAGATCCGGGCCCAGGTCGCGTCCCTGGACTCGCCGGCGTTCACGGAGCGGCTGGCCGCGCTGAAGGCTCGGGTCTCTCGGCGCCGCTGATCGGGCCGCGGCCGACCGACCGGGCTTGCGTAGCTCCAACCCGGCTCAGGTCCAGGGTCGGGTACCGGATACCGGGTCTGATCAGGGTCCGGTGGCGGCGCGGCGCACCGCGTCGATCCGTTCCGGTACCACGCCTGCCGGGTTCTGGTGGTTGACTGACCAGGCAATGGTCCGCGAGGGCTTCACGGCGCTGCTGGACGTCCAGCCCGATATCGAGGTCGTCGGCACCGCCGGCGACGGACAGGTCGCGCTGCGGACCGCGGCCCGACTCGCCGCGGTGGCCGTGGGCCGGACGTGGTGCTCATGGACGTTCGGATGCCGGTACTCGACGGCCTGGAGGCTACCCGAAGGCTCCTCGCCGACCCGCGTCCCCGGACGGCCCGAGGGTCCTCATACTCACCACGTTCGACCTCGACGACTACGTCTAAGGGGCACTGCGGGCAGGCGCGAGCGGATTCCTGCTCAAGCACGCACCCCTCGGCCGAGCTGCTGAACGCGGTGCGGGTGGTCGCGGCCGGCGAGACGCTGCTCGCCCGGCCGTCACCCGGCGGTTGATCGCCGACTTCGTCGCGGCCCGCCCGTCGCCGCCGGATGCCGCGCGGCCCGAGCGGCTCGCCGCGCTCACCGCCCGAGAGACCGAGGTGCTCGGGCTGGTAGCGCGTGGGTTGTCCAACGCCGAGATCGCCAGGAACCTGGTGCTCGCCGAACAGACCGTCAAGACCCACGTCAGCCGGGCGTTCACCAGACTCGGGTTGCGGGACCGCGCGCAGGCCGTGGTGCTGGCGTACGAGACCGGGCTGGTCACGCCCGGCGGCTGAGTACCTCGGGCCACGGTCAGCCCAGAAGTGGCCGGCGGGTGGGGTGTCTCCCGACTGGCGACACCCCGCCCGACAGCCGACTGCGATGTCGCTGAAAAGCGTTGTGAAACCAACATCAGAGCAACGCAGTCTGTGTGCCGTTGCTGTCACAGTCACCAAAGCGATGGACGAGGGAGACCTCCCCCTCGGGCGCTGGCGAGCGCCGAGTCGGCGCCGGCGCCGACCACCGCCGCCGCCACCGCCGCGACAGGACAAGCCCGGTCACCAGAGCGCGCTCTACCCGGTGCGGCGCACCACGAAATCGGTGAGCGATGCGAGCGCGTCCCGGGCCGGGCAGTCTGGCAGCACCGCAAGCTCGGCGCGGGCGGATCGGGCCTGTTCCCCGAGGGTCTCCCGGGCCCTGGCGATGCCGTCGCTCGCGCGCAGCAGACCGAGTGCCTCGTCCACCAGGACGTCGTCGGTGATCGGCGCGGCGAGCAGCTCACGCAGCCGCGCGGAGCCGGGGCCGGGGCCCTGCATGGCGTAGAGCATCGGCAGGGTGGGCACACCCTCCCGCAGATCGGTGCCGGGTGTCTTGCCCGAGGACTCCATCTCCGACGCGATGTCGATCACGTCGTCGGAGATCTGGAACGCCGCCCCGATGATGTCGCCGAACCGCCACAACGCGGTGACCTGCTCGCCAGGACAGCCGGCGAACATACCGCCGTAACGGCCCGCCGTGGCGATCAGCGAACCGGTCTTCTCGGCCACCACCGCGAGGTAGTGCGCCACCGGGTCGTCGCCGGCCCGCGGGCCCCTGGTCTCGCGCATCTGACCGGTGACCAGCGCGGCGAAGGTGTCGGCGATGATCCGCACCGCCTCCGGCCCGAGGTCGGCGACCAGCCGGGAGGCGTGCGCGAACAGGTAGTCGCCGGTGAGGATGGCCACCGAGTTGTCCCACCGGGCGTTCGCGCTCTTGGCTCCACGACGCATGGTCGCGGAGTCCATCACGTCGTCGTGATAGAGCGTGGCCAGGTGGATCAGCTCCACGACGGCGGCAGCGGTGACGACGTCCTGACTGCCGGCTCGGGGGCCGATCTGACCTGCGAGCAGCGTGAACAATGGGCGGAAGCGCTTACCACCGGCCTCGATCAGGTGCAGCGACGTCTCGGCGACGAACTCGTAGTTGCTCTGCACCTCACGGCGCAGGAGGCCCTCGACCTTGGTCAACCCCTCATCGACCGACCGCGCCAAATCGTGGTCGATCAGCTGTACGCCGGCGATCTGATGAAGTTCCCGCACGCGGTCAGCTTACGAAAGGTCCGCCAGCGGCCCACGACAAGGCCAGGGTGGGGGCCACCCCGAGCAGCAGCGTGACCAACACACCCAAGGTGATCGCGGCCGTGGTGAAGGCTCCCGGCACGGTGACCGTCGGCCCGTCCTCGGCCGGCTCACTGAAGTACATCAGCACGATCACCCGCAGGTAGAAGAAGGCGGCAACCGCGCTGGCGATCAGCGCGACGACCACCAGCGGCGCCATGCCGTCCGCGAGAGCAGCCGAGAACACTGCGAACTTGCTGGTGAAGCCGCTGGTCAACGGGATGCCGGCAAGCGCAAGCAGCAGGAACGTCATCACCCCGGCGACCAGCGGCGAGCGTTTCGCCAACCCGGCCCACTGGGACAGGTGGGTGGCCTCGCCGTCGCCGTCCCGCACCAGCGTGATCACCCCGAACACCGCCAGCGAGGTGAAGCCGTAGCTGAGCAGGTAGAACAGCGTGCCGGACAGCCCCTGCGGGGTGATCGCGATCGCGCCGACCAGGATGAACCCGGCGTGCGCGATGGAGGAGTAGGCGACCATCCGCTTGACGTCGGTCTGGGTCAGACCGATCACCGCACCGATCACCATCGAGAGGATGGCCACCGCCCAGAGCACCCCACGCCACTCCCAGCGGGTGGCGCCGAAGCCGACGGTCAGCACCCGCAGGATCGCACCGAACGCGGCGACCTTGGTGGCCGCCGACATGAACGCGGTGACCGGCGTCGGGGCGCCCTGGTACACGTCCGGGGTCCAGGTGTGGAACGGCCCGACCGAGGCCTTGAAGAGCAGCCCCACCACGAGCAGCGCCAGCCCACCGAACAGCAGGGTGTCCGAACGCTGCGAGACCGTCGAGGCGCTGGCGATGTCACCGAGGCGAACCGAGCCGGCGTAGCCGTAGAGCAGCGCCACACCGTAGAGGAAGAACGCCGAAGCGAACGCGCCGAGCAGGAAGTACTTGACGGCCGCCTCCTGGGACAGCAACCGCCGGCGCCGGGCCAACCCGCACATCAGGTAAAGCGGCAGGCTGAGCACCTCGAGCGCCACGAACATCGTCAGCAGGTCGTTGGCCGCGCAGAACGCCATCATCCCGCCGAGCGCGAACAGCGTCAGCGGCAGCACCTCGGTCTGCATGCCGACCCGACCGGCGGTGATCCGGTCCAGCGGAGCACCGGCGGGCAGCGCCCCGGCCCTGGGTGCTGTGACGCCGCGTGCCGAGGCGCCGACCCCGACCTCGACTCCCGGAGCGTCGATGACGAACGCGCCACCGGGCTCCACCGAACGGTCGGCGATCAGCAGGACCCCGCCGACTCCCAGCGCAAGCAGCGTGCCCCAGAGGAACAGCGTGGGTCGGTCCACCGACAGCGCCCCGGACAGAGTGGTGGCCGCGGTGGCGCCGCTGCGAGCGTAGGCCGCGAGCAGCGCGCCGGCCGCCACCAACGACAGCAGGGTCAGCGCCACCTGCGCCGCCCAGCGCTGATGGCGCGGCACGAACGCTTCCACCAGCACTCCCGCGCACGCCGCGCCGAGCACCACCAGCAGCGGCGAGATGGCGAAGTAGGCCACCGACGGGGCCACGATCTGATCGACTGCCTGTGCCAAGTAGGTCACCGCGCCGCCACTCCTTGAACCGGGTCGACGAGACCGACCTCCTGCATGGTCGAGACCACCGACGGGTTGATCACGTTGAGCACCGGGCCGGGGAAGAAGCCCAGCAAGAACACCAGCGCCACCAGCGGTGCGAGCACAACGATCTCGCGGGCGGACAGGTCGGTGAAGGTGGTGCGGGTCTCGGCGGCTTCCGAGGAGGGCGCCGCCACCGCGCCCGGCCCGGCCACCGAGCCCAGCACCGCGTTGCCCCGCACCGGCCCCTGGAACACCCTTTGGTAGACCCACAGCACGTACAGCGCGGCGAAGATGATGCCGACGGTGGCGATGATCGTGTAGACCGGCGAGCGCGGGTAGGACCCGATCAGCACCAGGAACTCGCTGACGAACGAGTTGGTGCCCGGCAGCGCCAGCGAGGCCAACCCGGCGATCAGGAACGCACCGGCCAGCGCGGGGGTCAGCTTGGACAGACCGCCGTAGTCGGAAATGAGCCGGGAGCCGCCGCGGGTGATCACCATGCCGACCGCGATGAACAGCATGCCGGTGGTGATCCCGTGGTTGACCATGTACAGCACCGCGCCGGAGAACGCCTGGGTGGAGAAGGAGAAGATGCCCAGCGCGATGAACCCGAAGTGCGCGACCGAGGTGTAGGACACGAACCGCTTCATGTCGTCCTGGCCCACCGCGAGCAGCGCCGCGTAGATGATCCCGATCACCGACAGCGTCAGCACCAGCGGCGCCAGCGTCTTGGAGGCGGCCGGGAAGAGCGGCAGGCAGTAGCGCAGGAAGCCGAAGGTGGCCACCTTGTCCAGGACGCCGACCAGCAGCACGCCGGCGCCGATCGGGGCTTCGGCACCCGCGTCGGGTAGCCAGGTGTGCAGCGGCACCAGCGGCGCCTTGATCGCGAACGCCACGAAGAAGCCCAGGAACAGCCAGATCTGGGTGGACGCCGGCACACTCGCGGCCAGCTTCTGCAGTGCGGTCCAGCTGAACGTGCCACCGGTGGGCAGCCGCTGGGCACTCACCACGTACAGCCCGATCACCGAACCGAGCATGATCAAGCCGCCGAGCAGTGAGTACAGGAAGAACTTGACCGCCGCGTACTGCCGCTTGGGTCCCCCGAAGCGCCCGATCAGGAAGTACATCGGGATCAGCATGACCTCGAAGAACACGTAGAACAGGAACACGTCTTCGGCCGCGAACACCCCGACCAGCGTGGCCTGGGTGGCCAACAGCAATCCGTAGAACCCGGCGGCGGTGCGTCCCTCGGGCAGCTTGTCGGCCCAGGACGAGCCCATCACGATCGGCACCAACACGGCGGTCAACGCGATCATCACCAACGCGATGCCGTCCACACCGAGGGTGATCCGGGTGCCGAACGCCGGGATCCAGGGCACGTCGAACACCAGCTGGAAGCGGGCGCCGCCGCTCGCCCTGGTCACCGAGTAGGAGAACCAGGTCACGGCGGTCAGCGCCAGCTCGGCGAGCGCGAACGCCAACGCCAACGACTTGGCCGCCTTGTCGTTGTCGCGGAGCGGGACGACCGCGCTGGCGCCGACCAGCGGCAAAACCAGCAGGATCAGCAGCAGGTAGTTCTGGGAGATGCTCACGCCACCCTCACTGGGTTCCGAACCGGACGGCCAGCAGCGCCGCCACCAGCAGCACCGTGCCGCCGAGCATGCTCATGGCATAGGAGCGGACGAACCCGGTCTGCACTCGCCGCAACCGCCCGGAGCTGCCGCCGAGCAGCGCGGCGATGCCGTTCACCAGCCCGTCGACGCCCTTGTTGTCCACGTAGACCAGCGCCCGGGACAGCCAGATGCCAGGGCGGGCGATGAGCGTCTCGTTGATCACGTTGGCGTAGAGGTCCTTGCGGGCGGCCCGCACCGGCAGCGACACCGGCTCCGGACGCACCACCGGGGTGGGCCGCCGTCCCACGATCAGGTAGGCGATGAGCACGCCCAGCACCGACAGCACCAGGGTGCCGGCCGCCGCCGCGGTGTGTGAGATCGCGCCACCGGTGCTCTCCCGCAGCTCGCCGATCGTCGGCGACAGCCAGCGGGCCAGCCGCTCATTGCCCTGGAAGAAGAACCCGGCGCCGACCGAGCCGAGAGCGAGCACGATCATCGGCACGGTCATCACCGCCGGCGACTCGTGCGGATGGTACTCCGGCCCGTCAGCGCTCCGGAGATTCTTCCAGCGTTTCTCGCCGAAGAACGTCATCAGCACCAGCCGCGTCATGTAGAACGCGGTCAACCCGGCGGCCAGCATGGCCGCGCCACCCATCACCAGCCCGCGCCAGCCCGGCTGCGCGGCGGCCGCCTCGATGATGGCGTCCTTGGAGTAGTAGCCGGACAGGAACGGGAACCCGATCAGCGCCAGGTAGCCGAGGCTGAACGTGGCGAACGTGACCGGCATGTACTTGGCCAGCCCGCCGTAGTGGCGCATGTCGACGTCGTCGTTCATGCCGTGCATCACCGACCCGGCGCCAAGGAACAGCCCGGCCTTGAAGAAGCCGTGGGTGAGCAGGTGCATCAGACCCAGCGCGTAGCCGGCGGGGCCGAGCCCGACGCCGAGCATCATGTAACCGATCTGGCTGACCGTGGAGTAGGCCAGCACCTTCTTGATGTCGTCGTAGGCGCAGCCGATGATCGCCCCGATCAACAGCGTGACCACTCCGACCAGGGTGACGATCAGCCGGCCGTCGGCGCTCACGTTGTAGATCGGGTTGCACCGGGCGACCAGGTACACCCCGGCGGTGACCATGGTCGCCGCGTGGATCAGCGCGGAGACCGGGGTGGGGCCCTCCATCGCGTCGGGCAACCAGGCCTGCAGTGGGAACTGGCCGGATTTGCCGCAGGCGCCCAGCAGCAGCAGCACACAGATCGCCAGCAGTTCGCCGTGGCTCAGCTGGCCGACCCTCGCGAACACCTCGCTGTACTGCACGGTGCCGAGGTTGGTCCAGAGCAGGAAGATGGCCAGGGCCAGACCGACGTCGCCGACCCGGTTCATCAGGAACGCCTTCTTGGCCGCCGTCGCCGCTGAGGGGCGATCCTGGTAGAAGCCGATGAGCAGGTAAGACGCCAGGCCGACGCCCTCCCAGCCCAGGTAGAGCAGCACGAAGTTGTTGCCAAGCACCAGCAGCAGCATCGCGACGATGAACAGGTTCAGCTGGGCGAAGAACCGCCGTCGACTTGAGTCCGATTGGCCGGCCCCGCCGGCGAAGTCCGATTGGCCGGCACCGCCGGCGTGGTCGTGCGGCGCCATGTAGCCGATCGAGTAGATGTGGATCAGCGAGCCGACCCCGGTGATCAGCAGTACGAAGGTCAGCGACAGTGGATCCAACCGCAGCCCGAAGTCGACGTCCAGCGCTCCGGCCGGGATCCAGTCGAACAGCTTGAGCTCGGTGCCGACGCTGTCCCCGGCGCCGAGGGCCTGGGCGAACAGCACCACCCCCACCACGAACGACCCGATCACGCATGCGCAGCCGAGCAGATGCCCCCACCCGTTCGCCCGCCGCCCGGCCAGAAACAGCACGGCGGCACCAAAGGCCGGCAACGCGACCAGCAGCCAGGCAAGCGAGCCCACCCCGCTGGCCGGCGCGAACGTGGCAACCGGTTCGGCGGCCACCGCGAACTCGCCCACCCAGTCAACGGCCGCCGCGAGTACGGACGCGCTCACCGCGCGCCCCAGACCAGGCACGGCGCCGAGATCCGCGCCAGGGCGGTTTGATCATGTGAGGTCCACGCTGCCGCGGCTCTCGGCGAGAAGTCGATCATTGACGCGCGCACGGGGAGAGCTCCTAGTACTTGAGGAGGTTGGCGTCGTCGACGGACGACGAGCGCCTTGTGCGGAAGATGGACATGATGATCGCCAGCCCGACAACGACCTCGGCGGCGGCCACCACCATCACGAAGAACGCCATCACCTGGCCGTCCAGCGCACCGTTGATCCGGGCAAACGTGACCAGGGTGAGGTTGACGGCGTTGAGCATCAGCTCGATGCACATGAAAACCACGATGGCGTTGTGGCGCACCAGTACGCCGACCGCGCCGATGGAGAACAACAACGCCGACAACATCAGATAGTACGTCGGGGTCATGAGGCGCCCTCCATCATTTCTCCTCCTGGTCGACGTCGCTGTCCCGGCTCGGCTCGGCTCGGGCGGCGGTGAGCGCATGGGCGTCGAGCGGAGCCAGCGGCGCCGGCGGAGTCACCGGGACCGTCTCGAGGAGCTCCGACAACGACTCCGGCGCGACCGAACCGTCGGGCAGCAGCGCCGGGGTGGCCACCGAGTTGGCGGTCGCGAACACGCCGGGGCCGGGCAACGGCGAGATCCGGGCGTGCTCGCCGCGCAGGCGGGCTTCCACGGTCTGCCGCTGGGTCTTCTTGGCCGCGTTGCGGGACTGGGAGAACGCCAGCAGCATCGCACCGAGCGCGGCGGTGATCAGCAGCGCCGAGGTGAGCTCGAAGGGGAACAGGTAGGCGGTGAAGATCAGCCGGCCCAAGCCGGCGACGTTGCCGCCGGGCACGTCGTTCGCCACGGCGAGCCCCATCGGGGTGATCTGCAGCAGTGCCCGGGCCAGCGCGCCGACCAGCAGGGTGACAAACCCGACACCGAGCACGGCGGCGGCCAGCCGCTGCCCGCGCAGGACCTCGACCACCGCGTCCGAGCTGTCCCGCCCAACCAGCATCAGCACGAACAGGAACAGCATCATCACCGCGCCGGTGTAGACGATGATCTGCACGAAGCCCAGGAACGGGGCCTGCTGCACCATGTAGAGCGCGCCCAGGGTGAGCATGGTGAGCACCAACCACAGCGCCGAGTGCACCGCGTTGCGGGCGAACACCATGCCGAGTGCGCCGGCCAGTGCGATCGGGCCGAGCACCCAGAACGTAATGGCTTCACCTGTCGTGACCGGACCACCGGTCTCGGCGGCCGCCAGTACCAGGGAGAGCGTCATTTCACCTGCTCCCCCACGGCGTCGTGCACCGTCGGGTCGGCCGCGTGCGCGGGACCCTGCACGTAGTAGTCCTTCTCGTTGTCGCCGAGGCGCATCGGGTGTGGCGGCGACTCCATACCAGGCAGCAACGGAGCCATCAGCTGCTCCTTGGTGTAGATCAGGTTCTGCCGGTCGTCGTCGGCCAGCTCGTAAAAGTTGATCATTGTCAGGGACCTGGTCGGACAGGCCTCGACACACAACCCACAGCCGATGCAGCGCAGATAGTTGATCTGGTAGATCGCGCCGTACCGCTCGCCGGGGGAGAACCGCTGCTCCTCGGTGTTGTCCCCGCCCTCGACGTAGATCGCATCCGCCGGGCAGGCCCAGGCGCAGAGCTCGCAGCCCACGCACTTCTCCAGCCCGTCCGGATGTCGGTTGAGCTGGTGGCGGCCGTGGTAGCGGGGCGCGGTGGGCCGGAAGTCCTCCGGGTACTCCTCGGTAACCACCTTCTTGAACATCGTGGAGAAGGTGACCCCGAAGCCCTTCAAGCCATCAAGCATCGTCGGTGCTCCCTGTGTCTGCGCTGCTGTCGGCGGGGGCCCGAGCCCCGGTCGGGGTCAGCTGGCCGAGCGGGCCGGGCTCGGACGCCGGAGCGGCGCGCAGCCGGTGGCGAGGCGGGTTCGGGATCTTGAGGTCCAGTGGCGGGACCGGGAAGTCGCTCGCCGGCTCGACCTCGGGTGGCTCCGGGCTGCGCTGATCGGGGACCAGGAACGCGAAGATCAACGCGGCCGCCACGACGATGCCGATCGCCACCGCCGTCACCGCGGGGTCGGCGCCGTTCGTCTGCCGCCAGGTCCGGATTGCGAAGACCATCAGAATCCACAGCAGGCTGGCCGGTACCAGCAGCTTCCAGCCCAGCCGCATGAACTGGTCGTAGCGCATCCGGGGCAGCGTGCCGCGCAGCCAGACGAAGACAAACAGGAAGACCAGCATCTTGCCGAGGAACCACAGGACCGGCCACCAACCCTCGTTGGCGCCGCCCCACAGGCTCAACGGCCACGGTGCCCGCCAGCCGCCGAGGAACAGCGTGGTGGCCATGCAGGACACCGTCACCATGTTCACGTACTCGGCCAGGAAGAACATCGCCCACTTCAGCGAGGACGAGTACTCGGTGTGGAAGCCGCCCACCAGCTCGGACTCCGCCTCGGCCAGGTCGAACGGGGCGCGGTTGGTCTCGCCGACCATCGAGATGCAGAAGATCGCGAAGCTGGGCGGCAGCAGCCAGATGTACCAACCGCCGGTCTGCGCGTCGACGATGCCGCTGGTGGACATCGTCCGGGAGTAGAGGATCACCGCGACGATGGACAGCCCCATCGCGATCTCGTAGGAGATCACCTGGGCCGCTGAGCGGACCGCCCCGAGCAACGGGTACGGCGAGCCGGACGCCCAGCCGGACAGCACGATCCCGTACACCCCGATCGACGAGGCGGCCAACACCACGAGCACCCCGACCGGCAGGTCGACCAGCTGCAGCACGGTGCGCTCACCGAAGATCGAGACCTCCGGGCCGAAGGGCAGCACGGTCAATGCCAGGAAGGCCGGGATGGCGGAGAGCATCGGGGCGATGAAGAAGATCACCTTGTCGGCGTTCGCCGGCATGATGTCTTCCTTGAACGCCATCTTCAGTGCGTCCGCCAATGCCTGCAGCCAGCCGTTGGGACCGACCCGGTTCGGACCGGGGCGGTGCTGCATCCGGCCGACGATCTTGCGTTCGGCGGCGACCAGGAACAACGGCATCAGCATGGCGAAACCGAACAGCACCACGACCTTGAGCAGGATCAGCCAGATCGGGTCGTCGGCGAGCAGCTCCTGGGCCCGCTCCGCCGTGACCGTCAGCACTCCGCTCATTCCTCGCCTCCTCGCTCGTTCCGCTCCTCGCTCGCTGACGCTCGCTGGAGCTCACCCACCCCGCCGGCTCCGCCGGCTACCGTCCCCCGGGATGCTCGCTCGCGGTCGGCTTCGGGTTTCATGCCTTGCCTCCCGGGGTGACCGTGACCAGCGCGCAGTGGCCGGCGCCCAGGGTGGCGCGCACCGGCGACCCCCCTGAGTTGCCGGGCAACCAGACCACGCCGTCGGGTAGGTCGGCCAACCGGACCGGCCACGTGATCGCGCCGCGGTCGGTCGACACGCTCGCCGCCGCTCCCTCGGTGAGCCCGAGCGCGGCGGCGGTCGCGGCGTTGCACAGCACCTGCGGCGCCCGGCCGGTGCCGGCCAGGTGGGGCTCGTCCATGGCCAGCGTGGAGTCGTCCACCAGCTGGCGCCAGCTGGCCAGTACCGCCTGGCCGCCTGTACCGAGGCTGGCCGAGGGGCCGGTACCGGGATTGGCCGCCGGGTTGGCTCGGACCACCTCGCGGGCCACGACCGCGCCGCCGGGGATGCGAACGCCGAGCGCGGCCAGCTGGGCGGCGGCCGCGGCGGGGGTCTGAACGAACAGGTCGACGTCCATCTCCACCGCCAGGGTGTCGAGCACCCGGCAGTCGGCGAGCATCCCGGGTTCAGGCAGGGTCACCTCGAACTCGCGGCGGCGCCCCTCCCAGTTCAGGTAGGCGCCGGCTCGGCTGACATCCGGTGACACCGGCAACACCACGTCGGCCAGCTCGGTGACCGCCGACTCAAGCAGCTCCAGGCTCACCACGAACCCAACGCTGCGCAACGCCAACAACGCCGCCTCTGGATCGGCGAGGTCGTACGGGTCGACCCCGGCAACCACCAGCGCGGCCAGCTCGCCGTTCGTGGCCGCGGCCAGGATCGACTCGGTGTCCCGACCGAACTCGGCGGGCAGGCTCTCGGGGCTCAGGCCCCAGGACGACGCCAACTCGGCGCGCGCCCCGGCGTCGGCGACCAGCCGGCCACCAGGTAGCAGGGTGGGCAGCGCGCCGGCGTCCACGGCGCCGCGA
>JALYVZ010000249.1 GCA_030852965.1 Actinomycetota bacterium | reverse complement strand
CAGCTCCCAGCGTCAGACTATTCAACGGCCTCAGCGAGGCACCAAGCTACAACGACGTCACGGGCAGCCACACATCAGATTTTCAGCCCGGCACGGGCGCCCCGCCAGGGGCATCTGGGACTATTCAACAGGGTCGTGCCGTGGTCTTGCCGGGTTGAGGCACGGCGTGTCAGCTTGATCTTGGCTCCGTGGTCCTGATCATGGTGCGGTGTCGTCGGCTGACCGCTGCGGGCGGCCGGCGCGGGGTTCCTGCCCACCCCAGATGCGTACTATGAGGATCCCGCAGCGGGCCCGGATCGGTTCGGTGCGGGTACCGCGTGAGCAGCTACGGGGCCGAGGGATCCTGGTCGACCGGGACGAGGACGGATACCTGCTGCAGATCATCACCTGGCCGTTCGGGGACGGTCCGACCTTGTTTTTCGAGTTCATCGAGCGGCACTGGTCCGCTGGGTTCGGCAAGGGCAACTTCCCGCGCTGTTCGAGGCGATCGAGCGTGAGCAGGCCCGGCGCGGTGATCTCTGATCATCGGAGCTGGTCGGCTCGCACCCAGGTCGCGTGGAATCCCAGTGGTACCCGGGTCGGTAGCAGCACTCGCCCGACCGGACCCGAGGGCAGGTCGGCGGCGTCAAGGATCTGCACTTCCGAACGCCCGTCGCGCTCGTCGGTGACGAACGTGACGAGGTAGCCGTCAGCGTCGTCGGAGCCATCGTCTGGGCTACCGCCGCTTGTCCCGTCTCGGGGCGCGAACGGAGCTTCGCTGCCGTAACGGCCGGGCCCGAAACGGTGCTCCTGGCGCTGCCCGGTGACCCGGTCGTAGCGCAGCAGACCGTCGAAGAGCACGGTTTCGGCGTCCGCGATATGCGTGGTGTAGGCGTAGCGGTTCGCCCGGCCGGTGCTCCGGGTGTCGATCGTGGGGAACTCGGTGTTTGCGTCGTCGAGCTGCGTCTCGGTGCAGGTTCCGGTGTCCAGGTCGAAGGTGTAGCGGTGCAGGTGAGCGTCCAGCCGGAGGTAGCCCAGCAGCTTGCCGAGCGGCCCCGGCCGGGTCGGGATCGGCTCGGGCCGGGTCACCCGGCAGACGTCCAAGGTGACCATGCGCCCCGACTCCCAGGCATTGACCACGTGGTAGATGTAGCAGGGCTCGGCCTCGAACCACCGGACGTCCGCGCCGCTGCCGTGCCGGGGCAGCACCGCGAACCGGGCCGGCAGCTCGCGGTCGAAGACAATCTTGTGGCGGCCGTGGCGGGCGGCCTCGGGGTCGGCCACCAGCGGCAGGTCCATCAGGATCGAGTAATGCTCGGTGATCGCCATGTCGTGTGGCAGCCTGGGTCCGGGCAGCTCGATGGACGTCTCGTGGACGATGGCGCCCGCTGAGCCCACGACGCCGTAGCGCAGCAGCGGCTCGCGCGCGCCGTAGTCGAACCACATCAGCTCGCCGGTGTGCTCATCGAGCTTCGGGTGGGCCATCACGTCGCCGGTCAGGGTGCCCAGGAACGTCTCGGGGCCGAGCGACGCGCAGGACAGCGGGTCCAGCGACACCGGTTGCCCGCACAGATACCAGGTCGCCAGCACCCGGCCGCCGTAGAAGGTCAGGTCGGTGTTCGCGCTGTCCTTGAACGGCAGCCCGCGCGCGGTACCCACCGGGTTGCCGGCAGTTGACTCCATCACCCCGCTCCACAAGGCGCGGCCGGACTCGGTCTCCCGGTCGAACGCGGACGTGCGGACGTAGCGGTTGCGGTAGCGGGCCCGGCCGTTCTCGAACGACATCGCGTGCACCATGCCGTCACCGTCGAACCAGTGGTAGCGCCCGCCAGGGTCGAAGCGGGGGTTCGGGCCGTTGCGCAGGTACACCCCGTTGAGGTCGGTCGGGATCTCGCCGATCACCTCGAGCTCGTCGAAGGTGAGCTCGTCGCGCACCGGGGCGTAGATCCCCAGCAGGTACGGGTTCTGCTCGGTGTTTGCGACCAGCGTGGCGGGCATGATGTCAGTGTGCCGCGTCACACCGTGTGAAGCGACCACACCGATCCGTCCGGACCGTCCCGAACCTCCACTCCGGCGGCGGCCAACTGGTCGCGCAGGGCGTCCGCAGCGGTGAAGTCGTGGTGGGCGCGCGCCGCGTTCCGATGTTCGATCAGGGCGCTGACCAGCGGTTCCAGCCGCTCGCGGGGGTCGACGAGTCCGTCGCGGGCGGCCTCGGCCAGCGCGAGCACCATGCCCCGCAGCACCCGGCGGGCGTGGTCGGCGTCGTCGGACTGCAGGCTGTCGGCTGACCAGTCGGCCAGCGCCTGCTCCAGGCCGAGCGCCGTGGTGGCCGCTGTGTCGGCGTTTCGGTCGGCCAGCGCGGAGGTGAACCGGCGTTGTGCATGGTCGGCCACCTCCCGTAGCGACAGTGCAGGTGGAGATGCGGCGAGCTGGCCGGGGGCTGGAGTCGGGTTCATCTCGGTCAGGGTCGCGGGGGACCCGCCGGCTCTGGCCTTGCTCAGCTCGGTGATGGGGACGCAGGTACCGGCGGGCAGCACACGGGACCCGCCATCTCGGCGGACGGTGACCCCGCCCCGGCCGAGCACCTGGGCGGTGCCGGTCGCCAGGTCGAGCACGAGCGCGGTGTGCTCGTCCACCCCGATCACGTGCGCGCCATCGGGCAGCTGGGCCTCCAGGACCCGCAGCCGACGCTCGCCGAGGTAGCAGTAGTGGGTGGAGTGGGTGCCACCCTCGGCGTTGTCGTAGTGCGGGATCACCGCCGCGTGCAGTCCGGCCAGCTCACGCAACAGGTTCGTGCCGGGCGCCCAGAACGGGTCGGCCCCGCATTTGTACACCTCGTACACCGGCACGGTGACCGCGCCAACGGTGACCGCAGCGGCGCTGGCGAACGTCGCGGTGCCACCGCCGGTGACCAGGTCGCGGACCGCCTCGGTCAGGCCGCTGCCCGCCCACACCCGCATCGCGTACGTCGGGCTGCCCGGTCCGGCAAACACCCACCGCGCGCTCCGGACCGCCGCCAACGCCCGGTCCAGCGCCGGCCCCTCCAGCGGAACACGCCAGGTCAGCGGGGTGACGGTGCGTCCGACGTTGCGGCCGAAGTAGGCGAGGGCTTTTTCGGTGATGTCGTCGGCGTTCTCCTGGAAGCCGTAGGGCGTGTCCAGCAGCAGCGCCGGCCCTGCACCGGTCGCGGCCAGATCTCCCCGGTGCACCTCAACCATGGTCGGCGCGGTCTCGCCCGAACCCAAGATCACCAGGCGGCCGGTCACAGCGGTGGCTCGTGCACGGTCGCCAGTGCTCCGATCTCGCGTGTTACCCGGTCTGGGTGCTGAGCGTGCAGGTCGTGGTCCCCGCCGGGGAAGGGCACCAGGGTGGCCGTAGGAAGCGCCGAGGCGGCCTCGATGGCGCCCGCGTCCGGCGGGTCGCCTGCGGCCAGCAGCACCGTTCGGCAGCGAACCGAAGGGTAGAGCTCACACGGCCGGTGGTTGAGCAGGCTGGCCACCCTGGCGCGGTGTCGGTCCAGAGACAGCCACGGACGGACCGTGCCGTCCGGGCGGTGCTCGAGGTTGGCGAGGGTGGCTTCGATGACATCGCTCGACCAGTCCGGGTGCGCGTCGGTCAACACCGCGCGCAGGTCTGCGAGGTGCCAACCGTCCAGGTCCGGCGGGGCCAGGGTGCGCCAGGCCGCGTCCAGGTCGGGCCAGTTGTCGCCGAGGTGCAGCCACCCGCCGTCGACCAGTACGAGCCCGGCGACCAGGGCCGGGTGGTCGACAGCGAGCTGCAGCGCGATGTTGCCGCCCCAGGACTGTCCGGCCACCAGCACCCGCGACCAGCCCAGCTCCGCGCAGACCCCGGCCAGATCGGCCGCCGCCACGGCCGTGGGGTCGCTGTCCGGCGGGTCGGGCACGTCAGCCGACGTGCCATGGCCGCGCAGATCGACCGCAAGCACCGGGTGCCCCGGCGGGTTGTCGGACGAGGCCAGCGGCAACGCCACCGCGTCCCACAGCCGGGCGTTCGACGACAACCCGTGAACCAGCAGCGCCGGCACACCGGCCGGGGAGCCGGGCCAGTACCGGGCGCCCAACCTCACATCCCCGGTCCGCACGGCGCTCACCTCGGGAGCGCGCGCGGGAGCAGCCACACCGTCAGCTTACGGAGGTTCCGGCCGCCGCCGGGTGGGGACGGGGTGCGACGTGGCGCGGGCCACGCCGGTACCGGGCAGGGCGGCACCCGGCGGGCCGGGACGGATCAGGACGGTGCTGGGCGGCACCAGGGCGTGGGACCCGGCCGGCGCGACATCGGGGTTCCGGTGGGAGAGGATCAGCTTCGCCACCTGCCGCCAAGGGGAACCGTCATGCCTGACCCGCTTGATCAGCCCGACAAACCATCCAGGCTCGCCGAGTTGCGCGTTCGGTACGAGTGGCTGGACCACCTGGTTCGCGCCGGTGCGCGGTATACCGAGCGGCATGGCGACCACTACGCGGGTGCCATCACCTACTTCAGCGTGTTGGCTTTGTTTCCGCTGCTCATGGTGGGATTCGCCGGTGCCGCGCTGTTCCTGCGGCACAACCCGGAGCTGATCACCCAGATCCAGGGCAAGGTGTCCGACGCGGCGCCCGGCGACCTCAGCAAGACCCTGAACGAGGTGATTAGTTCCGCGATCAAGTCGGCCGGCACCGTCGGGGTGATTGGTCTGCTGGTGGCGCTCTACTCCGGGCTGGGCTGGATGGGCAACCTGCGCGAGGCGCTTTCCGAGCAATGGGGCCAGCGGCACGATCCGCCGAAGTTGGTGCGCAGGTTGTTCGTCGACCTGTTGGCGCTGCTCGGACTGGGTACGGCTCTGTTGGTCTCGTTCGTGGTCACCGCCGCCGGTGGGCTGGCTCCGAAGATCGTGAAGTGGCTCGGTCTGGACCAACTGCACTGGCTCAGCCCGTTGATCGGGATGACCACGGTGGTGGTCAGCCTGCTGGCCAACGCGCTGGTCTTCCTCTGGGTGATCGCCCGGTTGCCGCGCGAGCCGGTGACCTGGCGCAGCGCGGGGAAGGCGGCGGTGGCGGGGGCGGTCGGTTTCCTGGTGATCAACCAGGTGATGGTGATCTACCTGAAGGGCGTAACCAACTCGCCCACCGGTGCGCTGTTCGGCCCGGTGCTCGGCTTGATGATCTTCATCTTCACGATCTCCCGTTTCCTGTTGTTCCTGACCGCCTGGGCGGCCACCGCGAAGGAGAACGAGCTGGTGCCCGCCCCGGCGCGGTTGAGCTAGTACCGACCGGCGGCGTACCGGCCGGTCGGGCGTCGGGCGAGCAGCAGCGACAGCAGCCCGCCGACCAGCGCACCGCCGCCGATCACGAGCAGCCCCGCCAACCGATGGTTCGGCCCGGGCGTGCCAGCAGGTGCGCCCGGTGGCACGCCCTGGGTGCCGTCGGTCCCGTCGTCCGGCGGCCGCTGGTCGACCAGGGTGCCGACCGAGGGGGTACCGGGGTGCAGCGCGAACCCGTAGTCAAGCAGCCGGGCCGCCTGGGTGTCCACCGGCACCGGGTGCGTCTCGGCGCGGGTGAGCGCCACCACCAGCCGTCGCCCATTCCGCTCGGCGGCCACGATCCGGGTGTGTCGGGCGTCGTCGGTGAACCCGGTCTTGCCGCCGATCGTGCCCGTATAGGTGGTCAACATCTTGTTGTCGCTGCTGATCGTGAACCCCGGCTTGTCGGCGTACCCCGGCCACTCGAAGAGCCGGGTGCGATTGATCTCGGCGAACGTCGGGTCCCGCATGGCCAGCCGAAACAGCACGGCCAGGTCGTAGGCCGAGGTGGCCATGCCGGGGGCGTCCAGACCGGAGGGGCTGGTCGGACGGGTGTCCAGCGCACCCGTCTGGCTGGCGGTTTCCGACATCGCGGCCAGGGTGACCGATACCCCGCCGAGCTGGCGGGCCAAGGCGTTGGCCGCGTCGTTGCCCGAGTTCATGATCAACCCAGTGAGCAGCTGGCGCACCGTGTAGTGCCCACCTGGACCGATCCCGACCCGGCTGCCAGGTACGTCCGCGTCCGCGGCTGTGCCCTCGACGAGGGCGTCCAGGTCCAGGCGCTGTAGCGCCACCAGCGCGGTGAGCACCTTCAGCGTGGACGCCGGCCGATGCCGGGCATGTGGGTCGCGCGCGGCCAGCACAGCCCCGTTGTCCAGATCGGCCAATATCCAGGACGCACTGGTCTCACCGGCCGGAAGTGGAGGCGCGCCCGGCGGCAGTATGTCGGCGCACTCGCCCAGCCTGGCGCCCCCCACCGGATGGGCCGGTACCGGCAGCGGGCCCGGCGGCAGCCGCCCGGGGCGCGGCGCCTCCGAGGAG
>JALYVZ010000248.1 GCA_030852965.1 Actinomycetota bacterium | reverse complement strand
ATCGCCCGCTCGGCGATCGCGGCCACCTCGTCGTCGTCGAGTGGCGTCGGCAGGTAACGGGCCAACACCTCACCCTCGGCGCGCTCCCGCGCGGCCAGCTCGCCCCGACCGGCCGCGTCGAACGCCTCCCCGGCCTCGACCCGCTTCTTCGCCTCCCGGGCGAGCACCGTGAGCACCTCGGGCTCGTCGAGCTCGCGGGCGGTGTCACCGGCCACCTCGGCGGAGGTGATCGCGCTCAACGCCATCCGCAGGGTGGCCTTGGTCAGCTCGTCCCGACCCTTGATCGCGGCGGTGAGGTCGTCGCGCAGCTGCTGTTTGAGACCCATGGCGGGTCACGGTAGCCGAGTGGTTGCCGTTTACGATGACAAGCGTGAACACGCTGTTGCGGGCTCTCGGCGGCACGGCCGGGGTGGGCCTGGCCGGGATCGGTTACGCCGCGCTGATCGAACGGACCCACTGGACGCTGCGCACCGCGACACTGCCGGTACTGCCTTCCGGAGCCCTGCCACTGCGGCTGCTGCAGGTCTCCGACCTGCACATGATGCCCGACCAGCGGTCCAAGCAGCGCTGGGTGGCCGCACTCGCCGAGCTGGAGCCCGACCTCGTGGTCGACACCGGTGACAACCTCGCCCACCCGGCCGCGGTGCCGGCGGTACTGCGGGCGCTCGGCCCGCTGCTCGAGCGCCCCGGGGTGTTCGTGTTCGGCAGCAACGACTACTACGGCCCGAAGCCGAAGAACCCGGCGCGATACTTCAGCTACCAGGAGAAACCGATCCGGGGCACGGATCTGCCCTGGCGAGACCTGCGGGCGGCGTTCGTGGAGCGGGGTTGGCAGGACGCCACGCACGCCCGGTTGCGACTCTCGCTCGGCGGTGGCCGTGAAGTGGCCGTGACGGGCGTCGACGATCCGCACCTCCGCCGCGACCGCTACTCGTCGATCGCCGGGCCGGTCACCTCGCCCGACGTGACGCTGCGGCTCGGGCTGACCCACTCCCCCGAACCCCGGGTGCTGGACGGCTTCGCCGGCGACGGGTACGACCTGGTGCTGGCCGGTCACACCCACGGCGGCCAACTGCGGCTACCCGGCTACGGGGCGATCGTCACCAACTGCGGGCTGGATCGGTCGCGGGCCCGTGGCGCCTCCCGGTGGGGCGCCTGGACCTGGCTGCACGTGTCAGCCGGGATGGGCACCTCGCCGTACGCCCCAGTCCGGTTCGCCTGCCCGCCGGAAGTCAGCCTGCTCACCCTGGTGCCCCGTCCGTTGTCGCCGGGCCCGGCCCGCAGGGCCACAGCGGATACCTCGTCACCGGAGGCTCGGACGGTCGGCTAGACTCTGCGGCGGCAGCGAAGCCATCGGGGTGTGGCGCAGCTTGGTAGCGCGCTTCGTTCGGGACGAAGAGGTCGCAGGTTCAAATCCTGTCACCCCGACACTGCAAAGGCCAGGTCACAGGCTCCCTCATGGGTTTTGCGACCTGGCCTTTCCGTGGGTGGGTGGGTGACTAACTGGGTGACTACGCCACGCTGTCCGGTAAACAGATCATCCATCGCGGTAGCCTCGCCCTGGATCACCGGCCCGATCGGAGCCAAACCGTTGCCTCGTAAGGTTGGCGAGATTATCAAAAATAATCGAGGCCGACGGCTGGTACATCGTTCGGATACGTGGGAGCCACCGGCACTACCGGCACCCGACCAAGCCGGGCACGACGACCGTGGCGGGCAAGCCGAGTGACACGTTGCCGCCGGGCACCGAGAAGAGCATCCTGAGGCAGTCGGGACTATGAGGAAGGCAGCCATGCAGGGCTACGTGATCATCGTTGAGGAAGCCGAAGACGGCGGATTCGGTGCCTGGAGTCCAGACCTACCAGGCTGCATCGCAACGGCAAGCACCTACGACGAGTGCGTTGCCGAGATGCGCGAGGCGATCGCCGGCCACCTTGCCGTGATGCGCGAGTACGGCGACCCGATCCCAGAGCCACGCGCGGTCGGAGCCACCGTCACCACGGCGGCCTGAGGCCAGCCGGTGTGACAGCGCAGGTACCCCGTCACTGTCACAGCTGTCACTCTGTCACTCCAAGGCCCTGACCAGGGAGAATGCCAGTGACAGGGGTGTGACACCCGAGTGATCGGGTGACAGTTCTTGCCGGGTTCATCGTCTTTCGACGGTGGGCTCGAGCACCCGCCAGGCACGCTCGCGGGCACTCCACCCGGACGGGTGAGGTCGGACGCTGCTCAGAGCAGACGGGGCCAGTTCTGCTCGACCTGGTAGTCGCCGAATGCGTGCACTGGCGCCTCGTTGTCCACCTGACAGAATGCCGAGCATGGCTGACTGGCGGGATGGGCTGAGTCGCGAATTCGCGACGTTCTGGGCCGAGCGGCGGATCTGTCTGCTGACTACGCCGCGCCCGGACGGCACGCCCCACCTGGTACCGGTCGGCGCTACCCTCGACCTGGCGACCGGCATCGTCCGGGTGATCACCCGGCGGCATTCGCGGAAGGTTGCGAACATCCGTACCGCCGGCCCCACCGGGGCGTCGGTCGCGGTGGGCCAGGTCGAGGGTGGTCGGTGGTGCACGGTCGAGGGACTCGCCGTCGTACGGGAGGACCGGATGTCGGTGGCCGAGGCCGAGCGACGTTACGCCCAGCGCTATCGGGTGCCCGAGCCCAACCCCGAGCGGGTGGTCATCGAGATCGAGGTACGCCGCCTCCTCGGCTCGGTGCGCTGACGCTCTCACAGTTGGGGCGCGCTCCAGGACGACGCTGGGGCGAGCGGGCACCGCCAGCCCGGTCGGATCGGCGCCGCAGCGGACCAGCAGATCGTCGACGCCGGCGATCATCGCGCCGTTGTCGGTGCAGAGCCGGATCGGCGGCACCCGCAGCGTGATGCCGGCCTCGACGCAGCGCCGCTCGGCCAGCGAGCGCACCCGGCTGTTGGCCGCCACCCCGCCCACCACCACCACCAGATCGTGCACGCCTTCGCGCTTGCAGGCCATCATCGCCTTCGCGGTGAGCACGTCGGCCACCGCCTACTGGAACGACGCCGCCACGTCCGGCACCGGCCGGCTCTCGGCCTCGCAGCGCTCGACCCATCGGGCCACCGCGGTCTTCAGTCCGGAGAAGGAGAACCCGAACTCAGGGTCGCGTGGACCGGTGAGCGCGCGCGGAAACATGATCGCATTCGGGTCACCGTCCCGGGCCGATCTGTCGATCGAGGGTCCACCGGGGTAGGGCAGCCCGAGTATCCGGCGACCTTGTCGAACGCCTCACCGGCAGCGTCGTCGATGGTGTCGGACAGGTGCACGATCTCCTCGCGGCCAGGTGGTGCACGCCGTAGAGCGGCACCCCCCAGGCTCCGGCGTACGCCTTGGCGGCGGCCACCCCGACGTGCAGTGCGGTGGCCAGGCCGGGACCGACGGTGACCGCGATCGCGCCGATGTGCGCGGGCGACGTGGCGGCCTTACGCATCGCCTCTCGCACACACGGCACCAGCGCGGACACGTGCGCACGTACGGCGATCTCGGGCACCACGCCACCGAAGCGGGCGTGCTCGTCCATCGACGACGCCGGCGCCTCGCCGAGCAACTCACCGTGGCGGACCAGCCCAACCCTGGTCTCGTCACACGAGGTCTCGATCCCCAGCGCGATCGTCACAGTGCGGCCGCCCCCATGGCCGCCATGCTGTCACACGTCAGGTGCGCGCCGACCGCACTTACACCTTGTCGTTCTTGTCCTAGTTGTTGTTGCCGGCGGGGTTGTTGTTGCCGGCGGGCTGAGCGCACTGTGTGGCCAGGTCGGCGTCCTGGATCTGGCCGTCCGGGCCCTTCTCTGCGTCCTCGCACATCTTCTTCAGCGCCTTGCGTCGTTCGGCCTCCTGCTGCTCAGCATCCTTCTTCTTTGCGGCCTCGATCCGCCGGGCGGCCTCCTGCATGGCCTCGCCGAAGCGTCCGGCGACATCCTGCTGGTCGGCGCTTGGCGGCGGTGTGGGTTTGGTGGACGGCGTCGGCTGCTCGGGGGTGGTGGGCGGCGTCGGCTGTTCGGGGGTGGTGGGCGGCGTCGGCTGTTCGGGGGTGGTGGGCGGCGTCGGCTTTGGCGCGGGGGTGCTTGAGGGCGGCGTGCTGGGAAGCGGCAGCAGAGGCACGTTGGGAATCGACGACGGAGGCGCTTTTTCCTGCTTGTCGTCCTTCTTCGAGCCTTTGGACTTGCCGCTGCCACCGCCGGAATCCCCACTCCGGGAATCCCCACTCCGGGAATCCCCACTCCGGGAATCCTTATCGCCTGAGCCGCCTGAGCCGCCTGAGCCGCCTGAGCCGCCTGAGCCGCCTGAGCCGCCTGAGACGCCTGAGACGCCGGGCGTGGCACCCTTGTCGTCCGCCCGGCCGAATCCCTTGCCGAGGACACCAGGTTCGGCCACCGGAGGAGATGAGGTGACGGCCGGGGCTGGCGGTGGCGCGACCGGGGCCGGGGCAGCCGCAGCCGCAGCCAGCGTGGGCAACGGCACGCTCTTGACACCGGCCCACCAGTTGAGAACCTTCTTGTCATCCACCTTGTTCCGTGTCGCCACCGCAAGGGTCTCAGACTGCTCGTCAGTCCAGGCCAGGAAGGACGAACCCAGTTTGTGGAAGCAGAGAACCCGTCCCTGCGCCGGTTCGGACTCGCTTCGGTACCCGGTCTCAGCTCGGTCCCCGCTGCGGCAGTCACCCGAGTCCCCGGGGACCCCAGCGGTCGACACCGCGGCCTGGTAGTTCTTGTCGAGGGCCGTCGGCGTGCTGAACTTGGTGAAGACGACCGAGGTCACATCCTCGCCCGACGAGTTGCAGGTCAGGGAGGCCTCCACGTTGGCGCTGCCTTCCTGAACGGCTTCGTTGCGAGTGCAGCTGCCCCGCATGTCGAGTGGCACCTGACCAAGCAAGGCTTTCTCGGCATCGTTCGGATAACGCGAGCCCAGGTAGGTGACCCCACTGATCGCCAGACCGGCGATCAGGACGAACCCCGCCGCGCCTCCCAGGGCAGTCCACAACTTTTTCCGCTGCTTGGCAGGAGGCTTCGACGGCGGCTCCGCCAGCCGTGCGGGTGGAGTGTAGACGCTGGTTTCGCTGTCCACGGCCCCCGCCGGGATCTCGGCGGGCTCTGCGTTCGCGGTCGCCGCGAGACCGATGCCAGTGGTCCCGCCCGGCGGCGGCACCTCAATGGCCAGCGGCGTGTCGGGGTCGGCGGCGAGTGCGCGGAGGTCGCCAGCCAGTTCCTGGCAGGTTGGGTAACGGTGCTCGGGGTCCTTGGCCAGCGCCTTGGCCACGATCTGGTCGATTCCGTCCGGAAGGTCGGGTCGTACGGCGGCGACCGAGGGTGGCGCAACGCCCACGTGCGCATACATCAGCGCGGCGGTGTCCTCCCGAGGGAAGGGCACCTGGTTGGTCAGGCACTGGTAGAGAACGCAGCCCAGGGCGTACAGGTCGGCGCGGCCGTCCACCGCTTTGCCCTGGATCTGTTCCGGAGCGATGTAGTCGATCGTGCCGACGATCTGGCCAGCCGAGGTGAGGCTGCGGCCGGTCGCGACCATCTTGGCTATACCGAAGTCGCTCAGGTAGTAATGCTTTCGACCGTTCCGGTCGTCCACGAGAATGTTTGCCGGCTTGACGTCTCGATGGATCGTGTTCCGCTGATGGGCGGCATCGAGTGCGTCGGCCACCGAGGCGACGATCGAGGCGGCCTGGTCGAGGTCGAGCGGACCCTCGGCGCTGAGCAGGCTTCGCAGGTCGCCGCCAGCCACGTACCGCATCGAGATGAACAGCAGGCCCGCTGCCTCGCCCGCCGCGTAGACGGGAACGATGTTGGAGTGCTCCAGGCTGGCCGCGCTCTGCGACTCCCGGTCGAAGCGCTTGCGGAACAGCTCGTCGTCGGCCAGCGCCGGGGTGAGAACCTTCAGCGCGACCTTGCGACGCAGCTGCACGTCCTCGGCCAGGTAGACCGTGCCCATGCTGCCGCGCCCGATCTGCCGCTCGATGCGGTAACCGGGCACCTCGGGCATGACCTCGTTCTCGCGCGAGAGTTGCTCACCAGCCATGTCGATTCGTTCCCCCAGGTATCGTCGCTGGCGGCACGCCTACGGCGCACACCCCGGCGTCTAGCCATCGTACATACCGGCCCTGCTGTTACCACTGCGATTGGAGGGTCCCCGGTTCGAGTGAACCTTCCGGGCATGAGACCGCCGAGTTGGTCATGCTGTTGGGGCGGTTGTGGCGTCCGGTGTGGCCAGGGGGTGACCGAACGGTCGGTTGTCGACGGGTTGTCAACAACCCACAGATGGTTTACGTTCGCTAGGCTGGTGGTGGTCGCTC
>JALYVZ010000247.1 GCA_030852965.1 Actinomycetota bacterium | reverse complement strand
CCCCTGGCCGGCTTCACCGGCCCACCGGCTCACGCCCTCTACCTCCGGCCCGGGCGCAGCCGGCGGGCCGCGCCGGCCCACCACCGGGGAGCTCGGATCTCATACCCGTTCGAACAACGCTGATTCTGCGCATCTCCCTGAGCCGGAATCGTGCACGCCGCCGATGGCGCGTCGTGATCAGGCCGGACGCGGGGCGTACATGATGACCGTGACCCCGACCAGGCAGATCAGCGCACCGCTGATGTCCCAGCGATCGGGCCGGAACCCGTCGAACGCGACTCCCCACAGCAGCGAGCCCGCCACGAACACACCGCCGTACGCGGCCAGGATGCGACCGAAATTCGCATCCGGCTGCAGCGTCGCCACGAACCCGTAGACACCAAGCACGACGACGCCGGCACCCATCCACGCCCAACCACGATGCTCGCGCACGCTCTGCCAGACCAGCCAGGCCCCGCCGATCTCAGCAATCGCGGCCAGGACGAACAGCACAATCGAACGAACGACCGTCATGACCTCAGCGTAGATCCGCTCTCCCGGGCGACCTCACGGTCCGGGCCACAGCCGCACTCTGTTTGCTCACCGCTGGCGTGTTGGCACCGAGACCGGCGCCTGGGAAGGAAGAACACGAGCACAGCCGCAGCCACCAGGAGCACCGCGATGGCGGGCAACCAGCCCAGGGCCGCACCGAGCACCCCCGACCCACCGAGTAGCCCGATCGCGACCACGACGGGTGTCACGCAACCCGCCGCGCACGCCGCCGTGACTCCAAACATTGCGAGCAGGCCGGCCCACAAGCCCCGCCGAGAACGCAGGCTCGTCATGACGACTCCTTCGAAAGCGATGCGAGCTCAACGAACGGAAGCGGACAGCACTCGGTCCCGGCACAGGTCATCAGGTCGTCGCAGCCGGCATCGATCGCCTCGCGCAAGGTTTCGCGAATGACGGTGAGGTCGGCGATCTTGGCCTCGACCTCAGCCAACTTCGCCACGGCTCGCGCCTGCAGCCCGTCCGAGGGTCTCCGCCGGTGATGATGCCGGCCCGCCTCCAGCAGCTCCGCGACGTCACCGAGGGTGAACCCGAGCCGCTGCGCCGCCTTGATCACCCGCAGCACGGTGACCGCCTCCGGCGCGTAGACCCGATGACCGCCCAGCGTGCGCTCCGGCTCGCCCAACAGCCCCCGGCGCTCGTAGTAGCGCAGCGTCTGAACGTTCACCCCCGCCGCGTTCGCCAGCTCCCCCGACCGCAACCCCGCGCTCACAGCCGGCCCCCGCTCACCCGAGCAGCCTCCGCCCGCTGCTGCATCTCATCCAGCACCTCGGTGTGCGACTCCGGCACCCGCGCTTCCAGCTCCGTCCCAGCCGCCGACGGACGCAGCTCGAAGGAGAAGAACGAGCAACACTTCGTCTCACGAGCAATGAGATCCCTCGCCGCCGACACGATCTGGTCACCGGGCGGCAGATGCAGCCGCAACGCCGACGGCGCCACCCGCTCCGCCGGTCTCACCGCGACCGCGAACAGATCGTCGAACTCCGCCGCCCGCAACGGTTGCTCCACCGTCGGCAACGTGCACGACTCCGGTACCCATCTCATCGCATTCACCTGGCCTCCCGGCGCCGCCATCAACGCCCACATACGACGGTAAGCCTGTACCTAAGTACCGAATGCAACACCGATGACGATCGACTTGCCCTGAACACGCAAAATCGGGCTCCGCCCGAACCGGGCGGCCGCTTCCGAGATCAAGGAGGCTCCGAAGGTGGTGATCCCGCCACGGTGCGCCCGAAGGCTGCCAGCCCGCCGGTCCGAGCCACAAGCCGGGACAAGTGGCTTGCGCCCCGGACCACCGGCCCGGCAGGGTGAAACCCGCGCCGCGACGAGATCACCACCAAGCGACCGGCTTGAAAAGCCGCACGCGGAACCCCCACGGAACACCCTTTGGGTGCCGCCATCGCGGTCGTCGACCAGCCCATCAGTCCCATCACGGCGCGCTCCGGGACGCCCAGGATTAGCAGCACCGTCACGACGGTATGTCGGGCGTCGTGCGGGCGACCATCCCGCAAGCCGGCGGCGGCCAGGAGCCACTTCCACGCGTGGTAGTCGGTGCTCGGGTTCACTGGTTCGCCGAGCGAGTTGGTGAACCAGCAGCCGGAATCCCACCAGAGCTGCCCCGCCCGCTCCAGCACCTCACCCTGACGCAGCCCGAGCACCAATGCGATCGCCCACCGAGCACTGTTGCGGTCCTTGCTGGCCGTCCCGGAGGAGCGCCTGGACCTCCTCGACCGTGTAGGGCTCGACCTCCAGCTCGTCGGGGCGTGGAGCCTTCGCCAGGACGGCCGGGGTTCCGAGTGATCCGCCCGCGACGCTCCGCCTCACCGAGCGCGGTCCGAACGGTGCGGTGAACCTAGTGCGCATTGCCAGGCGAGTCACCAGCTTCGATCATCTTTTGGTATAGCCTTTCCAGATGCTCGGGTTCGAGCTTGGTTCGAGCTTGTCCAGCCGGTGAGCGCCGACGCCGGGGATCAGGTGCGTGTTCACCGCGACCCGGTATCCGGCGGCGGTGTTCTCCCGGACGTTGGGCGCGGCGACGTTCTCCACCCAGTACGTCAGCCACTCCCCGACTGTCCACACCCGGCCAACCGCACGCAAAGCCCCAGAGTCCCGCTGTCGTTCGAGGGCGCGGACGCCTTCACGGTGTCGGCGCGCGACCTCCGCATCACGTGACGGCGGTCCGGTCGGCCGTCGTCTTTCACCCCGACAGTGACCCGCCCGTGCCAGAAATCGTCCGTGCCCTTGTAGATCGAAGATGCTCGGTTGGGCTGGCGGGAGCGCTCAGCGTTCGTCATACCGCCACTCCCCCGTACGCAGGCACTCGACGTACCGAACTACGGCATCCGCCGGAATCCGCCGCAGCCGGCCGATGGTTACCAACTCCACCGCACCAGAGCTGACCAGCGAGTACATCAGCGTTCGGGCGACTCCGAGCCGCTCGGCGGCCTGCTCGACGGTGAGGACAATCCGCACCACGGGCACCTCACTCAGCCATCAGTCCGCCTTCGGACAGGGATATGGTGATCCCCTGCCCTCGTCAGGCACCGAGAGCCGGCAGACCCAGAACCAGCGGGGCATCGGGCGGGTCGCTCGGCCGGTCGAGCTTCTTTGGATCACTTTGGGGTGAATCGGCGTGGTGTCAGCGTGGGAAACATAGGTAGATGGATTGGTGACAGCTACAACTTGCACACGGCACGATCTTCTGAGCGGGTCCAGGCGCGTCGTCTGAGCGGCTCTAGCCCATCACCAACCCGGTGCTTTGATCGTCCTGAAAGAGCTGACCACACACTCCACCCACCGAGGGGCACGTGCAGATGCGCACATGGCAGGGGAATCAAATCAATTGGCTCGGCAGCAACCACCCGGGTAACACGGCGCAACGCGCGGCACGCCGTGCCGCCGTGGCATTGTTCAGCAGCATCGGCATCAGCGCCTCGTTGCTCCTGGCCGGAACCGGAACCGCGATGGCGGACTCGGTGGTCGTCGGTACCTGCACGATCGTGTCAAACCCCACGCCCACCATTCACACTGTCTGCCCCAACGCGAACCTGTCGGGCGCGAACCTGTCCCGTCGGAACCTGACCAGCGCGGACCTGCATGGAGCGAACCTGAGTAACGCGAACCTCGCCAACGCGAACCTGACGGCCGCGAACCTGTCGGGCACGACCCTGACCGGCGCGAACTTCGGCGGCGCGATCCTGACGGACTCGAACGCTAAGGTCATCGCCCAATAGTTGCGCGTCATTGCGCTGCCGTACCACTTTGGTCATTTCCGGTAGAGCCGTTCACGAGCCGTTCCAGGTGCTCCGGTTCGACTTGTCCAACCCGGTGCGGCGCGGGACAGACGTTCCTGGAAGGGTCACCTCCGCACGAGGGGTTTGGACCGCTCTCGTTGCTCAGCGACGCGCGGCTCGTCGCTACTGGAGTGGTCGCTGTCGAGCGTCGTTTCGTGAGGCCGCTCTGTGGCATGCTGGCTCTCGTTTTGCTGTTGCCGTCTGGTCGGTGGAGTGTTGAAGTTGGCTGAGGCGGTCGGGCAGACGCGGAGCAAAGTTCGCGCGTGCCAGGGTGTGTCCGTGCTCGATGGTCAGTTGCGCGCCGGCGAGCGTGTGCGAGTCGATGGTAGTGCGGGTGGCCCAGTCAGCGCGCCCGTCGCGCAGCGAGAAGCTGCCCAGCGGATGGTGCCACCGCTCTGTTGCACCAGTTTGCAGGTGACCGGTGCGTTGGCCTCCGCATTCGAGGCGCCACTGGCGTGTTCGTCGGTGATGGAGCCAAGACCCAGGACGGGATGGCCGGGTGGATGTAGGCTTTGCCAATCTCGTGCTCTTCTGAGATCAGCGGCGCGACCATCAGGTCGGCAGTGGGCTCGATGACCTGGGCATTGCTGGGTTCGTCCCGTGCGGGGACGGTCCTGTCAGCTGGCGAGCCCATCCGCCTCAACGACGAGTCCTGGCGGACGACCGTGCCCTCGCGATTTCGGTCATTCGTGGAAAGACGCACGATAGCGAGTACGCAGCGCCGCCCTGGCCATGCCCTGGCCTATTCCAGTGGTCAAGCTCCGGGGCGTGCGATAAGAACATCCGACGGGGAATCGCCGATGCTGACCAGGCGGACCAGCTCGTTGCCGCTCATGACCGGGATGTGCCGGGACCGGGACGTGGTCATCGTCCTCATGGCGCTTCCCAGCGTGTCCTTCGTGTCCTCCGGTGCGCAGGTCGGGACCCCCTCCACGAACACCTGGCCGGAGGAGTGTCGGCTCGTTCCGCGACCCGGAACTCGCTCGCCAGGCAGCCGATAATGACGGAATGGCAGAGACTTCCCGACGGACCACGTCGACCGACTTCGCGCAGCGTTGGCTGGAGGGCTGGAACAGCCACGACGTGGAAGCGGTGCTCGCGCACTTCGCCGACGACGTGGTGTTCCGTTCGCCGGTCGCGGCGCGGCTGCTCCCCGACAGCAACGGGGTCATCAGGGGCAAGGACGAGCTCCGCAGATACTGGACCGAGGCGCTGCGCCAGCTACCTGACCTGCACTTTGAGCTGCTCGGGGTGTACAGCGGGGTCGATACCGTGGTCATCCACTACGGCAACCAGAAGCGGGGCCTGGTCAACGAGGTGCTGGTGTTCGGCGACGGGCTCGTCCGGGAAGGCTATGCGACCTACCTTGGCGCGGACGACAACGCCGCGGCGCCACCCGAGAAGCCGTAACCGCTTACCCGGAGCTGCCTAGAATTGGATTCGGGAGATCGGTACCCAGACGAGATCGGTACCCAGACGAGGTGTCATCCAATCGGGATCTCCCGGCGTTTCGCGGCTGCTCTGAGTAGCCTACGGTACGCGCCATGAATAGGGGCAGAACTCGCCTTCTGAAGAGCTCGGGCGTCGTTGCCGCCGCCGCCGTGGTGGCCGTCCTGGCCACCGCCTGCAACAGCGCCCCGACCGCACCGGGCCCGGCGCAAAGACCTCCGCGCCCAGCCCAACCACGGGCGCAACGACCGGAGCGACCACCGGTGGGACCAGTGGCATCAGCAGCGGTAGCACCACCACCGGCAACAGCAACCCGCATCCGGGGTACCCCTCCGACAACGGCAAGGGCTGAGCGGGCAAGGGCTGAGCGAGCTGTCACGCCGGCCCGAGTTGGGCGCGGGTGCGCCCGGCCAGAGCGGCCCCGCCCCCGCCGAGGCCGACGAGCAGCCCCAGCAGAACGGGGAGCGCAACCACCGGCGACCCGAGCAGCATCAGCAGCGCGCCGCCGAACCCGATCATGGTGGCGGTCGACAGCTGGTCGGACATCTGTGCGGCCGAGGAGTTGAACCCGACCTCGGAGGGTCCGGACACCTGCAACAGCAGGAACGACACCGCCGAGAAGCCCAGACCCATCCCGACGCCGGCCGCCGCCCACACCGGCAGCGCGAGCCACCCCGGCACCCAGCCGGCGGCCACCGTCACCAGCCCGACCAGCCCGATCACGACCAGCCCGAACCCGATCCGCAGCAGCCTGGGACGGGGCAGGTCCGGGTGATTGCCCTGCCACGCCGACGCCGCCGACCAGCCCAGTGCGCTCACTACCAGCGGGGTCCCGGCGGCGGTCAACGACCAGTGGTAGGTGCTGGTCAGCATCAGCGGCAGGTAGGCGTTGGCGGTGAAGAACGTCCCGGCCAGCAGGCCACGACAGGCCACCACGGTGGCCACCCCCGGCGCCGCCCGGAAGACCCCGACCGGCAGCAGCCGCCGCATCGAGGGCACCAGCACGGCGGCCGCGGCGACGAGCACCCCGACGGCGACCGGTCCCGGATGCTGACCGGCCCAGCTC
>JALYVZ010000246.1 GCA_030852965.1 Actinomycetota bacterium | reverse complement strand
CCCCGCTACCCCTGCGCCAAGCACTCCGAGTGATCGACCGCCACATCACCGACTACATCAACGAGGCCCGCATGACCGCCTGAAAACTTGGCTCAATATTCAAACTCTCAGCGACCAAGGCCGCTAGTCAAGTCCAGTCTGCTCTCGGCGAGAGTACGGAACTGCAATGTGCGGCATGTGTGTACTCCAGCGTAGGGAGGGCGTCGGGATACCGGGAGGGCGCGACATGTTTTCGGTGGTCAAGCTCGCCAACGAGGTGCTGGGCCCGAATGGCGACAAGGAAGGCGGCTACCGCGACCGCGACCACTGCCAGAAGACCTCTGGCAGCAACGTCCACAACGGCTCCGACTTCGGCGCCCTGGACTGACCACCTCGCGCACCCGGACACCTAGTGTATCCGGCGCATCAGCGCCGCCGACGGCTCGATCGCGCGATGCGTGGTCGCAGTGCTCCAAGATGTAGGGCACCCGCCCGATGCCGCCCTCGGCCAGGGAGAGACCCGCAGATCCGGATACTGCTACAGCTTGCCGGAGAACAGCAGGTCGACCGTTGTCCACGTCAGGTTCGACGAGAACAGCGCGATGGCCACCGCGAACGGCGCGGTCGGGGCCGCTAGCGAGCCCGGGTCCAGGGCACGGGCGGCCGGCTGAGTCGCCTACGGGGTGTGGACGCGCAGGTCGGCAAGGACTTCGCCGAGGTAGTCGTAGTCGCGGTCGCGATGAACCAGGGCCGCCCCCGTTCGCGCGGCAACCGCGGCGATCAGGCAGTCGACGATCGAGCGGATCGGGTGGCCGTTCAGGCGGGAGGCGCGGGCGGCGGCGGCGGCGGACCGGTAGTCGACGAAGGCGTCCACCGCGAGCAGCGGTAGGCCGCTGATCAGCTTCTCGGCCTGGTCGAGCCGGCTCGGCGTGTTGGCACCGGCCAACAGTTCCATGATCACCGGTTCGGTGAGGTGCACGTCGGCCGGATGCTCCTGCAGCAGCCGCCGCACCTCGACGTTGGTCGGCGAGCCGGTGCGCCTCAGGTATTCAATCCACGCCGAACTGTCGAGCAGGAACACGGTCAGTACATGTAGTCCTGCGGGGATGAGCCCGCGCGCATCTCGTCCAGATCGCCGTCCCAGCCGCTGCCTTCCAGACTGGCCAGGAACTCCGGCGACAGTCGGGGGCCGACGAGACGACGCAGCGCCAGGTCGACGGCTTCCTTCTTGGTGCGCAGGTGGTACTTGCGCATTGCCTCGGCGATCAGCTCGTCGTCGATGTCGATGTTGGTGCGGCTCATACACATAAGATACACCGGCCCAGCTCGCCGTCGGAGCCGATCGCCCGGCGAGCTTGCGCACCAGCGCCAAGTCCGCGCGAACGTCACGTTGGCGATCTCGTGGCGCACGTACTGATCGCGCGGGGTGCCGACCGCCTTCTCGTGGGCCGTGCGCAGGGCCGGCAGCCCGACGTTGGCCACACCGTTCATGTCGACCGCCGGCTCTTCGGTGCGAGTCCGGGCGACCCGCTCCAGCGAGGTGCGGCCGTCACCGAGCGCAGTCCGTCAGGGCTGTGGCACGATGCGCAGGTAGGGCTTCGGCGCCTCCCAGCCGTCGGGCCAGATCTTCTTGGCGTCATCGTCGGACACCGAGCCGGCGATGATGACCTTGTCGCCCTGGTTCCAGTTCGCAGGGGTGGCGACCTTGTGGTTGGCGGTCAGCTGCAGCGAGTCGATCACTCGAAGCACCTCGTCGAAGTTGCGCCCGGTGGTCATCGGGTAGACCAGCACAAGCTTGATTTTCTTGTCTGGTCCGATGATGAACACGTTGCGCACGGTCGCGTTCTGGGCCGGGGTGCGGGAGGTCGGGTCGCCCTCGACCTCGGCGGGCAGCATCCCGTAGAGCTTCGACACGTTGTAGTCGGTGTCGCCGATCATCGGGAAGTTCGGTGCCTGCCCCTGGGTCTCGGCGATGTCGCCGGCCCACTTCTCGTGGTTGTCCACCGGATCCACGGACAGCCCGATCATCTTGACGCCGCGTTCGTCGAACCGCGGTTTCATGTTGGCCAGCATGCCCAGCTCGGTGGTGCAGACCGGGGTGAAGTCCCTCGGGTGCGAGAACAGCATGGCCCAGGAGCCGCCGATCCACTCGTGGAACCGAATGGTTCCCTCCGTGGTCTCGGCTTCGAAGTCGGGCGCGGTATCGCCGATCCGCAACGTCATCGTGTGCATCCTCTTTCTCGGTTTGGTCGCCTCGGTGACCACCATTCACCGGTACCACCCGCCCCGCAAGCCGCCGGCGGTCAGCCGGGCGCGCCGAGGGTGGTGTCCGCCGGTGTGCGGTCGTTCATCATCGGCACCGACCTGCCCGTGAGCAGCCAGGAGATGCCGAACGTCATCGTAGCGATCGTCCCCGTCAGCTGGTATTGCCCCGGGGTGGCGGTGTGGTCAAGCATCCCCCGTTTGCCGGCGTCACCGGGGCCGGGGAGGTCTCGTTGAGTCAAGAATGGGATCGATGCGCCCGGTACTGGCGGCCGTCGCGGCGATGGTGGTACTCGGCATCGGCGTGTTCACCGTGGTTACGGTGTTCCGGACGCCGACCGAGGCGGACCCGGGTCCGCAGCTCACGCCCGCCGGGTCATTCACGGTCTCCAAGCTGCCGCCCCCGGAGGTTCTCGCGCCGGCCACGGCGCAACCGATGCCCGCCGAGTCTCCAGAGCGGAGCGCTCCGACCAACTCGGGGTCGAACCGACCTTCGGGGGACTCCGACCAGCACTCGACACCCGACCAGCACTCGACACCCGAGCCGCACGTGAGGGCGCCGGCGAACCCTGAGCGGCGCCTGACGCCCGGGGCGGGCGTTAGGCAGCAGCCTGGTGGGGGTACTGGGCAGCAGCCCGGCACGGGCGGTGCGCAGCGACCCGGCACGGGCGGTGCGCAGCAGCGGCTGGTGCCGTCGGAGAAACAGGACGCGCGCACCGCTCCGGACGCTCCTGGCCAGACCGACGCCCAACCGAGCGACTCACCGAGCGCCCGGCCGGAGACCCCCACCGAGCGCAACTCGCGGACGCGGGGCGACGGCGGCGGCCCGTTCTGTGAGCGCTACCACATAGACAGCGAACGCTGCCAGTCCACCCCCTTCGGTTGGTAGCCGGCGGCCAGCGCGGCATCGTCAGCTCCCGAGGTGGCGGTATTCGTCGCCGACCCGCGTGATGATTGAGCGGTTTCGTCGTCGTACACCGCGATCTGCTCCAGCTCTGGCAAACCGAGCGTGCGATCCGTCGCAGCGATGTGGCGCTGATGACCTCGCGGCTCGACGGGCGCGAGCTGCGGTGACCGAGGTCGAGTTCGTTCGAGGTGCACGATCTGGGCAGTACCCATCGGTGTGCGGGCGCATCATCCGGCCAGGGTCGATGTGTGCTCCACCCGGCCGCCCGGGTGCTGGCTGCCAAGCGGGCATTCCACGGTCGGTGCCGACACGTGCGCCGCGCATCGGTACTGCGCCCCAACCGGACCAGTGCCGGCTGGGGTGCAGCGCTCCGCCACCTGAGCCGTCCTCAAGACGGGGTGTGACAAGAACATCTCACACCACGCACATACGCCATGTTTGTGGCACACATTTCGGGGCGCTGGTCTGAGAGAGTCGCCTGGCCGGGACCGCAGACCGCTGCCTGGCTGGATCATTCGCCCTTCCACACCGGCGCGCGTTTCTCCGCGAACGCCAGCGCGCCCTCCTTCGCGTCGGCCGAACCGAACACCGGCCGCAGCAGCGCCTCCTGACGCTTCCAGCGCTCCGCCACCGGCCAGTGCTGCCCGTCCGCGACGATCTGCTTGGTCGCCCGGACCGCCAGCGGGCCGTTCGCGGCGATCTCCCTGGCCAGCTCCAGCGCCCCGGCCAGCGCGTCGCCGGGCTCGGTGAGCCGGTTGACCATTCCCCAGGCGTGCGCCTGCCCGGCGCTGAAGTGCGCCCCGGTGAGCGCGTACTCCATGGCGATCGCCATCGGGATGCGCTGGGGCAGCCGGAACAGCCCCCCGGCCCCGGCGACCAGCGACCGCTTGGTCTCCGGCAGCCCGAACTTGGCTTCCCGGGACGCCACGATCAGGTCGCAGGCCAGCGCGAGCTCACAGCCGCCGGCCAGCGCGTACCCCTCGACGGCGGCGATCATCGGCTTACTCGGCGGCGTGACGGTGATGCCGGCCAGGCCCCGCTTACCGACCAACGGGGTCTCGCCGGCCAGGAACGCCTTGAGGTCCATGCCCGAGCAGAAGGTGCCGCCGGTCCCGGTGAGGATGCCGACGCTGATGGCCTTGTCGACCTCCAGCTCGTCGACCGCGTCGGCGATCGCGTGCGCCAGCGCGGCGTTGAGCGCGTTGCGTGCCTTCGGCCGGTTCATCGTGAGGATGAGCACCCCGTCCTGACGTTCGGTCTGCAGCTCGTCGCTCATCTCATCCCTCTCGCGGTTCCCGAATTGCGCCGAATCTAACGAAACCGTAGCCATGGTCAGCCCCTGCTCACCGAGCCCGACCCGGAGAAGCCCGGATCGGGCAGGAGATGGAGCTGCGGATCGTCCCGTTCGGCCGGGATGCCGAGGGCACCGAAACGATGATCTTCGCGGTCGCGCCCGGCGCCCTGTGACCACCCGTTCAGCGCTCACCGAACGCGGTTGGCGCGGGTGGCGGGTGGGTGCCGGTCACAGAGGGGCGGTTGGTGTGGCAGTGCGTGATGTGCGAGGTTCTGCGGCTTCTGCAGGGCCCTCGTACCGCTGATCTGCAGCGTTGCTGGGGAGCGGTGGTAGCGGCGGGCACGCGGTTCCGCCCCGTCGGGTGCGGGTTCAGATTGTGATGATCCGGACGGCCCGAGCGTTCGCGGCCAACGCCTCGAGGTCGTCAGCGTCGGAGGTAAGCACGGCACCACCGGGCTCCGCGACAGCTACCACGACCGCGTCCACCGCCGAGCCGCGCCCGGCCAGCCCGCGCAGCGCTGCGGCCCGCCGAGCCAACCCGACGCCCAACCGATCCTCGATCTCGCACGCGCGCAGCAACCGATTGGTCGGGGTGTCGCGGCCGGCATGCCTGGTCAGACATTCGACAAGCACGGCGCTCGGCACGGTTGGCGGCCACAGCTGGTCCTGGCGCAACCGCGTCAACATGAGCGCGGCTCTCGGGGAGCGCTCAGCGAGGAAGCTGACGCCGCCCGAGTCGAGCACCAGCACGGCTCAGCCGACTCGTTGGATGTCTTCGCCACGCAGTTGGGCCACCGGGCTGGAGCGCCGGCTCGTTCGGTGTCAAGGCGGCCAGCGCGGCCAGGTGGCCTCCGCCGAACCGCCGGTCACCGCGACGAACCCGGGGTCGCCACCGAACTCCGCGATGTGCTCCTCACCCAGGCCAGCGCCCGCTTCACGTCGTGGATCTGCGCCGGCCAGGGGTTCTTCGGAGCCAACCGGTAGCTGATCGACACGCAGACCCAGCCGTCCCGCCCGCGTGACCCGCCATGGTCGATCACGATAAGGCGCACCCACCCTGTCCGTGGCGTTTCGCGAAACCGATCAACAGCACAGTCAGGCCTACCGGCCACCGCGGTGCGCCGGCGACCGTCCCGGCGTTGCCCGGCAGTGTGACGGGTGTCATTCTTGGGTTGTGGACCAGCGGGGTTCCATCCCGAGCACGGTGCCGGCCGTGCGCGTCGACCCGCGCCGGCCTAGGTCGGTCCAGGCGAGCTGGCGGCTGCCCCGGTGGGCGGCGCGGTGTGCCGACGGCATGGTGGTCATGGTGCAGATGGACACCATCCGCGCGTACGCGCAGCCGCGGCGCGCAGTGCCGCGCGTACCGGTCGGGCCACCTCCAGTGGCCGGAATCCGGGCACGATGACGGTGTCGGCGCTGGTCAGGGCCTCCAGACCGACCGAGACCTGGATGTCGAAGCCGGTTGTCGTGGGGACCGACCCGGCTTGCTCCGCGCACACCGTCAACCGGTAGTGCGGGCGTTCGTCGGTGTGGCCGAAGACATTCTGCCACTTCCATTCTGACGGTGCCGGGCGCGACCATGGACGGCATGACAACTCTGATCGACATCGTGGTATTCGACGGACTCGACGAGCTGGACGCGCTGGGGCCGATGGAGGTCTTCCGTACCGCCGGCGATTTCGGGGGCGAGCTGTCCACCCGGCTGGTCACCCGCACCCGCCAGGCGGTGGTGACCGGCACCCACGGGCTGCGGTTCCTGCCCGACGACGTCTTCGAGCCCGGCCGGGCCGAGGTGCTGGTGGTCGCCGGCGGTGGCTGGTCCACCCGCGCGGACGTCGGGGTGTGGGGTGAGGTGCAGCGCGGTGACCTGCTCGGCCCGATCCGGGCGGCGGCCGCGTCCGCCCGGGTGCTGGCCGGGGTATGTACC
>JALYVZ010000060.1 GCA_030852965.1 Actinomycetota bacterium | reverse complement strand
GGCATCATGCTCGGCGAGACCTGCACGGCCACCCGCCGCCCGGTGGCCTGGGACCCGTGGCTGGCCCAGGAGATCCGCCGGGCCTCCGGCCTGACGGCCGTCATCGGTGGGCTGGGATCCGGGAAGGCGCTGGCGCTGGACACCCCGCTGCCCACGCCGACCGGCTGGACGGTGATGGGCGACGTCGGCGTCGGGGACGAGCTGCTGGATCGCGACGGCAAGCCCACCCGAGTGGTTGCCGCCACCGAGGTGATGTACGGCCGGCCCTGCTACGACGTGGTGTTCTCGGACGGTTCGGTGATCCGGGCGGACGCCCGGCACGAATGGCTGACCACGGCCCGCCCCTCCGCCCGGCAGTCGGCGGGCGCAGTGGTTTCCGATCGTGTGCCGAATCGCGCACACATAGGCCAGCCTCGTGACGTTTTTGGCACATCGACCGTGACAACCACCGAGGAGATCGCCGTCTCGCTGCTCGGGGGATCGCGCCAACACGCCGTGCGGGCCGCCGGGTCCCTGCCCGTTCACGCACTGCCTGTCCACGCGTACCCGCCGGCCGCCGGCCGCCGGCCGTACCACTTCATCGTGGATGTGGTCCCAGTGGAATCCGTGCCGGTCAGGTGTGTCCAGGTGGACAACGCGGATCACCTGTATCTGGCCGGGGAGTCGTGCATTCCCACCCACAACTCCTTCCTCACCGGGCTGATCGTCTACAAGACGTTGCGGGCCGGGGCGCGCTGGACGGTGCTGGATCCGTCCGGCCCGTTGGCCGAGCTGGCGAACCTGCCGGAGCTGGCGCCGTTCTCCCGGCACATCAACCTGCTGCGGGCCGACCCCGGCATCCTCAACCCCTACCGGGTGGTGGCCGAGCCCAAGGTCGAGCACTTCCTGGACGACACAACAGACACCGGGGATGACCCCGAGAAGGCCTGGCGGCGCGAGCGGTCGCTGGCGGCGGCCACCCGGCGGCGGTTGGTGCTCGACGTGCTCACCGGGCTGCTGCCGTTCGAGGTCTCCCGGTTGCCGCACACCCGGATCGTGCTGCTGCGCGCGGTGCGCGAGGTCGGCGGTGCCCCGGACCGCGACCCGGCGATGGTGATCGACGTGCTGCGCCGGCACGCCCAGGACGGCGAGGACCACGCCGGCGTGGTGGCCGACTTCCTGGAGGAGCGCCGTGAGCTGCCGCAGGCCGCCCTGCTGTTCCCGGACCAGACCCGGGACGACCCGTGGCAGGCCGATCGGGACTATCGGCTGACCGTGCTGACCATGCAGGGCATGACACTGCCGCGCCCCGGCAGCCCGCGCGAGGAGTGGACCGACGGCGAGTCGCTGGCGGTGGAGCTGCTCAACCTGGCGTCCTGGCTCACCCAGCGAACCATCTACGACGCCAACCGCAACATCCGCAAGGGCGTCGCGCTGGACGAGTCGCACTTTCTCTCGCAGGTACCCACCGGCAAGGTGCTGATCGACCGGCTGGCCCGCGACTCCCGCAAGTTCAACGTCCGGGCGCTGTTCGCCTCCCAGTTGGCCGGGGACCTGCTGCGGGTGTCCGGGTTCGCCTCACTGGTCAACGCGGTGTTCGTCGGGCGCACCGACGACGAAGAAGCCCAGGTCGACGCGCTGCGGCTGTTGCGGGTACCCACCGGGGTCGGCTACGAGCAGATGCTCGGCACGCTCTCCCCGCGTCCCCGCCACGACGACCGTCCGGACGACACCCCGCGCCAGTTCGTCTTCGCAGACGGGCACGGCGGCGTCGAGAAGATCCGTATCGACATGGAGGCGCCGCACCTGGCACACCTGGCCGAGGCGCTGGACACCAACCCGGATGCCGCGCGGGTGTCCGTGTCCGGGGCGCCGACCGCCGGGCCGAACGGTGCGGTGGCCGGGTCGACCAACAGTGCGGTGGCCGGGCCGACCAACAGTGCGGTGGCCGGGCCGACCAACAGTGCGGTGGCCGGGCCGACCAACGGGGCGGTGGCCGGGCCGACCAACGGGGCTCGCTCGCTGGCGACCGCTCACGTCCCGGTACCCCCGAGTCCCGGGACGTTGGACGACGAGGAGATCGACCTGCTCGACGATCTCGACGAGCTCGACCCGGTCGGGGATGTGCACTGACGTGGTTCCGGTGCTGCTCATCGTCGGCGCGGCGATGCTGGTCGGGCTCCGTCGCGAGCGGGTCCGGCGGCGCGCATGCCGAGCAAAGGCGGCGCCGTTGCTGGTGGTGGTCGGGTTGGTCGGCGCCCTCACGCTGGTCGGCACGCCCGCCTGGGCCGCGCCGTGGGACTGCAAGGAGGCTCCCGAGCCGGACCGGCCGAGCACCGGGCTGGTGGGGTCGCTGGACCCGGCTCCGCTGGGGCTCGGCGCACCGAACAGCGTCTACTCCGAGGTCGGCTACGCGGGACTGGTCTGGCACACCTACGACCTGGGCTGCGGCGGCTCGGTGAGCGACCCGTCGGTGTCCACCGACACCTGGCTGGGCAACCAGACGTTCAACCTGGCCAAGTTCGCCGTCGGCGGGGTCAACTGGGCGCACTACCTGCTGGCCAGGGGCGGTGACGTGCTGACCCCGTTGGACAACGTGATCAGCCGGGCCACCAAGGCGATGTACGACGGGGTGTTCGCCACGTTCATCGGGCCGGCGATGCTGGCGCTCGCGGTGATCCTGCTGATGCTCGCGTTCCGGGGCGATCTGGCCCGGCAGGCGCAGCGCACCGGGTTCGCCGCGCTGGCCCTGCTGGTCGGCGCGGCGGCGTATCTGGCCCCGGTGAACTGGGCGAAGGTCGGCGACGGGCTGCTGCTGGACGGGGTGACCCAGATGCAGCAGGGCTTCCTCGGCGCGCTCGGCCAGGGGGACGTGAACACGCTGCCCACGGTGCTGACCGACAACGTCATCTTCGCGAACTGGGAACGCGGCGAGTTCGGCTCCCCGGACGACGCCAAAGCCAAGGAACTGGGCCGCGACCTGCTGCGGGCGCAGACGTTCACCAAGACCGAGCTGGCCGAGGGCAAGACCCAGCAGGCCGACGTGGACGCCAAGAAGCAGGCGTTCACCGACATCGCCGCGAAGATGGGCGACCGCTACCCCTACTTCCAGGGCAAGACCGGCAGCCGCATCGGCGTCGGCGTGCTGGCGGTGATCCAGGCCGTCTGCATCGCGCTGTTCCAGCTGCTGTCCAAGGTGTTGGTGCTGGTCGCGATGCTGATGCTGCGGCTGATCGTGATGTGCCTACCGGCCATCGCGGTCCTCGGCGTGCTCAAACCCGACGTGCTGCCCACGGTGGCCAAGGTGGCCGGCGCGGCGCTGGTCAACACCCTGGTGGTGGGTGCGCTCGCCGGGCTGCACGCGTTGCTGGTGATCTCCCTGTTCAAGCCGGACAGCGGGGTCGATCTGTGGCTGGCGCTGCTGATCACCGGGGTGACCACGGTGATCCTGTGGGCGGTGGCCCGGCCGTTCCGGCGGCTGGTGGCGATGGTGTCGTTGACCCGCGAACAGCTCAGCGGCGTAGTGCCCGGTGCGGGCTCCGGCCCGATGTCGCGGGTGTGGCAGCGAATCCGGGGCGAGTCGGAGACCGAGAACCGCCAGACCCGCTGGTGGGACGACCGGCGGTCCGGGACGCACACCCGTCCCGAGGACGCGGTGGAGCGCCCGGAGACCGTCTCGGCCCGGGCCAGTGCCACAGTGCTGAGCAGCAACACGGTGCCGAACAACCGCGTCCCCGAGCAGGGCTTCGCGGGCGGGTGGCGGCCGTCGCGGCGCACAGCGGTGTCGGCGGCGGAGTCGGCGGGATCGGCGGCGGGGTCGGGCCAGCTCGGCTCGGCGCAACGCCGCGCGCTCACCGGGGGGCAGGGTCCGCTGGGGGCGATGGGCAACGGCCACCCGTACGGCAGTTCGGGCGGTCAGGCCGGCGGCACCGAGAATGACGAACGGATGATCTACCGCCGCGCGGACGCCGTCATGGACCGGCCACGCGAGCGGCTCGTGCAGCCGGAGCTGGTGGACGGGGTACCGGTGTACCGGATCTACCGCGCGCGCCCGGTGCAGCCGACCTACCCCTCGCGCGGTTACGAGTAAGCCATGCCGATCAGGTCACCGAAGGGCCGCGGCGCGGCGTACCGGTCGCTGTGGCAGTGGCCGTTGCGTTCGCCGGCCCGGCTGATCGGTTGCCTAGTGCTGCTCATCGCCGTCGGCATCGGGCTGAACGCGGCCACCGGTCTGCTCGGCGGTCGGCACAGCGGGGGCCTCTTCGGCTCGGTGAGCACCTCGGGTCCGAACGCGGCGCCGAGGCCGGTCGCGGGCGCCACCCCGAGGACCGCCCCGGCCACCCGGTTGCCCCCGGTGGCCGAGCTGACCCCGGTCATCCTGCCGCCGTCCCAGGCCCCGGCCGCCGCCCTCACCACCGCCACCCGCTGGACGCAGGCCTGGGCGAAGCACCCGAAGGGCGCCACCACCGACTCCTGGCTGAAGGGGCTGCGGCCCTGGACGACCGAGGAGTACCTGGGCGTGCTGGAGACCGTCGACCCGGCGAACGTCCCGGCCACCCGAGTCACCGGGTCGGCGCGCGCGGTGTCGGTGTCACCGAAGTCGGTGCGGGTGGAGGTGCCGACGGACGCGCTGACTGTGCTCGTGCTGGTGACCAACACTGACAACGAGTGGCGGGTGGCCGGCTACGACCGGGCCACCCCCTCGGGACCGGGTGCCGGCCCGTCGGGACCCGCTGGCTCCGGCCCGTCGGGACCCGGTGGCTCCGGCCCGTCCGGAGCCGGGCCCAGCCCCGCCCAGTCACCCAGGCGATGATCAGCAAGTTCAAGGCACTGCGGCTGCTGCTGCCGCTGGTCGCGATCGCCGCGGCACTGGCCCTGTTCCTGTCCGTCGGTCTGATCATCAGCCGCACCCACAGCGGCGGCTACGGTGGCTACGGCGGCGGCTACGGCGGGGCGTGCGACCCGACGAGCGGGCCGTTCTCGGTCGACGGAACGTCGCGGTCAGTGACCAACGCCGGTGAGCTCACCGACGAGCAGCGGCAGAACGCCGGGCTGATCATCGCGGTGGCCAAGGGGATGGGCTTGCCGCCGAGGGCCTGGATGGTCGCCTTGGCCACCGCGATGCAGGAGTCCACCCTCCGCAACCTGCCCTACGGCGACCGCGACTCGCTGGGGTTGTTCCAGCAGCGTCCCTCCCAGGGCTGGGGCAGCCCGGCGCAGGTCACCGACCCGATCCAGGCCACCACGACCTTCCTCGACCGGCTGCGGCAGGTGCCCGGCTGGGACACGCTGCCGATCACCGTGGCGGCCCAGACCGTCCAGCGTTCGGCGTTCCCGGAGGCCTACGCCCGCTGGGAGGGGCTGGCCGCGCAACTGGTGGCGCTGCTCGCGGACGTCGTCGACCCCACCGGGTGCGGGCTGGGCGCGGACAACCTGCCCGAGGGGGTGGTGCGCACGGCGATCAGCTTCGCGCTCGGCGAGGTGGGCAAGCCGTACGTGTGGGGGGCGACCGGGCCGAACGCCTACGACTGCTCAGGACTGATGCTGCGGGCCTTCCAGGCTGGCGGGATCTACCTGCCACGGGTGGCCCGCGAGCAGTACCAGGCCGGTGCGCACGTGCCGGCGGGCCAGGCCCAACCCGGGGACCTGCTGTTCCTGGCCACCGACCAGCGCGATCCGGCGACCATCCACCACGTCATGCTCTATCTGGGCAACGGCATGATCGCCGAGGCGCCCTACCGTGGCCGACCGGTGCGCACCCGCCCGGTGGACTGGAACGACCCCGAGCTGGTGTCCCTGGCCACCCGCCCCGGCACGGCGCCTAATCCGGCAACCTGAGCGGCCCGGCGGCGCACACCAGCCGGTCCAGCAGCTCCCGGAGCAGGCCGGTCGAGGTGCCGAAGTTGAGCCGGGCGAACCCGTCCCCGCCGTCGCCGAAGTCCGGACCGGAGCTGAGCTGGACTCGTCCGCGCTCCAGCAGCATCGCGGCCGGGTCGGGCCCGAGATCGAGCCCGCGGAAGTCGATCCAGGCCAGGTACCCGGCTTCCGGCGGGTGGTATCGGGCCGCCGGGAGCCGGCCGGCAATGGTGTCGGCGATCAACCGGCGCTGCCCGTCGAGATGGGCGACCAGCTCCGCCAGCCAGCCGTCGGCGTTCCGCCAGGCGGCCATGGTGGCCGCCACACCGAAGACGTTGGCCACCCCGTGCAGGTTGGGTGGCTGGTCGTCCCAGGCCTCGAGCAGCCGCCGAGGGCCGATGTGCGCGACTGCGCAGCGCACGCCGGCCAGACCGAACGCCTTGGTGGCCGAGGTCAGGGTGACGGTGCGCGCGGCGGCGGCGGCGTTGATCGAGGCGAACGGAGTATGGCGGTGCGGCGGGTAGGCGAGGTCGGCGTGGATCTCGTCGGAGATGACCAGTAGATCGTGTCGGTGGGCCGCTTCGGCTAGCACGGACAGCTCGTCCCGGGTGAACACCCTCCCGGTCGGGTTGTGCGGGTTGACCAGCAGCAACGCCCGGGCGCCCGCGAGCTGCCCGTCGAGGCGGGGCCCGTCGAACGTCCACCCGGCCCCAGTGTCGATCATCGGGATGGGCAACAGCGTGCGGTCGAAGCGGGTGATCGAACGGTGGAACGGCGGGTAGCACGGCATGTGCACCGCGATTGCGTCGCCACCGGCGGTGCCCAGCCGCAGGGCCAACTGCGCGGCGCCCACCACGTCGTCGACCTCCCGGACCTGCCCGGGGTCGGCCGGCCAGTCGTATCTCGAGCGCATCCGGTCGGTGAACGCCTCGCGCAGCGGGGTACCGGTGGGCCAGTCCGGATACCCGAGGTTGGCCGTCTCGACGAGGGAGTGCAGGGCCCGGCGCACGGGCTCCGGGCTGGGGAAGTCCATGTCCGCCACCCAGGCCGGAAGCACATCGCTGGCCACCCGTCCCCACTTGGCCCCGGGTCCGTCGCGCAGCCACTGCTCGTCGAGTTCGGCGAACGGGCTCACGGTGCGGGTCGATGCGGCCGGCCGCGGGCGAGGACCAGCTCGGGCCGTTCCAGGGCGGTGAGGTCGTCGAGCGGGTCCCCGGCGAGCACCACGATGTCGGCGTCGTAGCCGGCCTCGATCCGTCCGGTCACCGAGCCGAGCCCGATGGCGTCGGCGGTGGTGACGGTGGCCAGCTCGATGATTTGCTCGGCGGTGAAGCCGTACTGGGCGAAGCCGACCAGCGCGGCGCCGAAGTTGTCGAACGGCGCCATTCCGGCGTCGGTCCCAGCGATCAGCCGGACGCCGCGGTCGGCCAGCCACCGGACCCGTCCGACGATCCTTGCCGCTCCGTCGTCCCCGAACTTGGCGGCCATCGGACGCCAGTCGTTGCAGTTGGCGGTGCACACCGCGATGCCGGCGGTCACGATGTCCCGGGCGGTCTGCTCGTCCGGCTCGAACACCCCGGGGCCGGTCAGCCAGGTGCAGTGCTCGATGGTGTCCACACCGGCGTCGACGCACGCCCGGATGCTGCCGGTGCCGTGCGCGTGCGCGGCGACCGGCAGCCCGTACCGGCGGGCTTCGCCGACGATCAACGTCAGCGTCGAGGCGTCGAACTGCGGCTCCCACATGCCGGCGCCGCCCGGGGTGAGGCTGCCGCCGGAGACCATCACCTTGATCACGTCGGCGCCGGCATCGGCGTTCCGCCCGACAGCGGCGCGGATCTGTTCCGCGCCGTCCACCTCGCCGCCGAGGAACCAGCAGTGGCCCTTGGGCGGAGTCAGCGGCGCGGTCGCCGCGAGCACCCGAGGCCCGGCGATCTCCCCGGCGGCGATCGCGTCGCGCAGCGGGATGGCGAGCCCGTGCCGGTCGCCGAGATCGCGGACGGTGGTGACGCCGCTGCTCAGCAGCTCGTGCGCGTGCCCGGCCATCGTGAGCGCGATCTGCTCCGGTCGTCGGTCGTCGGTGAGCCGCGCCAGCCGATCCGGCCCTGGGTCGAAAGCCAGGTGGACGTGGGCGTTGATCAGCCCGGGGATGATCGTGCCGGTCGGGTGGGCCAACTCGCGGGCCTCGGGCGCCGCCGCCCGGATCGCCGCGACCGGGCCGACCGCCGCAATCGAGCCGCCGTCCACCAGCACCGCGCCGTCATCGACGCGGTGACCGGCCGGGCCGGTGAGCACCCGGGCCGCGGAAATGATTGTCCGCACTGCGAAGATCCTAATCGTTGTCGAGGCTTGCCGTGCCCCGTGACAGGGCGAGCAGTGCGGCCACGTCGGCATCCACACCGGGCCGGGTCGGGGCCGCCACCAGCATCGCCGGACCGAGCGGCGGTCGGCGGTCGGCGTGCGCCCGCAGCGCTGTGCGCAGCTGTTCGGCGGTGTGCCGCGAGGTGCCGTCGCGTGAGGTGCCGTCTGACGAGGAGTCGTCGCGCGGCCAGTGCGGGCTCAGGCGTACCAGCCCGTCCCGGCACTCGACCGCGCGCCGATAGAACCGGTGGCGCATGGACCGCCGCCACCACCGTCGCCCTGGCTCCCGGTCCAGTTCGTCGTGCGGGAACGCCCGGTGCAGTTCCGTCCACAGCGGGCCGAGCCCCCGGTGGGCTCGCCGGTTCCGCCACCATCGGGCGACCGCCAGTACCCGGGCACCGGCCAGCGGGTACACCACCCCGGCCAGGAACGCGATGATGGACACCTGCACGAGCACCGCACCCGCGTCGACCAGCCAGGTGGGCAGCGGATGGCCGACCCAGTCCGCCACGTTGGTCGGTATCCGTACCACCGGCCCGCCGATCAGCTTGCCGCCCAGCGCAATCGCGATAATCCGCAACCCCATGGACAGCGGTGGCCGGGATAGCCGAGCGAAGGTCCATGCGGGACGCAGCCCGGCCAGCAGGATGTAGCCCAGGTAGCCGTAGCTGATCAGGTAGAACACCCGCAACTGCACCGCTGGAAGGTGCGCGGAGTACGAGGTGGCCCGCAGCGGCCCAGGGATGGTTGCTGCGACCACGATCAGCACGCCCGAGGCGACCACGCAGGCCAGCACCTCGCCGCGGATCCGCGCGGCCTGGCCGGTCGAGTAGCGGAAGAAGCACACCAGCAGCAGGGTGAACCAGAGCAGCGTGAGGTTCTGGCCGAGCCTGGTGGTGCCGGCGCCGAGGGTGTGGTCGAGCGCGGCGGCCACGGCGGGCAGCGGCAGCAGGTACTCGATCTCGGCGACCGCGATACAGCCGGTGATCAGCCAGAGGCCGCGATCCCGGGGGCGGCGGGGCAGCTGCCACAGCTTCCAGGCGAGCACGATCGCGCCGACCACGGCGTAGCTGAGGTCGGTCGCGGAGGTCGACACCTACAGCCAGCCGGGTCGTTCGCCGAATGCTGACGCCAACTTCCGCAGGCCGTCCTGGTCGGCCCGCAGCGGCGTCACCGAGTCCAGCTCCGAGGCCCACTCCATGATGATCGTGGCCAGGGCCTCCGCCTCGCGCTCCTGCTCGGAGTCGTGGCAGCCCCGCGCCAGCGCCCGACGGACCATCTCCGGCGAGAGGTCGGGCATCGCGGTCCGGCAGAGCTCCACATCGGGGTCGTCGCGTCCGTGGTCGGCCAGGATGTGCCCGATCTCGTGCAGGATGATGTGGTCCTGATGCATCCGGGTGGTCTCGGACTGGAAGACGATGTAGTCGTGCGCGGCGGTCGCCAGCCACAGGCCGAATGGCCCGGGCACCGGCAGCGGATAGGCCACCAGTCGGATCGGGCGGCCACGCCGCTGTCCCAGGCGTTCGCACAGCACGTCCACCCGCAGCGGTGGCTCGATGTCCAACGCCCGCAGCTCCCGGCGACAGCGTTGGCGCAACTTCCGTGTCCGCACGTTTCCCCCGTCAACGTGACCGGCCAGCGTCCTAGCCTGGCCGATCTACTCGCCGCACCGCACCCGGTTTTCCCAGGCTCACCCGTTCGTGCCGCCCTCGCCGGTGCCGGCCGAGCGCTCGGCCTGCTCGAGCGCGTACACCACATCGAGCAGCTCCATCACCTGCCGCCGCCGTTCCGGCGACAGTTCCCCGGCCCGCATGGCCATCAGCCGCGCCTGGTCGTGCGCGTCGTTCGACTCCCGACAGGCCTGCTCGGCGCGCAGCGTCTCCAGCTGCTGGTTGACCCGCGCGGTGACCTCGTCGTCGAAGAAGTACGCGGCGGGAACCCCGAAGAAGTTCGCGAGCGCCTGCAGGTGCTTGAGCGTTGGGTTGTCCTTCTTGCCCTTGCGCAGCTGCCAGATGTAGCTCTGCGAGATCGTGATCCCGCTGGCCTGCTCGACCGCGGTGGCCACGTGCTCGTTGCTGTACGGCCGGCCGTCGCGCGGGCGTACCGCCTCGAACAGGTGGTTCAGCTTGTCGGGGAGCGGCGACGGGCCGGTTGACGTCGACCTCGGCTCTCCGTCCACGACCACTCTCCACTCTTGGCGACCAGGAACTCTCGAGTGCCGTGATTGTAGTCCAGAGCGAGCCATCTGTGCACGCCCGGGCCATTCGACTCAAGTCGCAGCGCTCTTGGGCGATCTCTTCTACTTCAGTTGCATCCCGCGCGACTCCGGGATATCGTCGATATGTACTGAGGTTAAGATAGTGCTGGAGAATCGATCGTCGACAGTCCAGATTGATGGGCAGAGGTGGCGCTGGGGGCGATGGCCATGTTTCACCAGTACGAGCAGTTGATCGGGATCTATCGACGGGAGGCCGAGCAGGAGGCGGCGAGGCGGCGGCGCACCCGCCAGCTGGTGGCCGCTCGGCGCTGGGAACGGATCGCGCGCTACGCCACACTGCGCGCCGGAGCCCAGGAGGAGGACCGGCCGTCAGCTGAGCAGCTCGATCATGGCGGCGAGGTAGGCCGCTTGGACGACCGGGACGGTGTCCAGCCGGATCCGTTCGTCGGTCGCGTGCAGTCCCTCGTAGCCGACGCCGAAACCGGCGGTCGCGGGGATGCCGAGCCCGGCCAGGTAGTTGCCGCGCCCTGCTGGTCATCGGTGAGTACGTCACCGAGGAGTCGGCGACCAGGATCGCGGATCACCTGGCGGCGTGTTCGACACCGGCGGCGCTGCGCGAGGCGACCGTAGCCGCGTGCGCGATCCAGGAGGGGGTTGGCCGCGCGGTCTTGGGCGGCGGCTCCGGAAGGCTTCGGGCGGTACGTGTTCACGCATGCGGGCGCGCACCTCACCGACGAGATCCGCTGGCTCCGATCGGTGGCCCGGGCGGGGCGGAGCCGGACGGTGCACGCCTACCGGGCCAGGACACGCACTTAAGGGTGCGGCCGGTGTCCGATGAGCTCCGCTATCCCCGCCATCGGTTGTTGCCGAGGGCATTCGCCAGTCTGCCCAGTGGGCCGCCCTCCGATGCGCGGTCCGGCTCACCGAAGCAGCCGTTCGTCCAGGCCATGATCGTCGTGGCTATCGTCTCCGCCTCCCGCTCGCGTTCGACGTCGTAGCAGGTGCGGGCCAGCGCGCGAAGCACCATCCGCGGTGACAGGTCCGGCATGGTGGCCTGCCAGTTGTCGACGTCCGCTTCCCCGGAGGTGTGACCGGCGAGGATGTGGCCTGCAGTGGCGGATCCGGGTCCAGCGCTCGTAGCTCGCTCCGGCACCAATGCGCAGCGCTTGTCCCCGCATGCCGACCCCCGTTGCCGCGTTAGCCACCACGGTGCCGGATCAATGCCCCTGGGTCGGTCGGTTCGACCCGCTATCACCCGTTCGTGGCAAGGATCGATGTGCCGCCGGCGTAGCGTCGCCGGCCGCGAAGCCGACACTGGCTTCCACTCGTATGAAACTCAATCGAGTGAAGATCTGCAATTCAGTTGAACTCATGATGACTGCCGTGAGCATACCGTCGCATCGTCGATTGCTCGACTCAGATGTAAGGGCGATTCGACTTTGGTTTACCTGGGTCGATATGACATGGGCCGCACTGACCGGCATGACGCCTCACCGGGGCGTCGTCGGTGGGTGTGACGTGGTGGCAGATGACGAACTTGTGACGCGGCACCGGGCCGCGTACTTGAGGAAAGGAAGTCCCATGGAAGAAGAGATGGAAACCAGCTTGATCATGGAGATCCTGGAGGAGGCCCATCTCGAGGCCAAAACGGGGTCCGGGCCGCGTCAGGACGTCGGGCACTGAGCGGACTCGGCACGTCCTGGCCCGCCGCCCCCTGTTTCGGCGGCGGGCCGGGACGCCATGACGATTGCCGAGAGAACAGGGAAGACCTCACATGACCGATCTCGATCCGCGCTGGTACGACTATGCGCGCCGCGACCAACCGCACTTCGACGCGACAGTGTACCTCGAACAGGTCGTTCGAGATCCCGAGCACCTGTCCGGATTGGTGGACGACGCGATACGGACGGCGGTCGGTCACGCCCCGGGGTCACTCCGGATACGCGCATTCCGCGACCGGGCCTTCGACTACCAGGCGACCGCCGCGCTGGTCACCTCGACGGTCGGCCAGGGCGAGAGGTCACATGAGTGGCTGTCGCGGGTGGTCGGTGACACCGAGTCCTGCATTGCCGTTAACGGCGTCTCAGCGTGGAGTCTCCCGCTTTCACGCTGGGCGCGCGAAGCAGTCAACAGCCTTCTCGGAGGGGGCGCCTACACACTCCCCTCGGGCGCAGACGTGTACACCTTCGTGGCGGGGTCAGGGTGGACGCCGTTCGGAGTTCACCGGGACTCCGAACCGTCCCTGCTCTTCCACTTGGGGCCGGGTAAGAAAGAAACCTGGGTATGGCCGGTCGACACGCTCCAGCCCGACGAAGGTTTCTGGCGTAACCCATCCTTTGGGAGTCCGTTGTCCTTCGACTTCGACAGGCATCTCGATGCGGCCTACCACGTGACCCTCGAGCCGGGCGACTTCATCAGCATCCCCAAGCATGCATTCCACGTTTTTCGCAACGTCGGGCTGTCGGCGTTCGTCGGGATAGCGCTGTACCCCGCCAAAACGGAAGCTCTGCTGCGTGCGGCGATCGGCAGTGCGGTCCTCGAGCGTGCGGACCTGGGCGAGGACCTCGGTGCCGGGCGGCTGGAGTTGGACCACGCGCTGGGGAGGTTCAGCGCCATCGACGATCTTCGACGGGCGGTGCGCGACCAGCTGGACCGGGCGGAGCTGCTGAAGCGGACCGCCGGCTACCTGGACGAGATCAACCCGGTGGTTACCCGGCGGACCGTCTTGGACACCGGTGCGACACTGCGATGGGAGTTCCCGGGGATCGTCGGCGTACGTCGATGCGGATCCTCGACGGAGCTGGTCACCAGGGGGCGCCCGGTCCGGTACGCCGCGGACCTGGACTTCACGGCTTTGACCCGCATGACGGCCGAGCGGCCATGCTTCAGTTACGACGAGTTGTCCGACGCGCTGCCCCGGGAGCTTTCCACGCGTGATCGGGAGCGGACCATCCAGCACATGCATCTCAGCGGAGCGTTCAGTCCGTCATGACCGATCTTTGGCAGGCGGCCGCGAGCCTGCTCGCTGACCTGGGCCTACTGGGCGACCACTCCGTTCATGAGGTGAGAAGGGCCGAGTGGGGGGAGGGGTCGCGGTATCTCGGCCGGCTCTCCGGGAGCGTGTGGAAGGCGCTGGAGCGGCCGGGTCCGCTAGCCACGAACTTCCGACTCATCGACTCGGGCCGGGAGATCGACCCGAGCAAGTGGCGCGCTTCCCGGGTGGGAGACGGTGAGGTCCTGCGGACCGTGCTGAAGGCACGGCCCGTCAAGGACGCGATACAGTCCGGCGCGACGATGGCGATCAGCCACCTCGAAGCCCTGGATGACGACATCCTGCGGTTTTCGGAGGCCCTGGAGTATCTGCTCTGCACGAGGGTCTGGGTCAACTGTTACATCGCCAAGAACAGCGGGTCGGCTTTCGGGGCACACGCGGATGCGCATGATGTCGTCATCGTGCAGGTTGCGGGTCGCAAACAGTGGGTCGTCAGCTGTCCGGAAAGGAAGGAACAGCCGATCCTGCTCACCCCTGGTGAGTGTCTGGCGATACCAGCTGGTACGACACACGAAGTCACCGGCGTGGCCGAGCCCTCAGTGCACCTCACCGTCTCATTCGTGCCGTTCGGTGGCCTGGAGGAGAGTATGACCGATGCGGCTGTGCTGCTCGGCTCCCGTCGTCCGGGCACGGACACGGCGGAGATGAGAGAGCAGCTCGCCATGTCGCCGGAACGCCGGCCAGGACTTTCCTTCCCGGCCGCGCTCACCGGAGTGCGCGGAACGGAACGCAAGATACGTTGGGCGAGCCGATATCCGCCGGTGGTCGAGACAACCGAATCGGACGTGCTCGTGACGAGCCTCGGTAAGAAGATCCGGTTCGGGCGGGCGGCCTGGGCCACACTCTGTGCATTGCGACAAGGCCGAGAGTACTCCTGGTGCGAGCTTGCGGAATGTGGCGAGCTCAAGAATGAGGAGCTGGTTGCCTTCTTGAACTTCTGCATGGACCACGACCTCATCATCTGTCAGGGCTGAAATGATCATCCAGTCGTTGCGAGCCAAGTCGGCCATCTTTCGGGACCAGCAATTTCGGGTCTTTTTCGCCGGAAGTGCGATTTCGAGTCTCGGTGACGGTCTACTGCCTGTGGCGTTCGCGCTGGCGGCCTACAGTGCATCGGGCTCCGGCTCGGGAATAACTCTCGTCCTGCTCAGTCTGTGGGTCACGCGGTTCCTGACGGTCCCGGTCGGTGGTCGTCTCGCGGATCGGTACAGCCGACTCAAGATCATTCTTGCGGCCGACCTGATCCGCCTGGTGGCGCAAGGTGGCCTGGCTGCCGCCATCTCGGTCAGCGGGCGTACCGAGCTGTGGCAGTTGTGTGCCTCGGCGGCGCTGTACGGCATCGGGACAGGGCTCTACGTGCCTGCCCAGATCGGGCTCGTTCCCCGTTTCGCCCCGAGCGGGCGGTTGCGCGACGCCAACTCGATGTTCTCGATAGTCGCGGATGTGACCTCGCTGGCGGGTCCGGTATTCGCCGGCCTGGTGATGACCTCGCTTGGCTTCCGCTGGATTCTCTGGCTGGACTGTCTGACCTTCGGCGCCAACCTGACAGCCGTTGTATGGCTGCTCGCGCGCAATGGCCGCGACGCGGCGCCCGACCTTCCGGACTCCTGTCCGACGCCCGGCCCTAGCTCGTCCCACGACATGCGATTCATCGAGGGCCTCCGGCTCATCCGGTCGTTCAGCTGGTTTCAGTACGGCGTGCTGCTCTGGTTCGTCATCTCTGCCGGCATCGGCGTGGTGGCGGTCGCCGGTCCGATCACCGCGGTGAGCAAGCTGGGAGGTACGTATGCGTGGGTCGTCCTCTCAACCTGCCTCGCACTCGGCTCCCTGCTGGGTTCCCTGGTGATCGCCTCGTTGTCCCGAGACATCCCATGGCGGATCGCGGCCGTGGCCGTGGCCGTCGGGTTCTGTGCGCAACTGCTCGCCCTGGCTTGCGCGGATCGCCTGAGTATCGTGGCGGTATCGGTGGCGTTCATGTGTGGGTCGGGTGTGATCGCCCTGTGTGGAGTGGTGTGGTGCACCCACTACCAGTCGGAGATCCCAGACCGGTACCTCGCACGGATGGGCTCCATCGAAAGCTTCCTGAACTCCGTGGGGGTGCCCATCGGCATGGCCGTCGGCGGCGCCGTCTCGAGCCATCTCGGTGTCGTACTCGCTGGCGTCGCGGTGTTGGTGGTGATGGCCGGCGTCGCCGCGGTGTCGACGGCCGGGAAGTCCCCGGTTGGGGTCGCGGCCGGATGAGCACCCAGATGACTCGCGGTTATCAGCTGACCAAGGGCGACAGGTATGTGGTGATCGACGACCTGTTGCCGCCGACGGCATTCGAGGAGGCTCGCGCCGAGTTCGACTCGGTGGCGTTGAAGCCGGGTCTGAGTGCGATAGATCCCGTCTACGACGGATTCAACTATCGCGGTGGCCGGGACAAGGTCCCACTGTCCACCGAGGATGTCGGTTCAACCATGAGAAGTGCCGTGGTAAAGGAGATCAAGAACTTCTCCGGCTTGTTTGACGAGGCCACACGCTGGGGGCGCGAAGTCACGTTCACCGCCTGGGGGTATCCGAGTGGGCCGCGGCTGAGTTGGCACAATGATGGCGGTGCGGGTCGCCTCGGCGCCTTTGTCTACTTCGTGCATCCGGAGTGGCGGCCTGGCTGGGGTGGAGAGCTTGCGATCGTCGATTGCGACGGCGACGGATGTGCGGCGGACTCTCCGCTCTCGATCCTGGACACCGGCCCGATCCCGGTCCTGGTCAGACCCAGGCCGAATCGTCTTGTACTGCTGAAGTCCCACACCCTGCACGCCGTCCAACGTGTGGATCCGACTGCGGGCGACAATTTGCGGAAGACATTTACGGGATTTGTTTCCTCGCGTGTCGACGGCTAGCCATCAGGAGATCCTAGATTCCGCACAAGAAGATCCCTTTCTTGACGGAGAACTTGACGAAGGACTCTATCGCGGGCAAGTCCAGTGTTGTCGCATCGCACATCTCCCTGGCGCAGGTCTCGCCGCCTCGGGAGACGATATCGAGGGCTGGTTTCAACCGTTTGTCGAATCGGAAGGATCCGGAAACGCATTCATAGGTGACGGTGTCACCGTTGTCGGAGATGGCGGGACCGGTCCGACCGGCTCCCCGGATCCTCGTCGTGGGCTCGAGCGCTGAAGGCTCCGTCGCCACCGGGATGAGCGCACCGATGCGGTAGGTCGCCCGATGGGCCGCCAACTCCGCCTCGGAGAGTAAACATTCAGCCCTGAGCCTGACCTGCGGTGGAGCTGCTCGTGATGCGGCGTTTGGCTGGTTGGGCGTGTCGGTCACGGTGTGATCGGGTGGGCTGC
>JALYVZ010000059.1 GCA_030852965.1 Actinomycetota bacterium | reverse complement strand
AGTCCGGCCAGTGCGCCGGCGGCGCCGCGTAGTGCCGAGCGCCGGCTCACCGGGCGTACGCGCAGGAACGCCGCCAGCCATTCCCGCTGCTCGCCGACGGTCATCCGGGTGGCCAGGGCGGCGGGCACCCCGACAGCGGGGGTCTCGCCGGCCGGGTTCAGTGGTCGGGCCATGGTCGTACTATGGGCGCCCACGCAGGCGGTGTCAGGACGGGTGGGTTGACGGGTTGGTTAACTTCGGCGACGAGCGGTACGCGCCGGTGGGGGCTCGCGAGGATGCCGGTGACCGGAGTGTGTAGCATTGATCCGGCGTTGCGGGGCACACTCGCAAGCCGACCGGCCCCTTTAGCTCAGTCGGCAGAGCGTCTCCATGGTAAGGAGAAGGTCTACGGTTCGATTCCGTAAAGGGGCTCGACACCTCCGGGTGCGCGCGGGCAACCGTGCACAGCGGTGTAGCTCAGTCGGTAGAGCAAGCGGCTCATAATCGCTGTGTCGCCGGTTCAAGTCCGGCCACCGCTACCAAGTACAGTCCAGCAGTCGCACCAGACCAGGAGACACCCCAGTGGCCGCCAAGTCGTCCGACATTCGACCGAAGATCACCATGGCGTGTGAGGTCTGCAAGCACCGGAACTACATCACCAAGAAGAACCGGCGCAACCACCCCGACCGACTCGGGCTGAAGAAGTACTGCCCGAACTGCAAAGTGCACCAGGCTCATAAAGAGACCCGCTGAGCCTGGCCGGGACAGTCTCTCGTTGAACGACAGTCTCTCGTTGAATCTCTCGTTGAACACAGTCTCTCGTTGAACACAGTGCTGCTCGACCAGTCCTACGTCGGCCGAGTGCTGCCCCCGTCACCGCCCTACCAGGTGAGCCGGGAGAAGATCCGCGAGTTCGCCACCGCTGTCGGTGAGCACGATCCCGTATGCCACGACGTCGCCTTGGCACGGGCCGGCGGCCACTCCGACCTGGTGGCACCGCCGACATTCCCGGTGGTCTTCACGATGCCCCGGATCGAGGCGTTCCTGCGCGAACCCGGCTTCGGCTGGCGGTTCGAGGGCACCGTGCACGGTGGCCAGGGCATCGAGTTCGATCGGCCGATCCACGCCGGGGACGAGCTGGTCATCACGGTCGAGATCGTCAGCCTGACCACCCGGGGCGGTACCCACATGCTCACGCTGCGCTGCGCGTGCACCGACCCGGCCGGTGAACCGGTGTGCGCGACCGAATCGTTGCTGCTCAGCCAGGAGGAGATGAAGGGTGAGTGAGCATCCCGGGGGACGGCAGCCGGCGGAGCCGGCGGGGTGGGAACAACACAGCGAGCGCCAGCGAGCGAGGAGCACGGGGGACGGTAGCCGGCGGAGCCGGCGGGGCGGGACAAGCACGGGGGACGGTAGCCGGCGGAGCCGGCGGGGCGGGACAAGCACGGGGGACGGTAGCCGGCGGAGCCGGCGGGGTGGGACAAGCACGGGGGACGGTAGCCGGCGGAGCCGGCGGGGTGGGACAAGCACAGCGAGCTCGGAATCGACCATGGGCACCGGGGAGTAAGCCATGGCGACCTACGGCAGTTACTCGGCAGGTGACGAGCTGCCCCCACTGCGGGTGCGGCTCACCCGAAGCGACGTGGTGCGCTACGCCGGGGCCAGCGGCGACTTCAACCCGATCCACTGGAGCGATCGGGTGGCCCAGCACGTCGGACTGCCCGGGGTGGTGGGCCATGGGATGCTGACCATGGCGCTGGCCGGTCGGCTGGTCACCAGCTGGCTCGGTGACCAGGGCGCGGTGCGGTCGTTCCAGGTGCGTTTCACCCGGCCGGTCCCCATTCCCGACGTAGTTGACGGCGTGGACCCAACGGACGCGCAGGGCGCGGTGGTCGAGCTGAGCGGCACGCTGAAGTCGATAGCGACCGTTGACGGGGTACGTACCGGCAAGATTGACATCACGGCCACCTTCGAGGGCAAGACCGTGCTCGGCCGCGCCTCCGCCGTGGTGGTCCTGCCCGACTGACCCGCCCGAGGGCACGGCACCGAGCTGGTGATCTACCGTGAGGCGAGCGTGCGAGGAGGGAGAGCCGAGCCATGAGCACGCGAGACGACCGCGAGCGAGCATCGCAGGGAGCGCAAGCGACCGAGGAGCGGAACGAGCGAGGAGCCGAGCCATGAGCCAGAGCCAGTCCCTGGTGGACTTCTTGCAAAGGCTGATCCGGGACGGCGCGCTGCGTTCCGAGTTCGGCGCCGACCCCGCGGCCACCTTCGCCGACCACGGCATCACCGGGACGAGCCCGCAGGACATCTACGAGGCGTTGGTGCTGATCGGGGACAACGAAGACCTCGGCCGCGGCTTCGACCGGGGCGCGGGCGCCGGGCACCTGCCGCCACCGCCACCGCCCCAGTACTTCGGCGACGGTGACGCCCAGGGGGCGGCGATCCATTACCTCGACAACTACGTCACGAGCGGCTTCGACGACGACCGCGGCCCGTTCACTGGCAGCTCCGCCGACCACGCCCCCGATTCGGGCGGAGCCGATCCGGTCGAGGACCCGCACTACCACCAGCTCACCGACCCCGGGGCCGGCCACGGGTTCGACGATGGTATGGACCACGGTCAGCACGGGGCCGACCCCGCCGACCATGGCGGTTTCGATGCCTACGGAATCTGACCGCGCGGGTCAGGCCCGGGCTAGCGCATCGATGACAATGCAGGCAATGTTGTCCGGCCGGTGTCTCCGACATGACCGAGCGCGACTGAGTTCCTGGCCACAGCATCGCCGTGAGCGTCGTACCGGCGACTCTCCGGGATGGGTCCGATGCGACGAAGCTGTGCACCGCTGTCCGGGCATCGTTCATGCCCGGCGCCGGGGACGTTCGCAGGTTCGTCGGAGGGACCTCGACGTCGAGCGGTTCGAGTGCGTGAACGGTGCTACCGGTGGTACCATATGTTCGTGGAGAAGACGACCGTGTATCTTCCGGACGACCTGCGCGAGGGTGTGAAGCGGGTCGCCCGGCAGCGCGGGGTGTCCGAGGCAGCGGTGATCCGGGAGTCGATCCGAGCCGCCGTGGGCGCCTCCCGTCCACGTCCGAGGGGCGGTCTATACGCCAGCGGAGCGCCCATCGCCGATCGGATCGATGAGCACCTGGTTGGCTTCGGCGAGCGCTGAGTCTGCCGTGATCGTCGATACCAGTGCGCTCCTGGCGTTCTTCGACACCGACGAGCCGGCCCACGCCGCCGTCTCAGACGTCCTGACCACGGCGACCGAGCCTCTTGTCGTGTCGCCGTACGTACTCGCCGAGTTGGACTATCTTGTGGCGACCCGGCTCGGTGTGCGGGCCGAGTTGGCGGTGCTGCGTGAGCTGTGCGGCGGCGCCTGGGACCTGCCCGCAGTGACGCCACATGAGCTGGCCGAGATCGTCTCGGTGATCGACGACTACTCCGACCAGGCGATCGGCGTGGCAGACGGCTCGAACGTGGTGTTGGCCGCGCGCTACCGCACGCGGGCCATCGCCACCCTTGACCGGCGCCACTTCGACGTGTTGCGTCCACTTGGCGGCGGTCGCTTCACGGTGCTCCCGTGACTAGCCTGCCGACGCCCGGTTGCTATACACGCGGGTGGGGTAGAGCAGGACGGCGGCCCGCCGTTGAGCGCGCATCTCGGCGTCGTAGGTGTCCCAGTCGTCGTGCTTGCCCCCGGCGGCGGTGAAGATCTCCCGCAGCAGTAGCCGCAGCTGTTCGGCGTCGACGCCGTCGCACCGATCGTCCGGGCCGATGATGCGAGCCGTGCCCTCGGCGCTCAGCCACCGCCACCCGCTGCGCGCGGTGACGGTCAGCCAGGGGCGGGCCCGCAGGTTGCCCAGCTTCGCCTGTCCGTAGGTGACGAAGGCCAGCGCCGGGCCGCCGTCCAGCGGGTGCTCCAACAGCCCGGCGTTGACCACCGACGACTGGATGGTGCCGTCCGCGCGTGCGGTGGACACGACCACGAGGTGGTGCTCCTCGGCGGCCAGCTCCACCAGCTCTGCCAGTTCGGCCATCTCTACTTCGCCTCCGAGAGCAGCGCGCCCATCCGCTGCACGCCGGTGCGCAGGTCGTCGTCACCCAGGGCGTAGGACAGCCGGAAGTACCCCGGGGTGCCGAACGCCTCGCCGGGCACCACCGCCACCTCGGCGTGCTCCAGGATCAGCGCGGCCAACTCCACGCTGGTGGCGGGGCATTGACCGCGGATCTGCTTGCCGAGTAGACCCTGCACCGAGGGGTAGACATAGAACGCGCCCTGCGGGGTCGGGCAGCTCACCCCAGGGATGGCCGAGAGCAGCTCGACGATGGTCGCGCGGCGTCGGTCGAACGCGGTGCGCATCTCGGCCACGGCGTCCAGCGGCCCGGCCACCGCCGCCAGCGCGGCCCGCTGGGCGACGTTGCAGACGTTCGAGCTCAGGTGCGACTGCAGGTTCCCGGCGGCTTTGATCACATCGGTCGGCCCGACCATCCAGCCGACCCGCCAGCCGGTCATCGCGTAGGTCTTGGCCACCCCGTTGACGATCACGCAGGTGTCGGCCAGATCGGGCACCGCGACCGGCATCGACACCGCCGCCGCGCCGTCGTACACCAGGTGCTCGTAGATCTCGTCGGTGATCACCCAGATGCCGTGCTCCAGCGCCCACCGGCCGACGTCGGCGACCAGTTCCGGCCCAGCCACCGCACCTGAAGGGTTGGACGGCGAGCACCACAGCAGCACCTTGGTGCGCTCGGTGCGGGCGGCCTCGAGGTCGGCGACCGAGGGCAGGTAGCCGGTGGTTTCGTCGCAGATCACCACCACCGGCCGACCACCGGCCAGCGTGATCGCCTCCGGGTAGGTGGTCCAGTACGGGGCCGGCAGCAGCACCTCGTCGCCAGGGTCGACCAGGGTGGCGAACGCCTGATAGACGGCCTGTTTGCCGCCATTGGTGATCAGCACCTGGTTCGCGGGCACCCGGTGGCCGGAGTCCCGTGCGGTCTTGGCGGCGACGGCCTCCTTCAGCTCAGGGAGCCCGCCGGCCGGGGTGTAGCGATGGTTGCGGACCGCGGAGCAGGCGGTTTCGGCGGCAGTCACGATGTGTTGCGGCGTCGGGAAGTCTGGCTCGCCGGCGCCGAAACCGATCACCGGTCGGCCGGCCGCCTTGAGTGCCTTGGCCTTGGCATCCACGGCCAGGGTGGCCGACTCGGCGATACCGCCGATCCGGGCCGAGACGCGGGCGGACGCGGAACGTGTGGGGCTCGCGGTACTCATGGCTCCATCTTGTCAAACCATGTCCACCCGATACGCCCTACTCTGGCGACGTGCCTCCCGACCCGCTGCTGGCGCGGCTGCTGCCGGCGCCGGTGTCGTGCGCGGAGCGGTTCGGGGATGCGTGCGAGCCAGCCGGGCTGCCGGCCGAACGGGCCGTGATCGCGCATGCGGTGCCGTCCCGCCGGGGGGCCTATCTGGTGGTTCGCGACTGCGCGCGGGTCGCTCTCGACGAGCTGGGGCTACCGCCGGCGGTGATCGGTTCCGGGCCCCAGCGCGAGCCACACTGGCCACCGGGGGTGGTCGGCAGCCTCACCCACTGCGCGGGCTACCAGGCAGCGGCGGTGGCCCGTGCGGAGCAGGTGCGTTCGCTGGGCATCGACGCCGAGCCACATGAGGCGTTGCCGCCGGGGGTGCTCGATCTGGTGGCGCTGCCCGAGGAGCGGGCGGCTCTCACCGGGCTGGGCTCCGGCGTGCACGGCGATCGGCTGCTGTTCTGCGCCAAGGAGGCGGTCTACAAGGCGTGGTTCCCGTTGACCGGTGAGTGGCTGGGGTTCGAGGAGGCAGGTGTCCGCTTCGAGACGACCGCACTCGATCCGGCCGGAGGGAGGTTCAGCGCCCGGCTGCTGCGGCCGGCTCCGGTGATCGAGGGCACGCAGCTGGGCTGCTTCAGTGGTTGGTGGTTGGTCGCCGGTGGGCTGGTCTTGGCGGCGGTGCTGGTACCAGCGGGTATGCAGGTTCTCTGAGGCCCCGGCGGTCGCGGGACGAGGCCTCGGCGCAGGCCCGTTGTCCCCCCGCCGACCAGCGCGAGTGGGGCGGGACGCACCCGGTGCCGTACACTCGCCGCGGATGACATGACGATGGCCGCTGCGCGGCGCGTCGGGGTGTCGTACCCAGCGCCGCCGCCCCGCACCGGGTGGCACGGTGGGGGCCAGCCGTAGGGGTGTAGCTCAACTGGCAGAGCAGCGGTCTCCAAAACCGCAGGTTGCAGGTTCAAGTCCTGTCACCCCTGCCACAGCATCGTAGGATCCGAGCGAAGGCGGGGCAGCAGTGGAGCGTGAGTCGGAGCGGACGGGCGATCGCCCGGCCACCGCCGCCGACCGGCGCGGTCGTCGGGCAGATCCGGCCGGCAAGGACGTCGCTCAAGGCGGCAAGGGCCGGCCGACACCATCGCGTGACGGCCGAGTCGTCGTGGTGTCGCCGCCAGCCAAATTGATGCGCTTCCTTCGCGAGGTGGTCGCTGAGCTCCGCAAAGTCATCTGGCCGACGCGCAAGGATCTGATCACCTACACCATCGTGGTGCTGGTGTTCGTGTCCTTCATGGTCGCGCTGGTGGCGTTGCTCGACCTGGTGTTCGCCAAGGGCGTCTTCTGGGTGTTCGGCAGCGGGTAGTGGCCAAGCAGTGACGACAACCCAGCCACTCGGCCAACCAGGCAGTGAAAGGAAGTGAGACTACGGTGACCTCCCCAGGTCGGACCGACCACGACGCCGGTCCGGGGGCGACCGACAGCACGCCGGAGACCGAGTTGCTCTCTTCCGACGTCGACACGACCGACGACGCCGCCGCCGCCGCCGCAAACGACGATGTCGCCTTGGACGCTGCTCTCGACGACATGCAGATCGAGGACGCGCAGGACGCGGGCGCTGAGGCTGAGCCGGCCGACGACGCTGGCGCTGAGGACGCGCAGGCTGAGGACGCGGGCGCTGAGGCTGAGCCGGCCGAGGTCGACCCGGTCGAGGAGATGCGTGCCGCGCTGAAGCGCGCCCCCGGCGACTGGTACGTCGTGCACTCCTACGCGGGCTACGAGAACCGGGTGAAGACCAACCTCGAGACTCGGGTGCAGACCCTGGATGTGGAGGACTTCATCTTCCAGGTCGAGGTACCCACCGAAGAGGTCACCGAGATCAAGAACGGCCAGCGCAAGCAGGTGCAGCGCAAGGTGCTGCCCGGCTACATCCTGGTTCGGATGGATCTCAACGACAGCTCGTGGAGCGCGGTGCGCAACACTCCCGGGGTCACCGGGTTCGTCGGCGCCACCTCTCGGCCGTCCCCGTTGACCATCGACGAGGTGCTGAAGTTCCTGCTGCCGAAGCCGGAGCAGCCGCGCAAGGCCGCTGCCGGCAAGACCGGCTCCGAGCTCGGCGGCGGCAAGCCGATCATCGAGGTGGACTTCGAGGTCGGCGAGTCGGTCACGGTGATGGACGGCCCGTTCGCCACGCTGCCGGCCACCATCAACGAAGTCAACGTCGACGCTCAGAAGCTCAAGGTGCTGGTGTCGATCTTCGGCCGGGAGACGCCGGTCGAGCTCTCGTTCAGCCAGGTATCCAAGATCTAGCTGGGGCTCTCGCCCGGCCGCGGCAGGCGGTCGGCGTCCCGGTATGAGGTAGGTAGAGGAAACAGAGGACATGCCACCCAAGAAGCGGAAACTCTCCGCGGTCATCAAGCTGCAGATCAAGGCCGGCGCGGCCACTCCGGCGCCGCCGGTGGGCCCGGCGCTGGGGCAGCACGGCGTCAACATCATGGAGTTCTGCAAGGCCTACAACGCCGCGACCGAGTCGCAGCGGGGCAACGTGGTGCCGGTGGAGATCTCGGTCTTCGAGGACCGCTCGTTCACCTTCGCGCTGAAGACTCCGCCGGCGGCGAAGTTGCTGCTCAAGGCGGCCGGCGTGGAGAAGGGCAGCGGCGAGCCGCACCGGGTCAAGGTCGCCACGGTGACCATGGACCAGGTCCGGGAGATCGCCACCCAGAAGATGCCCGACCTCAACGCCAACGACGTCGACCAGGCCTCGAAGATCATCGCTGGCACTGCGAGGTCGATGGGCATCACCGTCCAGGGCTGACGCCCGGACCGACACCGTGGGAGAGCCGAGCGCGGCTCGTCACCACATCTGACCAGAGGGATGTCACCGCATCCTCGGGCGCGATGGCAAAAGAACTGTCGCCGCATCCTCAGGCGCGGTGGCGATGAGTTAGGAGTCAGCGAGATGAAGCGCAGCAAGAGCTACCGCCAGGCAGCGGAGAAGATCGACCGCGACAAGCTGTACAGCCCGCTGGAGGCCGCCGGGCTGGCCAAGGAGACGTCCACCGCCAAGATGGACGCGACCGTGGAGGTCGCCATGCGGCTCGGGATCGACCCACGCAAGGCCGACCAGATGGTCCGGGGCACCGTGAACCTGCCGCACGGTACCGGCAAGACCGCCAGGGTCATCGTGTTCGCCACCGGTGACAAGGCTGAGGAAGCCGCCGCCGCCGGAGCTGACGAGGTCGGCTCGGAGGATCTGATCGCCCGCATCCAGGAGGGCTGGCTGGACTTCGACGCGGCCATCGCCACCCCGGACCAGATGGCCAAGGTCGGCCGGATCGCCCGGGTGCTCGGCCCGCGCGGGCTGATGCCGAACCCGAAGACCGGAACGGTCACCGCGGATGTCACCAAGGCGGTCAACGACATCAAGGGCGGAAAGATCAATTTTCGGGTGGACAAGCAGTCCAACCTGCACATGGTGATCGGCAAGGCCAGCTTCGACGCCGTCAAGCTGGTCGAGAACTACGCCGCCGCGCTGGACGAGATCCTCCGGGCGAAGCCGTCCGCCGCCAAGGGGCGCTACCTGAAGAAGATCACGTTCAGCACCACGGTGGGTCCCGGCATCCCCGTGGACCCCAACCGCATCCGCAACGTGACGGTCGACGAGCCGGCCAACTAGTAGCACCCCCTACACCCGGAAACGCCGGCCGCGGCGACTGGTCGCGACCCCGTTTCGCATTCCCTCGCTCCCACTCGCTCCGCCCGTTCGCCGTCCCACACGGTGATCATCAGGGCCCCAGTGCTGTTCGAGCAGCCGCGAAACAGCGCTCAGGTCCTGATGATCACGCAAGAGTTGGGACCACGTGCCCGCTGGGGCGGACGGTCCGGGGGTCGGGTGCGGGGTGGGGGGTGCGGTCGCGTACAGTGGCCGGCAGTTCCACCGAAGACCGCAGGTGCCGCCCGAACAGGCGGACGAAGGTCCGGCACGCCGGGCGGCCCGCGCAGGAGGACGAGGTCATTACGCGCCCGCTGTGGCGCGTTCCGCCCCGTGCGCCTTGCGCCGGGGCGTTCGTCGTCTCCGGGGCTGTTGCGACTCTCCGTGGTACCCAAACCCGTACACCGCACAACGAGGAGGCGCCGATGGCACGGCTTGACAAGGTGGCCGCCGTCGCGGAGATCACCGAGCGTTTCCGGGGCGCGTCCGCGTCCGTGATCACCGAGTACCGCGGCCTCACCGTGGCTCAGCTGGCTGAGCTGCGGCGCGCGCTTGGCGACTCGGCGAGCTACCGGGTCGCCAAGAACACGCTGGTCAAGCGGGCCGCCGCAGACGCCGGCGTGGAAGGGCTGGATCATCTTCTGGTCGGCCCGACCGCAATCGCGTTCGTCACCGGCGAGCCGGTCGACGCGGCCAAGGCACTGAAGAAGTTCGCCAAGGACCACAAGGGTCTGGTGATCAAGGGCGGCTTCATGGATGGCCTCCCGCTGAGCACCGACGAGGTCGACCGCCTCGCCGACCTAGAGTCCCGCGACGTTCTGCTGGCCAAGCTGGCCGGCGCCATGAAGGGCAACCTGGCCAAGGCCGCCGGCCTGTTCGCCGCTCCGGCGTCGCAGTTCGCGCGGCTGGTCGCCGCGCTGCAGGAGAAGAAGGCCGCCGAGTCCGGCGGTACCGACTTCGCCCCGGCTGAGGACACCACCGAAAGCTGACCCCGCGTCGGGATCACCGCACTGCGTTCACCCGAACAGAGAAAGGAACCGCCACCATGGCGAAGATGTCGACCGACGAGCTGCTCGACGCGTTCAAGGACATGACGCTGCTCGAGCTGTCGGAGTTTGTGAAGATGTTCGAGGAGACCTTCGAGGTCACCGCCGCCGCGCCGGTCGCGGCCGCCGCTGCCGGCCCGGCCGCCGCCGCTCCGGCCGAGGAGGAGAAGGACGAGTTCAACGTCGTCCTCGAGGCCGCCGGTGAGAAGAAGATCCAGGTCATCAAGGTGGTCCGCGAGCTGGTCTCCGGGCTGGGCCTGAAGGAGGCCAAGGACCTGGTCGAGGCGGCTCCGAAGCCAATCCTGGAGAACGTCCCCAAGGACGCTGCCGAGGCCGCCAAGACCAAGCTCGAGGACGCCGGCGCCAAGGTCAGCCTCGCCTGATTTCGCCGCTCCGTTGCTCCACTCCGCTGAGCGAACGGCACTTTCGTACGTATCTAGCGTGCGAAAGTGCCGTTACGGCGTTACGGCGTTACGGCGGCTCGATGCCCCAGTCCGCGAGGACCGCCTCGGTGTCGCCGCCCGGCACCGGCGGCGGGGTGGGTACCCCGGCCGGCGTACGGGAGAACCGGGGGGCCGGGGCGGCCTGGACCACTCCGTCCAGCTCGATGAGGGTGTTGCGGGCCCGCAGGTGCGCATTGTTGGCGGCCTCGGTCCAGCTCAGCACCGGGGTGACGCAGGCGTCCACGTCGCCGAAGATCTGCGTCCACTCGTCGCGGCTCTTGGCGGCGAACGCGGCGGTGAACCTCGCCCGCAGGATGGGCCAACCGGACCTGTCGTACTGCGCCGGCAGCCCGGCGTCCTGCAGCTCAAGACCCCTGAGCAGCTCGGCGTAGAACCGCGGTTCCAGCGAGCCGACCGCCACGTACCCGCCGTCCGCGCAGACGTAGGTGTCGTAGAACGGGGTGCCGGTGTCGAGCAGGTTGGAGCCGCGCTCGTCACTCCACGAGTCGGTCGCCCGCATCGACCAGATCATCTGGGCGAGCACGCTGGCGCCGTCGACCATCGCGGCGTCCACCACCTGCCCCTTGCCGGAGTTTCCGCGTTCGGCCAGCGCGGCCAGGACGCCGATGACCAGCAGCATCGACCCGCCGCCGAAGTCACCGACCAGGTTGAGCGGCGGGATCGGCCGGCTGTCGTGCGTGCCGATCGCGTGCAGCACCCCGGTGAGCGAGATGTAGTTGATGTCGTGGCCGGCGCGGGTGGCCATCGGGCCGTCCTGCCCCCAGCCGGTCATCCGGGCGTAGACCAGCCGCTCGTTGCGGGCCTGGCAGTCGGCCGGGCCGACCCCGAGACGCTCGGTGACCCCGGGGCGCAGCCCCTCCAGCAGCACGTCGGCGCGCTCGGCCAGCCGCAGCACGGTGTCCCGGCCGGCCGGGGTCTTGAGGTCGGCAGCCACCGACCGTCGACCGCGCTGCGAGTAGTCCTTGCCGTCGGACACCTTGAAGCCGCCGGATGGCCGTTCCACCCGCACGACGTCGGCGCCGAGATCGGCCAGGATCATCGCGGCATGCGGCGCAGGGCCGATTGCGGCCAGCTCGACAACCTTCAGCCCGGTCAGGGGTCCTGGCACGGCATGTCCTCACTCTCCGATTGAGGACACCCTAATCCCTGAACCCGAACCGGTGAGTAACTGCGCCACCCGTTGCACGTTGTATCTCTCGTACGGGGATGTACACCGACCGCGTGGTGTGTCCCGGACGTGTGAGCGACCGGCTGCCCGGGCGGCGATGTACCCGACGACCGGAGACAGTCGTGAGCGATTGTCGTGAGGCCACCGCGGACCTGGCTCATGATCACGCTGAGCGCTGGGTGGGTACATGAGTGGTGCGGTGCGGTCGGCTCCGAGGACGGCCCTCAGCGAGGTCGGCAAGGTGTTCGCGCTCGGCCTGGATGTCGGGCGCAACGTCTTCAAGCGACCGTTCCAGCTGAAGGAGCTCATCGAGCAGCTGTGGTTCATCGCCAGCGTCTCGATCCTGCCCGCCGTCCTGGTCTCGATGGCGTTCGGCGCGGTGATCTCGCTGCAGCTGGGCTCGCTGGTCCGCCAGATCGGGGCGCAGTCGTTCACCGGAGCGGCCAGCGTGTTTGCCAACGTGCAGCAGGCCGCCCCGATCCTCTGCGCGCTGCTGATCGCCGGCGCCGGTGGCACCGCGATCTGCGCCGACCTGGGTGCCCGGACCATCCGCGAGGAGATCGACGCCCTGGAGGTGCTCGGCATCTCCCCGGTCCAGCGGCTGGTGGTGCCCCGGGTGCTGGCGGCGGCCATCGTGGCGGTGCTGCTGAACGGACTGATCACCATCGTCGGGGTGGCCGGTGGCTACTTCTACAACGTGATCCTGCAGAACGGCACCCCTGGCGCGTACCTGGCCGGCTTCTCCCTGCTGGCCCAACCGGCCGACCTGGTGATCGGCGCGGTCAAGGCGGTGTCCTTCGGCATCGCCGCCGGCGTGGTGGCCGCCTACCGGGGGCTCAACCCGCCCCCCGGACCCAAGGGCGTTGGCGACGCGGTGAACCAGTCGGTGGTGATCAGCTTCGTGCTGGTATACCTGATCAACGTGGTGCTGACCACGGTGTATCTGTCCGTCGTCCCGCCGAAGGGCGGCTGACGTGGGGAAAAGCTTCGCCGAGCGCGCGAGGGGGCTGGCGTCGGCACCGGTCGGCATTCTGGACACCCTGGGCGATCAGGGCTGGTTCTACATCCGGGCGATCCGCTGGGCACCCAAGACGCTGACCCGGTACAAGAAAGAGGTGCTGCGGATCCTCACCGAGGTCACGTTCGGCGCCGGCGGGTTGGCGCTGGTCGGTGGCACGGTGGTGATCGTGGCGCTGCTGACCTCGTTCACCGGCGCGGTGGTCGGTCTGCAGCTCTACTCCAGTCTGGACCAGCTCGGAGCGGCCGCCTTCACCGCGTTCATCTCGGCGTACTTCAACACCAGGGAGATCGGCCCGCTGACCTCGTCGATCGGGCTCACCGCCACGGTGGGCGCCGGGTTCACCGCCCAGCTCGGCGCGATGCGGATCTCCGAGGAGATCGACGCGCTGGAGGTGATGGCGGTGCCGAGCCTGCCGTTCCTGGTCACCACCAGGGTGATCGCCGGGTTCGTCGCCATCGTGCCGCTCTACGCGGCCGGGCTGCTGATGTCCTACGTGGCCTCCCGGCTGACCGTGTCGCTGTTCTACGGCCAGTCGCTGGGCACCTACGACCACTATTTCAACTTGTTCCTGCCCCCGATCGACATCCTGTACTCCTTCCTCAAGGTCCTGGTTATCGCGGTGCTGATCATTTTGATCCACTGCTACTACGGTTACCGTGCCACCGGCGGCCCGGCCGGTGTGGGCGTGGCGGTCGGGCGGTCGGTGCGGGCCTCGCTCGTACTGATATTCGTGTTCGACATCTTCGTGAGCCTGGCGCTCTGGGGCGCCACCACGACAGTGAAGATCGCCTAGGAAATGGCTGACCGACTGGCCTCGACGCCGCGCCGACTCCTGGGTCTGGGCATGGTGGTGCTGGTGGTGGCCGTGCTCGGGACCTGCGTGGCCGTCTACAACAAGGCCTTCACCGACCGGGTGCCGGTGACCGTGCACATCGCCTCGGTGGACAACAGCTTCCTGCCCAACGCCGAGGTGCGGGTCCGCGGTGTCGCGGTCGGCACCGTGGCCGATGCCGAGTCGCGGGGCGACACAGCGGTCCTGCACCTCGAGCTGGACCCGGCCAGGGTCGCACACATCCCACGCAACGTCCGAGCGATGATCCTGCCCAAGTCGTTGTTCGGCGAAAGCTTCCTGGCCCTGGAGACTCCGGACGCGCCGTCGCCGGAGCGCCTCACGGCCGGAGACGACATCCCCAGGGACCGCAGCGGAAAGGCGGTCCAGGTCGAGCAGCTGTTCACCAACCTGTTGCCGCTGCTGCAGGCGGTCAAGCCGGCCGACCTGGCAAACACCCTCGGTGCGTTGAGCCAGGCACTCAGCGGCAGGGGCGCAGAGCTCGGTGACACCGTCGCCCAGTTGCACCAGTTCCTGAGCCGGTTCAACTCCGGGCTGCCCGATCTGAGCGCTGACATCCAGGCGTTGCCACCGCTGACCGACACCCAGAGTCAGGCCGCTCCGAACCTCATCGAGGGCCTGCGCAACCTGAACACCACCAGCAACACGCTCGTCCAGCGGCGCGACGACCTCAACGATCTATTCGGCACCGTCACCGACGCCTCGGACGATCTGCGGGACTTCCTCGACAAGAACGGCAGCAACATCATCCACCTGTCCGACACGGCTCGGCCGACCCTGGACCTGCTGGCCCGATACTCCCCGGAGTACGTGTGCCTGTTCAACCGGCTGGCCGCCGCGGTTCCGCTGGCCAATGCCGTGTTCGGGGGGGGCACTGCACGCCCCGCGCTGCGGATCAATCTCGTGATCACCGCCACCAGAGGCAAGTTCGTACCACACCAGGACGAGCCGGAGGTCACCGACGATCGCGGGCCAAGGTGCTACGACAACACCCCGCCCCTGCCCCAGTACCCCGGCGGCCCGGCTCAGGACGGCTCGACGCACCCGCCGGCCGGGCCGGCGATCCTGCTGCGTAGCGCCGAAGGGATGGGCCGATGAGAGCGTTGCGTGGGGTCGGCGGCCCGTTGGCCAAGTTCCTGATCTTCGCGGTGATCACCCTGCTGTGCACGGCCCTGCTCGCCGGCACGATCGCCAACAAGGTCGGTGGCGACACCGCCACCTACAGTGCCAGATTCACCGACGCGACCGGGGTGAACAAGGGCGACGAGGTTCGCATAGCCGGCGTCCGGATCGGCCAGGTCGACGACATCCGGCTCGTCGATCGCAAGGTCGCACTGGTCGAGTTCTCCGTGCGCCAGAGCCTGGTGTTGCCACGGGCCACCCAGGCCACCATCAAGTTCCGCAACCTGATCGGGCAGCGTTTCATCGCGCTGGAGCAGGGCGTCGGGCCGCCCGAGCGGATGCCCGAGGGGGCGACGATCCCACTGGAGCAGACCCATCCGGCGGTGAACCTCACCCAGCTCTTCAACGGTTTCAGGCCGCTGTTCCAGGCGCTCTCCCCACGGGACGTCAACCAGCTGTCCTTCGAGCTGGTCAAGGTCCTGCAGGGCGAAGGTGGCACGGTCACCGACCTGCTTGCCCACACCGCGACGCTGACCAGCACGATCGCCGACAAGGACCAGGTGATCGGGGAGGTTATCGACAACCTGAACGCGGTTCTGGACACCGTCAACGCGCGAGACACCGAGCTCACCCAGCTGGTGGTGACGGTCCGGCAGCTGGTGTCCGGACTGTCCCGGGACCGCCGCACCATCGGCAACGCGATCGACTCGATCGGCGAGCTGACCGATGCCACCGCCGATCTGTTGCACGATGCCCGACCGCCACTGCGGCAGGACATCAAGCATCTCGGCGACCTGGCCGGCAACCTGAACGACAACGAGAACCTGGTGACCCGTTTCCTGATGACGCTGCCGAGGAAGCTGGACGTGCTGGTCCCACTGGGTACCTACGCCTCGCAGTTCAACTTCTTCCTGTGCGACCTCAGGGTGAGCGTCGGCGGCACGGTCACGATCCCGGTGCCTGGTCTGCCGCCGATCATTGTTCCGGTTCCCCCGGCGACACTGCCACCCGTCCCCGGCGTTGGTACGGCCAGCCGCTGCGACGCGTCCGGCTTGCCCAACAACTTCGGCATTCACAACGGCGAGGGCGGCTGATGAAGTCGTTCAGCAAGCGCAACCCACTCCCGATCGGGCTGATCAGCCTTGCGGTGATCGGCATGCTGCTGGTGCTGGCCTACCAGGTGGACAGCCTGCCGGTGATCGGATCCGGCACGCTGTACCAGGCGCAGTTCTCCGAGGCGGCCGGGCTGGCCGCCGGGGACGAGGTGCGCATCGCCGGGGTCAAGGTCGGCAAGGTCACCAAGGTGTCGCTGGATCGGGGACACGTGCTGGTTGCGTTCCGGGCCAAGGACGCCGACATCGGCGACGCGAGCTCGGCCTCCATCCAGATCAAGACGCTGCTGGGGAACAAGTTCCTGGCGATCGACCCGGCGGGCAGCCGACCGCTGGGATCCGACGACCAGATCCCGCTGGAACGTACGGTTGCCCCCTACGACGTCGTGCAGGTGTTCAACCAGCTCAGTGACACGGTGGGTGAGCTGGACACCAACCAGTTGGCGGCGAGCCTGCGAACCCTGTCCGAGACGTTCAAGGACACCCCGAGGGAGGTGCGCGCGTCGCTGGACGGTCTGAGCCGGCTCTCGGTGACGATCGCCTCCCGCAACGATCAGCTCTCGCACCTGTTGGACAACACCGACAAGACCACCGGTCTGCTGGCCGCCCGCAACGACGACATCACCGCGATCCTCTCCGACGGCACGAAGCTGCTCGACGAGCTGCACGCCCGAGAGGAGGCGATCTCGCGGCTGCTGGACGGCACTCGGAGACTGTCCACGCAGCTGAGCGGGCTGGTCAAGGACAACGAAGCCGAGATCGATCCCACGCTGCGGGAGCTCGACCGGCTCACCCGCACCCTGCAGAAGCACGAGGACGACATCGTTGCCGGCATCCGCCGGCTCGGGCCGTTCGCCACCGTGTTCACCAACGCGCTTGGCAACGGCCGTTGGTTCGACAGCTACTTCACCGGGCTGCTTCCGGCCACCCCGCTGCCGGGTGGCCGCACGCCGCCGACGCTGCCGATCTCGGCGCCGCCGACGCTGCCGATCTCGGCGCCACCGACGCTGCCGACGCTGCCGACCAGCGG